>CALMUY010000208.1 GCA_937873005.1 uncultured Aeromicrobium sp. | reverse complement strand
GTGCGCACTTGCCTTACTGGTGATCCCCATTCTCCAAGCGAAAAGTCCTGAATCAACGCAGTCCCGCTAGGTAGACGATCGCTCTGGGCAAGGCATTTATTGCGCACGACTCTGATCGATGAACTAATGCCCCGCCGCAAACCAGTTGGGGCCTTCGCCGACGGACACAGACAACGGAACGCTCAGATCGGCTGCCCCTTCCATTTCGCGTATGACGATATCTCGCACCAGCGAACGCTCATCTTCGATCACTTCCAGCACCAATTCATCGTGGACTTGAAGCAACAACCGCGACGAGCAACCCTCAGCTTCCAACGCGGATGCTACGTTCAACATGCCCCTTTGGATGAGATCTGCAGCCGACCCTTGGAGGGGCGCATTGAGTGCCACCCGCTCGGCCATCTCCCGCCGCTGCCGATTGTCGCTTTGCAGGTCTGGGAGATATCTACGGCGACCCATGATCGTCTCGGTGAACCCCGTCTTGCGCGCGGTTTCAACCAGGCCCTGTAGGTACTCTTGAACCTTGCCGAAACGCTCGAAATAGGTGTCCATCAACCGTTGCGCTTCTGGCGGACTGATAGCCAGCTGCTGGCTTAGACCATAGGCGCTGAGACCGTAGGCCAAGCCATAATTCATCGCCTTAATACGGGATCGCAATTCGGAATCCACTTGAGTAGGGTCGCATTCGAAGACTTGTGCGGCCATCATCGTGTGGAAGTCCTCGCCAGCACGAAACGCAGCGATTAAGTCTGCCTCTCCAGACATGTGGGCCATGATTCGCATTTCGATTTGCGAATAATCTGCGGTAAAGAGAACTGAATGTTCAACACCCGCGACAAACGCCTCCCGGATCCGGCGTCCGGCCGGCGTTCGGATTGGAATGTTTTGAACGTTCGGATCGTTTGAACTCAAACGTCCCGTGGCAGCGGTGGTTTGGGAAAAAGTGGTGTGGACTCTGGAGTCATCGCACACAGTCTTGCGCAGAGTTTCTACGGTTTGACGCAACTTGTTCGCATCGCGATGCTCAAGCAGATGTGCCAAGAACGGATGCTGTGTTTTCTCGAAAAGTTGTTGGAGTGCTTCCGCATCTGTTGTCCAACCGGTTTTAGTCTTCTTCGTCTTAGGCATGTCGAGTTCTTCAAACAACACCGTTTGAAGTTGCTTGGGCGAGCCCAAATTCACCTCGTGGCCGATGGCATCGTAGGCGGCCTCAGCGGCGGCGGTGACACGCCTACCAAAGTCCGACTCGAGTCCGTGCAGCACCTCGAGGTCGACCGTGATCCCCGCTATTTCCATGTTGCCCAGAACCTGAATAAGTGGCAGTTCGACGTCGTCACACAGTCGCCTCGCGTTTGTCTCAACAAGGCGGTCATCGAGCACCCTAGACAGTTCGAGTACCGCATTCGCACGCTCCATGACGCGCTCCATGTCAGATTCGACGTCGAAACTCAACTGCAATTCGAATGCATCGCTCGTGTCAATATCGCGGCCCAAATAGGCGCGCACGAGATCAGCCAACTCGTATGCCCGTTGGTCTGGGCGCAGCATGTAGGCGGCAATCGCCGTATCTGCTTGAAGACCACCCATTCGCCAGCCGTGTGCCGTCATAGCGAGCAACGGCCCTTTAGCGTCGTGAACGGCCTTGGCAATATCGCCGTCCGCGAGCCAAGCTCCCAACGCGTTCTCCGCCTCCGCCGTCAGTGTGGTGCAATCGATCCATACGGCTTCATCATCGTGCGCGATGGCGACAGCATCCAGAGACCCGGTCCCCCTGCCCCACGAGCCTGTGAACTCAATACCCCAACGATCAGATTTAGTGTTCGCCAGCCACGTGGCGACACCATCAGGGCTTAGAGCGGTCTTCGAGATCTCCCGCGTCTCGACAACAGGTGTTGAGCCAGTCGTGGCGAATTGATCGTAGAGTCGGTCACGCAATGCAGAGAACTCCAAAGCATCGAACACTTCGTCAATTTTGGACCGATCAAACTCAGGAACGATCTGGGCATCGTCAGGGTGCAGTTCTATCCCCACATCCCGAACGAGTGCGTTGAGTCGGCGATTGCGTTCGACTGCTGCCACGTGCTCACGTAAGGAGTCGCCCACTTTCCCGCCGATTTCCGCCTGATGGGCGAGAATCTGTGGCAGTCCCCCATAAAGGTTGATCCATTTTGCCGCAGTTTTCGGTCCCACTCCCGGCACACCAGGCAGGTTGTCGCTCTGCTCACCAACGAGGGCGGCGATATCGGGATACTGCTGCGGCCACACTCCGTACTTTTCTTTAACAGCTTCGGGCGTCATGCGTGCGAGGTTCGAAACCCCACGCATCGGATACAGCACTGTGGTTTTTTCCGAAACCAATTGGAGCGCATCTCGGTCGCCCGTGCAGATCAAAACCTCGAAGCCTGCAGCCTCTGCTTTGCTCGCCAACGTCGCAATCAAATCGTCGGCTTCGAATCCTTCAACTTGCACGTATTCAACATCGAGTGCGGCGAGCACCTCCTTCATCAGTTCGACTTGCCCTTTGAACTCTGGCGGCGACGCAGAACGGGTTGCTTTGTAGTCGGGATACTCATCGGTCCGGAAAGAATGTCGCGAAACATCAAATGCGACGACCACGTGGGTTGGAGCCTCGTCGCGAAGAACATTGATGAACATCGATGTGAAGCCGAAAACTGCATTCGTAGCCTGGCCGGATTTCGTAGCGAAATTATCTACAGGAAGTGCGAAGAATGCCCGGTAGGCAACAGAATGACCGTCAATGAGTAAGAGGCGTTTCACTCCTGAAGCCTAATGCTTCAGGACTGTGCATCTGCGGAGTCCGACGAAGTCGCTGACCTCCGCCGTAATGAACGACGGACAGCCACCATTCGTCCAGTTTCTCTTGACCCGCTGGACTTTGCCGCGAGACGGGCATTCAAGCGGTCAATTGGCACTGCACGCAACACAGCAACCTGATTGAAGCCGAGCTTGGTGAGGTAGCGGTTTGGCCCTTTGGCCATCCCCGGAAGAGAAGCAACGACAACGCCACAGCCCTCCGCTTCGGCAAGCGTGGCGACAGTCTTGAGCAGTGAAGCCCCGACCGAGCGACGACGGAAATCGGGATGCACGAGAAAGTCGGTGAGCAAAAGCACTTTCGGTTCGGCGATGATCGAAAACGTGACGACATCAGTTCCTGCGACACCGATGATGTGATCATCGATCAGCGCAACAATTACATGCCTACCGTGCCGATTCGCGTTGAATTCGATGACACGCGCTGCTTCTTCTACCGAAGGATTCGCAACACTCGCCGACGTCGGCGTAAGTTCTGGTTCTTCGCGAGCAGTTTCATCTCGAATTGCTGCCCACAGATTTACCAGCGCGGCAGCATCGTCGACAGTTGCGGGTCGAACTTCAATTGAAGGTCGAACAAGCATGCACACACCTACTTTCCCCAACTTAACTCGCTACTGATCAAGCCCGAGAGTTCAGGACACCAATCGAACATGTCCAAATCTAAGTGTAGTCCCGATCAGATCTCGTGAAGACCAGAAGTCCAGAACAGGAAATGTGTAAGAAATGTTTATTCGCTACAGTGGCACGAGCAGAATTGAGCAGTGACCAACGTCTCATTGGTTTATGCTCAAGTGTTGCCACAGACAATCAGTGGCCGAACTTGATACGACAGGAGAACAGTGTGCGTTTACGTTTCGCAACACTCTTCGCTCTTGCCAGTGCCGTGCTCATCATGCTCGGTTTCCCGGCGAGTGCCACCCCTGCAAGCCCGTCGCCTAGCCCCGCTGTTGCGGTTCCCACAGGGACAAGCGAACCTGCGCCAGTAACGGGACCTGCTATCCGGGTGCGACTCATAGACGAGGCCAAAAAGGACGCAGCAGGTGATCCTGTCCCCGTACCTGGCGTTACCGTTCGAGTCGCCGATACCGCTAGCGGTGACCCGATTGGCGAAGGCGTTAGTAACGATATGGGTGTTGCCGCCATCGCAATTCCCGGCCGCGGCGACTACACCGTGACGCTCGATACCAAGACGCTTCCCGCGGGTGTCAAATTGACGGGTACAAAAGAACTCAAAGTCTCGGTCAAACTCGATATGGGTCAGAACGTCGCCTTTCCGTTAAATCGAACTGAAGTGAAAACAACGGCTCGGTCCCAGCAACTAATTAGTGCAACTGTCGGTGGGATCAAGTTCGGCCTGATTATGGCCCTGGCCGCGCTTGGCCTGTCGCTAATCTTTGGCACCACCGGCCTCACGAACTTCGCCCACGGAGAACTCGTGGCGCTCGGCGCAATTGTGGCGTGGGCTTTTAACGTTTTGCTTGGAATTCCACTTGTTCTTGCCGCCGTGCTGTCGGTGATCGTCGGCGGCTTTTTCGGCTGGATCCAAGATCGCGGACTTTGGCGCCCACTCAGGCACCGAGGAACGGGTGTCATCGCGATGATGATCGTCTCAATCGGCTTTGGCATCGCCTTGCGCAATGTTTTCCAGTATTTGTTTGGCGCTTCAACGAAGCCTTACGCTGAATGGACGAGGCAGTCAAAGAGTACGTATCTCGGAGTCTTCAATCTGGCGGACAAAGAGATCGGCATTATTCTCGTGTCGATCTTGGTTATCGCCCTCACGACCTTTGCACTCGCGAAGTCTCGACTCGGCAAAGCCATGCGCGCTGTCTCAGATAACCCAGCGCTCTCGGCATCTTCGGGTCTGCGCGTAGACGGTGTCATCAGCAACGTCTGGATTCTTGGCGCCGCACTTTCAGCACTTTCGGGCGTCTTGCTCGGAATCAACAGCCAAGTGAACTTCATGATGGGCTACCAATTGCTGCTACTCATTTTCGCCGCGGTTACGTTGGGCGGATTGGGCACCATCTGGGGCGCGATCATCGGCTCGCTGATCATCGGAATCATGATGGAAGTTGGGCCCATGTTCGGCGTCCCAACCTCCATCAAGGAAGTCGCCCCGATGGCAGTTCTCATCATTATTTTGCTGGTGCGGCCACAAGGCATCCTCGGTAAAGCACAGCGAGTCGGATAGGACCAATTATGGACTTTGGAACAATTATCGACGCCGCTTTCTCGGCAGCTCTTGGACCCGAAGCAATCGTATTTGCGCTCGCAGCGATTGGTTTGAATATCCACTTCGGCTACACCGGTTTGCTTAACTTTGGTCAAGCAGGATTCATGGCTGTCGGAGCCTATGGCCTCGCCGTTAGCGTTGTTACCTTTGACCTTCCCTTCTGGTTGGGAATAACGATCGCGCTCATCGCCCCAATCGGTTTGGCACTCCTCCTCGGCATACCCACTCTGCGTTTGCGGGCTGACTATCTGGCGATCGTCACCATCGCTGCGGCAGAAATTCTCCGCTTGATCTTCGGCTCTGCCGAAATGGTGGACACGTTCGGTGGCTCAAACGGGCTCTCCGGATTTGCGCAGCCCTACCAGGACCTCAATCCCTTTTCGAGCGGCCTCGATTTAGGGTTCGTCTCGTTCAGCCGTTCTGTATTGTGGTCAACCGTGGTCGGCTGGGCACTCGTTCTCCTGTGCGTCCTCATCACGTGGCTGCTCATGCGCAGTCCGTGGGGTCGAGTGTTGCGCTCAATACGCGAAGACGAAGACGCAGTTCGTTCCCTCGGCAAGAATGTCTTCGCATACAAGATGCAGGCACTCATTTTGGGCGGCATCTTCGGCGGCATCGCCGGCCTTTATCTAGCACTCAAGCAAGCATCAGTTGTACCGTCTGACTACTCGACAAACATCACGTTCTTTGCCTACACCGCGCTGCTTCTCGGCGGCGCAGCTCGAGTGTGGGGCCCAGTCATAGGCGCCATGATCTTCTGGTTCCTTATGTCAGGCATTTCCGCCATTCTTGGACAACTCACGAACGGGCCAGATCCGCTCTTGCCCACCTGGGTACTCACCTCAACCGAAGTCAGCTTGGTGCGTTTTGTTCTTGTCGGAATCGGACTGATGCTCCTCATGGTCTTCAGACCACAAGGGATTTTTGGAGATCGAAGGGAGATAGCGATCGATGCCCGCTAACACCACCGGCACGACCTCGGCCTTTGAGGGTGTTGCCCACGAGCCAGGTTCACCTAAGAACGATCCCATCGTGATCGGGGACAACATCGTCCGCACATTCGGCGGACTCAAAGCAGTTGACGTCGCTCACGTCGAGATTCAACGCGGAGCAATTACCGCACTCATCGGCCCCAACGGCGCGGGCAAGACAACGCTCTTCAACTTGCTCACCGGATTCGATGTTCCCGATGACGGAACCTGGAGTTTCAACGGAACTCCCCTACAGCGCAAAGCAGCCTTTAAAGTTGCCCGGCTCGGGATGGTCCGTACCTTCCAACTCACGAAAGTTCTGGCAAAACTCACGGTCATTGAGAACATGCGGTTGGGTGCCACGAGCCAAGTTGGTGAGAACTTCTTCGCGGCTCTATTTAAGCCACTGTGGGCGAAGCAAGAAGACGACATCACCGCGCGTGCCGACGAACTACTGAAACGGTTCAAACTCGATGCAAAGCGTGAAGACTTTGCCGGAAGCATGTCCGGCGGTCAACGCAAGTTGCTTGAAATGGCACGTGCTTTGATGGCAGATCCTGAACTGATCATGTTGGACGAACCCATGGCAGGCGTTAATCCCGCTCTCAAACAGTCGCTGCTGGGCCACGTAAAGTCGCTTCGCGATGAAGGCCGAACCGTATTGTTTGTTGAGCACGACATGGACATGGTGCGCGATATTTCCGATTGGGTCATCGTCATGGCGCAAGGGCAAATCGTGGCCGAAGGAACTCCTGAATCCGTCATGAAAGACCCGCGCGTGATCGATGCCTACTTGGGTGCACACCACGACGTGGATCTGGACGAAGTTGAAGAGTCCCCCGAGCATTTAGAACTCCATGGAGAAACACATGACTGAAGCAAGTGCTCCCAGCACTCCCGAAACCGAGCGCGAAAAGCATCAAGCGAATGCGCTAGGCGCCGTCGTTCGAGCAGATAACCTCGTTGCCGGCTACCTGCCGGGCGTCAATATCTTGAACGGTGCAGATCTCTATTGCCAACAAGGCGAACTCGTCGGGATTATCGGCCCCAATGGTGCCGGAAAATCGACATTGCTCAAAGCACTTTTCGGACTCGTCAAAATCCACAGCGGAACTGTGCTGCTAAAGGACGAGGAAATCACCAACCAACGTGCCGATGTTCTTGTCTCCAAGGGTATTGGTTTTGTGCCTCAAACTGAGAACGTCTTTCCTAGCCTCACCATCGAAGAGAATCTGGAGATGGGCTGCTATCAAGCCCCCAAAATGTTCAAGGAACGTTTCGACTTCGTGACTGATTTGTTCCCGACACTTGCAACTCGGCGCAAACAACGCGCCGGGAACCTCTCTGGTGGCGAACGCCAAATGGTGGCCATGGGTCGAGCACTCATGATGGATCCGGCCGTCTTGCTCCTCGATGAGCCATCTGCCGGCCTCTCCCCCGTCATGCAGGATGAAGTGTTCGTCCAAACCCGCAAGATCAATCGAGCAGGAGTCTCGATCATCATGGTCGAGCAAAATGCTCGACGCTGCCTTCAGATCGCCGACCGCGCTTATGTCTTGGACCAAGGCACAACCGCATATAGCGGCACCGGTCGGGCTTTGGCTAACGACCCCAAGGTGATCGAGTTGTATCTCGGTACGCTCGGCCAAGAAACTGGGGAGTAAAAGCTTCAACCTTCGATCTAACCGGTGCGCGTTGCTTTCAGGGCCGCGTACCGGTTTGCTTTGTCGCCTGACTAACTGATTGTCCAGTCGGCGCTTCCCTCGCGAACAACGTATCGCAGTATCCGTCGAAACCAATAAAAAACGTGTGGCCCCGGAAGCACCGGGGCCACACGCTCTGGATGAACTGACCTAGATCAGATCTTGCCGCTGATGAACTTCACTGCCTTGTTGGTGTTGTCCTTGCCGTAGAGGTAGATACCGATCGAGGCCTCTGTGGGGCTACCCAAATCGCTGAATGCGATGGGACCAGAGAGTCCGTCGTAATCGATATCTTCGCCCTTTTCGAGCAAGTCAGCACATTCCTTGAAACCGGTGCACTTCGTCCCGTCCTGGCTGATGCCAGGGAGCTCGAGAGCGATTGCTTCACCCGATTCGTTCTTGGCGGCAACAGCAGCCAACGCCGTCAGGATCGTTGCATCGTATGCTTCCGCTGCATAGGTGAAGTCGCTCAACTTTGGATCAACTTCCAACAAACGCTTCTGGAAGCCGTCTGGGGCCGCCACGCCTGGAACTGTGCCCTTGACGCCTTCGACCATTCCTTCAGGAAGCGGAGTGCCGCCGTCCTTGCTGTAGTTGGCGGTGTTGCCATCCACAAAGTAGGCAGGAAGATCCTTCGGGCCGATACCTTCAGCAACGAGTGCCGGTACGATCTTGAGGGTCTCATCGAAGGCGATGAGAACAAGTGCGTCTGGCTTTGCCGCAGCTACCTTGCTGATTTCAGTATCGAAGTTCTTGGCTTCTTCGCTGTACAGAGTCTTTACTGCAACTTTCGAACCGGCCTCTTCGAGACCCTTTTCGACTTGCTCAGCGAGTACCTGGCCGTACGAGTCTTGACGTGCCATGATCGCTACGTTCTTGCGTCCGTCTTCGATCAACAAGTTCGCCAAGACCGCACCCTGAAGCACGTCTGATGGAGCTGTACGGAAGTACAAGTCGGGCTTGTCATATGGTTTTTCGTCGAAGGCGGTCGACGTGTTGGCTGGCGAAATCATGACAGTTCCAGCTTCGAGAATCTTGTCAATAACCGTCAACGACACACCGGAGGAGGCGGCACCAACAATGACGTCTGCCTTCGCCTTCAGCAACTTGTCGGTCTCTGCAGGGGCGATCGCGGACTTCGCGTCACCAGAGTCTGCATCAACGTGGCGGACAGGCTTACCAAGAACGCCACCGGCGTCATTGATTTCCTTCACAGCGAGGTTAACGCCGGCTATTTCCGGAGGACCGAGGAATGCCAAACTACCGGTCTGAGGCAGCAACGAACCTACGACAAACTCGCCGTCGCCCTTGGCGACGTCATCTGCCTTATTCTCTTCCTTTTCACCGCTGCCACAGGCAGCGAGAACCAAGGCGCCGGCGCAGGCAACTGCCGCGAGCCGGAAACCCGTCTTGGATTGCTTCATGAATCCTCCGTATCATCACTCAAGTGCCCACCATGGGCAGCTGAACTTTATTGCGCCAACCTACCGCGTTATTCATGTGATGTGGGACACAATTTGGGAAAATCCGGGCTTCTTAACGAAACTGTAACCAAGCAGATACTTAGGTACCAGAAGTAAAGCCTTTTTCAACGATCGTTTGTGCGACCTCACGCATCCCGATGCGCAAATCCATTGCGGTGCGTTGAATCCACTTGAACGACTCGGCTTCGCTCAAACCCAGTTGTTCTTGAATCAGCGACTTGGCACGCTCAACCACCTTGCGCGTAGCCAATTGATCTCGCACATCGTCAACTTCCGCCGCGAGCGCATGAATTTCAGCGAACCTGGCCCGAGCTAATTCAATGGCAGGTACGAGATCGTGCGGACCAAAGGGTTTGACGACATAGGCCATCGCACCTGCATCTCTAGCGCGCTCAATCAACTCGCGCTGGCTGAACGCCGTCAGCATCACAATCGGGGCGATACGTTCCGAAGCGATAACTGTCGCTGCGGCAATGCCATCAACGCGTGGCATCTTGATATCCATCACGATCAAATCAGGTTCATGCTCGCGAGCCAAATCGATCGCTTCTTGACCATCTGCAGCCTGCGCAACGACGTCGTATCCTTCCTCAGCAAGAATCTCGGCAAGATCCATTCGGATCAACGCTTCGTCTTCGGCGATCAGGACTCGTGGAGCGAGGGGTGCATGTTCAACTGAATTGGTCACCCCGTAAGGTTATCTGGCACTCACTTTTGCCGAGGTGGCGGAATGGTAGCCGGGATGGTCTCAAAAACCTTTGTCTAAAGGGGCGTGCGGGTTCGAGTCCCGCTCTCGGCACCAGAAATGCAAGAACCGGAGGCTTTACGCCCTCCGGTTCTTGCATTTACGACCGCCACTCGGCCAAAGCTAGTGGTCTAGGTCTTCGATATAGCCCGGCGCCATCGCAGAAATCGCGGCACCGAGCCGATGCAAACGCAATGCGTTCGTCGAACCCGGGATACCCGGAGGCGAACCGGCAACGATCACAATCTTGCTGCCTTCTTCTAGCGTTCCCGCTCCGGTCAACGCTTTGTCGACTTGCACCACCATCGCATCGGTGTGTTTGACGGCCTCGACCAAGAAGGTCTGAACGCCCCACGTCAATGCGAGTTGATTGCGAACCGATTCGTATGGCGACATCGCAATTACCGGGATATGAGTGCGATAACGAGCGATCCGTCGCGCAGAATCGCCCGTGGTCGTGAACGCCACCAACAGTTCCGCCTCAGCAGCCACAGCCACATCCGCAGCGGCTCGACAAATGATTCCCTTATGTGTCTTCGGTTGCCAAGTAAATTCAGCCATCCGAGGCAGCCCGTGATCTTCCGTCGATTCCACGATTCGCGCCATTATCTTGACCGTATCAACGGGATAGCGACCGACACTCGTTTCGCCAGAAAGCATGACGGCGTCAGCCCCGTCCAATACCGCATTGGCGACATCAGAAGCCTCAGCACGGGTGGGTCGCGGTGCCGAAATCATTGACTCAAGCATTTGCGTGGCCACAATGACCGGCTTAGCGTTCTTGCGAGCCTTCTCGATGATTGCCTTCTGCACGAGCGGAACATCCTCAAGCGGCAATTCGACGCCCAAGTCACCACGGGCAACCATTAAGCCATCGAACGCGTCGATGATTTCGTCAATGTGTTCAATCGCTTGCGGCTTCTCGATCTTGGCGATGACGGGGAGGCGGATACCCTCCTCATCCATGACGCGATGGACGCCAATGATGTCGTCCGGATCACGCACAAAAGAAAGTGCCACAAAGTCGACGCCCGAGCGAAGCGCCCAGCGCAAATCGTCAATGTCTTTCTCACTCAAGGCAGGAACCGCAACATGTGCGCCCGGCAAGTTGATGCCCTTGTGATTACTGACGCGGCCACCCACCTCAACCAGCGTGATCACATCTGTCAGGTTGACTTCGATGGCACGCAATCGCACATTGCCATCATCGATAAGCAGTGGATCGCCTGCCGCAACATCTTGCGCCAGTCCCTTGTAGGTCGTGGAGGCTCGCTGGGCATCACCGAGAACGTCCTCGACAGTGATGGTGAAGCGGTCACCCTCTTTAAGGATGTGCTCCCCTTCCACGAAGTTCCCAAGTCGGATTTTGGGGCCTTGGAGGTCGGCGAGCACCGCGATTGCCCTACCCGTCTCTTGGGCCGCATGGCGTACGTGCGCGAGTGCTTCAGAGGCCTGCTCGTGTGTGCCGTGACTGAGATTGATCCGCGCCACGTCCATACCTGCGTGAACCAGTTCGAGTATTCGTTCGTAGCTACTTGTTGCTGGACCGAGGGTACATACAATCTTCGCTCTACGCATGCCTCTAGCCTAGTCCCTCAGGCATACAAAAGGGCACCCGGACAACGCCCGGATGCCCTTTTGGAATTAGCTCAGAGAAATCGGCCGGTCGGTGGGCTTCACCACAGACGGCAACCGTGATTCACCCATGAGATAGCGATCCACTGCGGCAGCTGCAGCGCGTCCCTCAGCGATCGCCCAAACAATGAGCGATTGTCCGCGTCCAGCGTCGCCCGCCACGAACACGCCATCAACGTCACTGACCCAATCGTCGGACCGAACCACGTTTCCACGCTCATCGAAACCGACACCAATCTGGTCGAGGAAGCCCTCTTGCTCAGGACCAACAAAGCCCATCGCCAAGAACACCAAATCGGCTGGGAGTTCACGTTCGGTGCCCGGAACTGCAACGGGCGCACCAGCGTCAAAGGAAACATCAGCTACCTTCAAGGCACGAACGCTTCCGTCTTCGTTCTTGAGGAACTCGAGCGTTGAAGCCTGGTTGATCGTTTCGCCGCCCTCCTCATGAGCCGAAGCGATACGCTGAATTACCGGATACATCGGCCAAGGCTGATTCGCTGGACGATCGACACCTGGTTGCGGCATGATCTCCAAACTCGTGACCGAAGCTGCGCCTTGTCGAGTCGCCGTACCAAGGCAGTCGGCGCCAGTGTCACCGCCACCGATGATGATGACGTGCTTGCCGGCGGCATCGATCGCACCATCAACTGGTCGCCCAACAGACGCCCTGTTTGCTTGCGGTAGGTACGTCATCGCCTGATGGATGCCGACTGCGTCTGAGCCGGGCACGGGTAGCGTGCGAGCAATCGTGGATCCAGTTGCAATAACGACAGCGTCATATCGCGCGACGAGGTCCTTTCCAAGAACGTCGTGACCAATCGAAACACCGGTACGGAAAACGGTGCCTTCGGCCTTCATTTGATCGAGTCGTCGATCCAGAATGGACTTCTCCATTTTGAACTCAGGAATACCAAACCGCATGAGTCCGCCGGGCTCTTCGTCACGTTCGTAAACGGCAACCGTGTGACCTGCTCTAGTCAATTGCTGAGCAGCAGCGAGTCCCGCAGGGCCTGAGCCAACGACCGCAACCGTCTTGCCTGTGAACCATTCGGGCTTCTGCGGTTCGACATTTCCGTCGAGCCAGGCACGTTCAGCAATCGAAACTTCGACGTTCTTGATCGTGACAGCGTCAGAACCAATACCGACGACGCATGCGGTCTCACACGGCGCCGGGCACAAGCGTCCGGTGAACTCCGGGAAGTTGTTCGTAGCGTGAAGTCGGTCTGCAGCGTCTGACCACTCCCCTGTCCGCACAAGGTTGTTCCATTCGGGAATCAAGTTCCCCAAGGGGCATCCTTGATGACAGAACGGGATGCCGCAGTCCATACAACGGCCGGCCTGTTCAGTGATGATTGGCAACAGTGCGCGCCCGATGCCACCTGGATACACCTCGTTCCAGTCGTGAACACGTTCTGCAACGGGGCGACGTTGTGCAACTTCGCGTTGAGTCTTGAGGAATCCGCGTGGATCAGCCATGTGCCGCCACCTCCATGATGTGGTCCGTGATTTGTTCGTCGGTTAGCCCCTTTGCTTGACCGTCGAGTCGGGCTTGTTCAACTGCCCACAAATCCTTGGGGCGAACGTGAGTGAAACGAGTGAGTGCAGTAGGCCAATCAGCCAAGAGTTCGGCGGCAATGAGCGAACCAGTCTGGTCAGCGTGGTCTTGCACTAGTCCGTGCAAGAGTTCAGCTTCCCTGTCGCCCACGGCAATCAAGTCGACCATGTCCGGGTTGACTCGCTCTTTCGCAGCATCGAGCATGAACGCGGCACCGCCGCTCATGCCTGCGGCTGCGTTTCGACCGATGGGTCCGAGAATGACAGCGACGCCACCGGTCATGTATTCGAGTGCGTGATCCCCGGTCCCTTCGACTACAGCCGAGGCACCTGAGTTGCGCACGCAGAAGCGCTCGCCGACGCGGCCCCTGACATGAATCCGGCCAGAGGTGGCACCGTAGCCAATCACGTTTCCGGCGATAATCTGCGTCGATGCTTCAGCCACACTCGCATCATGTGGTCGAACGACAACGGTTCCGCCTGAGAGTCCCTTTCCGACGTGGTCGTTCGCTTCACCCACAAGGGTCAACTTGACGCCTTGAGGCAAGAACGCGCCAAAGGACTGGCCTGCCGCACCGGTCAACGTGAAGTCGATCGTGTCGTTCGGCAATGGATCGAGCCCGTGAACTTTTGTTACCGCATTGCCGAGCATCGTGCCGACGGTCCGGTTGACGTTCTTGATTGAGAACGAACCTGCGACGACCTCACGACGCAGCAACGCGGGCGCAGCGGCGACCATGAGCTGTTGATCGAGGGCGTCGTCCAAACCGTGATCTTGGTTCTGGCGATGTTTGATTGCACCCGTTCCATGCGGAACGTAAAGGATCGGCGACAAGTCAAGTTTGCCGCCAGCCTCGTCTGCCTGGACGTCGCGTGTGTTGAGCAAATCAACACGGCCAATGGCCTCATCAATAGAGCGAAGTCCCAAACTCGCGAGCAATTCGCGAACTTCCTGCGCAATGTACTCGAAGAAGCGAACCACGTACTCGGCCTTGCCAGTAAATCGCGCCCGCAACTCCTTGTTTTGGGTCGCGACGCCGACTGGACACGTGTCTAGGTGGCAGACGCGCATCATCACGCACCCACTGACCACGAGTGGAGCAGTGGCAAAACCGAACTCCTCAGCACCTAGCAGAGCCGCGACAATCACGTCCCGGCCAGTCTTCAACTGGCCGTCACATTGCACTACGACACGATCTCGCAGTCCGTTGAGCAGCAGTGTCTGTTGCGTTTCGGCAAGTCCAAGTTCCCATGGTCCACCCGCGTGTTTGAGCGAGGTGAGTGGGGCCGCGCCGGTACCACCGTCGTGGCCCGAAATGAGCACCACGTCAGCCTTCGCTTTGACGACGCCGGCAGCTACTGTTCCGACTCCTTCTTGCGCGACCAGTTTTACGTGCACACGTGCTTGTGGGTTCGCGTTCTTGAGATCGTGAATCAGTTGCTTCAGATCCTCGATCGAATAGATGTCGTGGTGCGGCGGGGGTGAGATCAAGCCGACGCCTGGGGTGGCGTGACGAGTCTTCGCGATCCAAGGATAGACCTTCGAACCGGGAAGCTGCCCACCTTCGCCCGGCTTGGCTCCTTGAGCCATCTTGATTTGGATGTCGTCTGCATTGGTGAGGTATTCACTCGTCACACCAAATCGGCCAGACGCAACCTGCTTGATCGAAGAGCGACGTTCCGGATCCCGCAAGCGTTCTGGGTCTTCGCCGCCTTCGCCCGTGTTCGAGCGAGCACCAAGTTTGTTCATCGCAATCGCGAGAACCTCGTGGGCTTCCTGGCTAATCGAACCGTACGACATTGCGCCCGTCGAGAATCGTTTGACGATCTCGGAGATCGGTTCGACTTCGTCAATACTTATCGGTCGCGCGTCCGCGAACTCCAGCAGTCCTCGAAGAGTCATCAGCCTGCGGCTTTGATCATTAACACGACTCGTGTATTGACCGAACAACTGATAGTCGCCGGTACGGGTCGAATGCTGCAGCCTGAAGACCGTATGCGGATCGAACAAGTGCTCTGAACCTTGACGACGCCATTGGTATTCGCCACCGACTTCCAGTTCACGTGGGCCGCTGTTGCCGCTGACTGGATACGCAGTGCGGTGCCAATACGAGCTTGCTTTCGCAATGTCGTTGATACCGATTCCACCAAGCCGCGTGCGTGTGCCGGTGAACCAACGATCGACGAGCTCTTCAGACAAACCAAGGCATTCAAACAGCTGCGCACCCGTGTACGAGGAGACCGTCGATACGCCCATCTTGCTCATGACTTTGAGTACACCCTTGCCGAGCGACTTGACCAAGTTAGCACTCGCTTTGCCCGGCGAGACTTCATCGATGATGCCCCGGTGCACGAGGTCTTCGGCGGTTTCGAGCGCAAGATACGGATTCACCACGGTCGCACCAAATCCGACGAGAAGCGCAATGTGATGCACTTCGCGAGCGTCACCGGATTCGACCACGATGGATGCTTGCGCGCGCAGGCGCTCACGAACCATGTGGTGGTGGACTGCTGCAGTGAGCAGAAGCGATGGGATAGGCGCAAGTTCACTATTCGAGTGACGATCCGAGAGAACGATGATGCGTGCACCTTCGGCCACTGCCTGTGAAACTTCCGAACAGATCTCGTCGATACGCGCTTCTAAGCCTGTGCCACCGGAACGGCGCTCATAGAGACCCGAAATGATGTAGGTCGCGAGTTGCGGCATTTCGCCATGCGCATTCGCCAACCGCAACCTTGCAAAATCGTCGTTGTCCATAACTGGGAAGGGCAATTGCAAGACACGGCACGACTCGGGACTGGGCGACAAAAGGTTCGATTCAGCACCAACAGTCGCACCCAGCGAGGTCACGAGTTCCTCACGAATCGCGTCGAGCGGCGGGTTCGTCACTTGGGCGAAGTGCTGGACAAAGTAGTCATAGATCGGGCGTGGACCTGAACCAAGTGCCGCGATCGGCGTGTCCGTACCCATCGACCCAATCGCTTCGGTTCCGGTTGCTGCCATTGGCGTGACAATCCGATCAACTTCTTCTTGCGTCCAACCAAACACTTGTTGACGACGCAAAACCGATGCGTGACTACTCACGTGTGGTTCTGGGGTAGGCAGGTCGGAGAACCGCATGAATCCTTCATCGAGCCAGTCTTGGTACGGGTGCTCAGCGGACAATTGATCCTTGAGTTCCGAGTCACCGATAATGCGATGTTGGGCCAAGTCGGCAACGAACATGCGGCCAGGCTCAACGCGTCCGCGTTCAACAATCGTGGCCGGATCAAGATCGAGCACGCCGACTTCCGATGCCAGTACGACGAGTCCGTCGTTCGTCACCCAGTAGCGCGCCGGACGCAAACCGTTGCGATCGAGCGTCGCTCCGATGATGGATCCGTCGGTAAAACAGACCGCTGCCGGGCCGTCCCACGGTTCCATGACAGTTGAGTTGAACTCGGCGAACGCTCGATGCTCGGCCGACAGGGTGTTGTCGTTTTCCCATGCGGGTGGGATCACGAGACTGACAGCGTGTGGCAAGCTTCGACCGCCCAGATGCAGCAGTTCGAGCACTTCGTCGAGAGATGCGGTATCGCTGCCGTCGGGATCGCAGATCGGGAAGAGTCGTGAAATATCGCCCGGCAGGATGTCACTTTGCAGGAGCGACTCACGCGCACGCATCCAGTTCCGGTTGCCACGCGCGGTGTTGATTTCGCCGTTGTGCGCGATGTAACGGAATGGATGCGCAAGCGGCCAACTCGGGAACGTATTAGTGGAAAAGCGGCTGTGCACAATACCCAAGGCCGACGCCATGAGTGGACTATTCAGGTCGTCGAAGAACAACGGCAATTGTTCGGTTGTGAGCATGCCTTTGTAGACGAGCGTGCGTGACGACAAGGAAGCGAAGTGGACCCCTGCTTCATGTCGAGCGCGCTTGTGCACCGCGTACACGAGCCGGTCGAGCTCGAGACCAGCCGCCTGCTCGTCTTCGGTTGTCACGAAGAAGAGTTCCATTTGCGGCCGATGCGCGGCAGAACCAGAACCTAGGATCTCCGGATGTACGGGCACCTCGCGCCAGCCCAGAACTCGAAGCCCTTCTTCGTGGGCGATGTCTTCAATGGACTGCTTGGCACCGTGCTGTTGACGTTGCGGCAAGAACGCCATGCCGACTGCATAGTGGCCCACCTTGGGCAACTCAAATCGCACTGAGTCAGCGAGGAATTCGTGCGGAACTTGGATGAGAATGCCGGCGCCATCGCCGGTTTCTTCTTCAGCGCCGACAGCACCGCGATGGTCAAGATTGGCAAGGGCCGTGAGCGCGTGGTCGACGATCTTACGGCTTGGTTTGCCCGAAAGATCCGCGACGAAAGCAACGCCACAGGCGTCGTGCTCGAACTCTGGGTTGTATAGACCTTGAGCGTCAGGAAGATAAGACACAGGAGGAACCTCGAAAATGTCGTGTGGTGTTAACCAAGGACGACATTGGCCTCAGCGCATTGTCACTAAGTCTACACGGTTCGTCCACTCGAAAGCGAACTGACATGCCTCACAGGCGGGAGTCACTCTATTCGTCGATGCCGCAGCTTGGCGCTGGCGCGAGCGGTGCCGGCACGCTGAAACTGGGCAAGCCAAGGGTTACTGGCGTTTGCACGGTGGTTTGTCCTTGCCTGGCAGCCCACGCGTCTCCAGCACTCGTGCGCCGAACAAATAGCACCTCCCCATCAGCCACGAGATGAAACGGAGCCGCATAGGTGACCTGCACAGTGACCACATCACCTGGCCGCACGTCGAGGCCCTCCCCCGCGAAATGGACGAGTCGGTTATCTCGTGCACGCCCGGTCAGCCGGTGATTCTGCTCGTCTTTTCGCCCACCACCGCGTGAAGCGCTATGGTCAGCCACGAGCAATTCAAGGGTCTGGCCAACGAGTTTCTTGTTCTCCTGCCAGGAGACATCTTTCGTCAATGTTGCTAGTCGTTCGTAGCGCTCTTGAACGACTTCATGAGGGACTTGATCTTCGAGTTCAGCCGCGGGAGTGCCTGGACGCGGCGAGTACTGGAACGTGTAGCAAGCACTAAAACGCGCCGTCCTTACCACGTCCAAGGTCGCTTGGAAGTCTTCCTCGGTCTCCCCCGGGAAACCAACGATGATGTCTGTGGTGATTGCCGCCTCAGGCATGACGGCACGAACCCGATCCAGAATGCCGAGGTATTTGTCGGTCCGATATGAACGGCGCATAGCCTTCAGAACAGAATCAGATCCAGACTGTAATGGCATGTGCAATTGCGGCATAACGTTGGGAGTTTCAGCCATTGCAGCGATAACGTCGTCGGTGAAGTCCTTGGGGTGCGGGCTAGTGAATCGAACACGTTCGAGTCCCTCGATCTGGCCACAAGCACGCAGCAACTTCGAGAATGCTTCGCGGTCGCCGAACTCAACGCCATAGCTATTGACGTTTTGTCCCAGCAACGTGATCTCGACGACTCCGTCCGCAACGAGAGCTTCTATCTCAGCCAAGATTTCACCAGGTCGGCGGTCCCGCTCCTTGCCACGCAATGAGGGCACAATGCAAAAAGTGCAGGTGTTGTTACAGCCAACACTGATAGAAACCCACGCCGCAAACACGGAATCGCGTTTCGTGGGAAGTGTCGATGGAAATACTTCGAGCGCGTCGAGAATTTCGATTTGCGACTCGGCTTCAATCCGCGCCCGTTCAAGCAGCACTGGCAGCGAACCAACGTTATGGGTACCGAATACGACATCGACATAAGGCGCCTTGGCCAAGATGGTGTCTTTATCTTTTTGCGCCAAGCAACCACCAACGGCGATTTGCATCCCGGGATTTACCGCCTTGACACTCGCGATACGCCCCAAATTGCCGTAGAGCTTATTGTCCGCGTTCTCGCGCACCGCGCACGTGTTGAACACCACGAGATCTGGTCGCTCTTCAGGAGCAGCTTGAACGAAACCCGCCGTATGAAGCAGACCAGAAATTCGTTCACTGTCGTGAACGTTCATTTGGCACCCGTAAGTGTGGATTTCGTATGTCTTAGCCATAACCGTTCAAGGATACGTGGTGTCACTTTGGTGAAGTGCGAGCCTCAGTTCTTTGGGGTGACCCACAAACGAATGACACCCTGAACAACGACGGTTCCGTCGGCGCGTTTTGCTTCAACTGTGATAGGAACATCTGGCGCCCCATCCCAATCGGCCTGGGTTGAACTGGCTGTACACACGATGTCACTATCTGACTTCGCGAGGTATTCGACATCCATGCCTTTGGGCAGCCAGCGGTGAGTTGACGGCACAGTGGCCTCGGCCACGAGACCCATGGCTGCTTCGAGACCGTTACACACAGCTATGGCATGCACAGTGCCAATGTGGTTAAGCACGGCCTTTCGCTTCGGAATGCGTACCTGAGCGAGGTGTGGTTCCATCACCAACACATCCGGTTTAACCGTCGCAAAGTAGGGGGCTTTGTGGGCAAAAAAGTAAGAGAATGCCTTGTTGCCCATCGGCAGCGCCGTCATTTGCTTGTAGATGCTGAGTGTCGAAACCATAAGTACCAGCCTAGGAACACACACGCGACCCCCTTACGGTGCCTCAGCTATTTCGTTGCCGAAGCCATGCTGATCGGAGTTCACATCGGAGTTGAGTTCTTGTGAAACGACGTCGAAGCTCACATGGGCGGGATAACCCTTGCGCATCAAGAAAGCGGTCAGGCGCCGCTTTTGAACGCTCGGCTCTAGGCGGGAGACGCTTCGCATTCGTTTACGAACCAACTCGTGGGCTTTTGTACGTTCGGCGTCCGTATCGATGGAGTCGAGGGCCACAGCAATCGTGATGTCCGAAATCCCCTTGACTTTGAGTTCACGGGCTAGGGCACTTCGCGCGAGCCCTTTGCCCCGTTGTCGTTGGTCTACCCAAGCGCACGCGAAGCGTTCGTCGTCGAGGAGACCCTGTTGCTGAAGCTGCGCCAAAACAACCGCAATCACTTCAGCAGGCACTCGCCTCTTTTCGAGTGCCTGCTGAAGTTCAAGGGTACTTCTGTCGCGTTCAGCCAACCGATCAAACGCGATCTTCGTGGCGAAAACGCGCGCTTGGTCGGGAGACATCACCTCGGGTGTTGACATTAGAACTCAGCAGCAGAGAGGTCCTCGCCGGTGGCTGGCGCCGCATTTGGATCAACACCGATACCCAAACCGTCCTTGATCTTCTTCTCAATTTCGGCAGCGAGATCTGGGTTGTCACGCAGGAACTGGCGAGCGTTCTCTTTACCTTGGCCGAGTTGATCGCCCTCGTAGGTGTACCAAGCACCCGCTTTCCGGATGTAGCCGCCGTCAACGCCGAGATCAATGAGACTGCCCTCGCGACTGATGCCTTGGCCGTACATGATGTCGAACTCGGCTTGTTTGAACGGAGGTGCGAGCTTGTTCTTGACGACCTTGACGCGGGTACGGTTGCCGACCATGTCGGTACCGTCCTTAAGCGTTTCGATGCGGCGGACATCGAGCCGAACCGACGAATAGAACTTCAGCGCTTTACCACCCGTGGTGGTTTCGGGAGAGCCGAACATCACGCCGATCTTTTCGCGCAACTGGTTGATGAAGATGGCAGTCGTGCCAGACCCGTTGATTGCGCCGGTCATTTTGCGCAACGCTTGACTCATCAGGCGAGCCTGCAAACCCACGTGGCTGTCGCCCATTTCGCCATCAATTTCCGCCCGCGGTACCAACGCAGCAACCGAGTCGATGACGATGATGTCGAGAGCACCAGAACGAATAAGCATGTCAGCAATTTCAAGGGCCTGTTCGCCAGAGTCAGGTTGCGAAACAAGAAGCGCGTCGGTGTCGACACCGAGTTTCCGGGCATACTCCGGGTCGAGTGCGTGCTCAGCATCGATGAAAGCAGCTACTCCCCCGGCTTTTTGGGCATTAGCAACCGCGTGCAGAGCGACTGTGGTCTTTCCTGAGGACTCTGGACCGTAGATCTCGACGACTCGACCACGAGGCAAGCCACCAATTCCGAGCGCAACATCCAGGGCAACTGCGCCAGTAGGAATGACTTCCATGGGCGCTTGAGTCTGATCGCCAAGACGCATAACTGCGCCCTTGCCGTAGGAGCGGTCGATTTGAGCCAAAGCGTTATCCAGCGCCTTGTCTTTGTTTGCGCGCTCTTTTGCAAGCGCATTGGATGAAGCACCCATGTTGCGGTTCCTAACTGTGTCGTGTGCGGCTGGCCATCTTCGACGTTAGGTGAACCCACTGACATTATTGAGCCTCTTCGACTCGCCTGTGGACTGCGTTCAACCTGCCGTCGGCCTGTGCATTTACAGTAAACCGAACAGATGTTCGAATGTGTGCGACACGCCGGGATCCGAACTCATGTTCACAGCGCAATTAACGATCACGGTGCGGAAGTTCAAGCTCGGCGTGTACAGCTCGCCACACAGCAAGGGGTGCGACTCCGTCTTCGAGAGCTTGAGTGGCAGTTCGACTCGCTAAGGAGCCGATGGCATGGTGGCTACCCCAAAACTCGGCGTAATCATCCCCCAAATGGTGAAACATACGATCCCAGAATTCGCTGTGGCGCATCAGGCAGCGGACATCGCAACATCACTCGCGCTGAGCTCTGCAACGGTGGCCAACTCGGCCGCTTCGTCGAGTTCAAGCAAGGCACTCACTTGAAGCAAAACATTGCTCAACGGAATCTCAAGCGCTTCCGCAAGCGCAGCCAACAATTCAGAACTCGGTTCCTTTTGGCCACGCTCAATTTCGGAAATGTAACTGAGACTCACGAGCGCTTTAGAAGAGAGATCCCGCAATGTCAAACCTTGGGCAAGGCGGCGTGTACGCAGAACTTCGCCCATGAGTTGTCGCATTGGAGTCATCGTCATCACCTTCCTGCCTTTCTCAACACTGCGTCAATCAAATCTGTTCCCCAAGAATAGCGACCAACCCTGACAAAGCAGCGTTAACTGTCTCAATTCTGATGTCGTGGCGACTTCCGCTTAACTGTAGAGGCAGAGCACGCGTCACGTCATGCGCCGAAATACCTACAAATACTGTGCCCACCGGATGATCGCCCACGGCATCGGGGCCAGCCACGCCTGTCGTCGACAATCCGATATCCGCATCGAACTTTTCGCGTACGCCCTGCGCCATATACACCGCAACGCGTGGATCGACAACTGAGTGGCGTTCGATGAGTTCTTCGGGAACGCCCAATTGACGACTCTTGTGTATCGCTTGGTAAGCGACAATTCCACCGGCAAACACCTCAGACGCGCCTGGCACGTCAACGAAGGCCGAAGCAAGCAAACCACCCGTGAGAGATTCGGCAACCGCAACCGTCAAGTCGCGCTGACGTAGCGTGGCGACAAGTTCGGCTGCTTGAGTCACTTCGATCGTGCCTCGCGAGCGGCAGTGCGTGCGTCAAACACATATTGGACGCCAGTCACCAGAGCAACAATCAGCGCAGCCGCCATGACAATATGCATTAGCCACAGCAAGCCCGTCGAGAAGGGGCCTGCCCACACGTTCAACGGCAGCACATACCCACCGATGGCAATCGACTGCAAAACAGTTTTCAACTTGCCGCCCTTGCTGGCAGGCATCACGACACCTCGTCGAACCATGAAGCCACGCATGATGGTGATGCCCCATTCGCGCACCAACATCAGAATCGTGACGGGCCACCATAAGACGCCAATGAGAGACAAACCAATGAAGGCCATGCCGGTCAAGGCTTTGTCAGCAATCGGGTCGGCAAGCTTGCCGAAATCCGTGATCAAGTTGTACTTGCGGGCAAGGTCGCCATCAATTTTATCGGTGGCCATCAGCAAAGCGAAAGCAATGAAAGCCCAGATCCGCCAACTGACCGAATCACCCGACTCAGTCAACAAGAGCCAACCGAATAGCGGCACACCCAGAATGCGCAATACTGTCAGCGCATTGGGCACATTCCAATTACTTGGCTTCGATTCGGCCACGTCCGATGGATTCTGTTGGGAAGTCACAAGTCAAGTATGACCGATAGGCCACTAGCCAACTTGAATGCCGGCCAGAACTTCATCGAGTTCGTCGGCTTTAACCAAGACGTCACGCGCTTTCGAACCTTCGCTCGGGCCGACCACGCCACGGCTTTCCATGATGTCCATCAGTCGACCTGCCTTGGCGAATCCAACGCGCAACTTACGCTGCAACATGGATGTCGAGCCAAATTGGGTCGAGACAACAAGTTCAACGGCCTGCAAAACGAGATCGAGATCGTCACCAATGTCATCATCGAGTTCACGCTTAGACGTCGCAGGAGCGGCAATATCTTCGCGATAGTGAGGGCTCGCCTGCTGTTTGCAGTGATCCACCAAGCTTTTGATTTCAGCCTCGGTGATCCAGGCACCTTGCATGCGCATTGCCTTGCTCGCCCCCATCGGGAGGAACAAACCATCACCTTGACCAACCAACTTTTCAGCACCGGGCTGATCCAAAATCACGCGACTGTCAGCGAGCGAAGAGGTAGCAAAGGCTAGTCGACTCGGCACGTTTGCCTTGATCAGACCAGTGACGACATCTACACTCGGACGTTGCGTAGCCAACACCAAGTGAATACCCGCGGCGCGCGCCAACTGCGTGATGCGCACGATCGCGTCTTCAACATCACGAGGGGCCACCATCATGAGGTCGGCAAGTTCGTCGACCACGACGAGCAGATAGGGGTAGGGCGACAAGACTCGCTCGCTGCCAACAGGCGGCTTTACTTGCCCCGCACGAACTGCCTTATTGAAGTCATCGATGTGACGGAATCCGAAATGCGAGAGGTCGTCGTAACGCATGTCCATCTCGCGAACCACCCACTGCAAAGCCTCGGCCGCTTTCTTCGGGTTCGTGATGATGGGCGTAACAAGATGCGGGATGCCCTCATACGCGGTGAGTTCGACTCGCTTTGGATCGACCATGATCATGCGGACTTCATCTGGCGTTGAGCGCATCAAAATCGAGGAAACCATCGAATTGATGAAGCTCGACTTACCCGAACCTGTAGCGCCTGCCACGAGTAAGTGGGGCATCTTGGCGAGGTTCGCGAGGACAAATCCGCCTTCGACGTCTTTGCCGAGACCGACCACCATCGGGTGGTGGTCGCTGCGAGCTTTTGCCGATCGCAGCACGTCGCCGAGCGAGACCATTTCCTTGTCGATGTTAGGAATCTCTACGCCGATCGCACTCTTACCTGGAATCGGCGACAAAATACGGACTTCGTTAGACGCCACCGCGTACGCGATATTCTTGCTCAACGCAGTTACCTTCTCGACCTTGACCGCCGGGCCGAGCTCGAGTTCATAACGTGTGACCGTCGGGCCGCGTGTATAGCCGGTGACGGTCGCGTCGATTTGGAATTGGTTGAGTACTTCTGTGAGTCGGCCCACGACTTGATCGCTAGCGGCCGTACGTGCCTTCGGCGGAGTTCCCTCCTTAAGGGAATTCGCTTCGGGGAGGGTGTAGACGACGTCGCCACCAAGTGACAGTTGCTCTGAGCGCGCTGGGATCGGCTGGAAGGACTTCGGTTCTTCAACGACAGGTTCGTTCACCACGATGTCATCTGTTGGCTCAGTCAAGTCAACTCGGCGATCGTTGTCAGGACCGTCAACGAGTGGATCCTCGAAAGGAACGTCTTCAATCTCAGTCCGGGGATGGCGCTTCTTGCGTGGCGTGTCTTCGGCCTCGTCGACGTTTGCCGTGCGGTTTGTCGCAAGGTCGACAAAGTCGTTCCACCGTTGCGGCAATTGATGAACAGGCGTACCAGTCACGACCAGAACACCAAAGAAAACAACAAAAATTAGTACGGGAGCGACAACCCACGGGGATTTAAGCAGATCAACAAGAATTGCGGAAAACAAGAAGCCAACCGCTCCCCCGGCTTCGGCCATCGATTCGCCGCTGTTGGGGCGCGGGGTTCCATGCGACAAGTGAACGAGCCCCAGAACGCCACCAACGATCGCACCCCAGCCAATTACTTGCCGCCCAGCCGGGCCTGCGCTTTCTGGATTGCGCATAGTTCGCACGGCGATCACCATGAGCAAGATCGGAACCGCCCACGCAAGCACGCCGACTGAGCCAGTGCTGACGGTTCGGATCAAATCTCCGACGAAGCCATCAATAGACCACCAGACGCCCGCGGCAGTAACGACTGCCAGGCTCAAGATGAAAAGACCGACACCATCTCGTCTAAGTTCAGGGTCGAGATCGCGCGCACTCTGGCCAACACTACGGAACAGCCCGCCGATGAGACCAGCGATTCCCAACCAAATCGCAGTCACGGCACGCAATAGCGCCGTTCCGGTCTTGGCGAGAGCACCAGAGGAGCCTGCTTTAGTAGCTGGCTTCGTGGACTTTTTCGGGGCAGGCTTGCGCGCAGCCGGGGCCTTCTTCTTGGCTTGGCTTGCGGACGGCCGCTTTCGCGGCGGGGAAGACGTTCGAGTCGCCATGTGCCAAGCCTAAACCACAACTTCAGGGTTTTCGGGACAGAAACACCCTTGGCGCGCCTCGAAGGGTCAGCTCGTCTCGACAATCGGAATGATCATCGGACGCCGACGCAACTTCCTCCCAGCGAACGAACCGAACTTGCGTCGCAAGGCCTGTTGCAATTGATGCGAGTCAGTTTCGCCTTCGTCAAGCGCCGTCTGCAGCACCGCACGCAGATCCGGAATGATGCCTTCGAAAACCTCGTCCGTCTCGGCGATGCCCCGTGCGTGCACATTGGGGCCACTCACGATGGTTTTCGTGTCGAGATTGACTACAGCCACAATCGTGAGGAATCCCTCAGCACCTAGAATTCGGCGTTCTTTCAGTTCGTCTTCAGTGATTTCGCCTACGGAGGAGCCATCGACATAGATGTGTTCGCAAGGGTAGGCGCCAACGACTTTGGCGACTCCGTCTTCGAGATCAACAACGTGCCCGTCTTCGGCGATCACCACATTCGGGACGCCAGTCGCTTGGGCCAACGCCGCGTTCGCATACAAATGTCGCATTTCACCGTGTACCGGCATCACGTTGCTTGGCCGGACGATGTTGTAGCAATACAACAATTCCCCTGCCGAGGCGTGACCCGAGACGTGGACTAACGCGTTTCCTTTGTGCACAACCCGTGCGCCGAGCTTGGTCAGGCCATCGATCACTCGGTACACAGCATTCTCGTTACCTGGAATGAGTGAAGAGGCGAGCAAGACCGTATCGCCAGGCTCGATGGAAACTTGAGCGTGCGTACCGTTGGCGATCCGCGACAAGGCCGCCATCGGCTCGCCTTGCGAACCCGTTGACATCAATACGAGTTTCTCTGGTGCAACATCGGCCACCGAGTCAACAACTACGCCGTCGGGAACCTTCAAATAGCCGAGTTCCCGGGCGATCTGCATGTTGCGAACCATCGAACGACCCACATAGACAACCTTGCGATCATGCCTGGCCGCCGCATCGAGAACTTGCTGCACACGATGCACGTGGGATGCGAACGAGGCGACGATGATGCGCCGTTCACTGCGCGCAAACACCGCGTCGATTGCCGAGGTTATTTCACGTTCAGCAGTGGTGAACCCGGGCACATCGGAGTTCGTCGAATCGGTGAGGAAAAGATCGACACCGTGCTCGCCAAGTCGGGCAAACGAACGCAAATCCGTGATGCGACCATCAAGAGGCAACTGGTCCATCTTGAAGTCGCCGGTGTGAAGCGCGACGCCCGCGCCCGTCTTGATCGCAACGGCAAGTGCATCGGGAATGGAGTGGTTAACGGCAACGAACTCGCACTCGAACGGTCCGAAGCGAACCACATCACCTTCGGTCACCACATGCCGTGGCGCTTCCTTCAAACGATGTTCCTTGAGCTTGGGATCGAGCAATGCCAAGGTTAGCGTCGAGCCGATCACGGGGATGTTTCCACGTTCACGCAGCAAATAGGGCACGCCACCGATATGGTCTTCGTGCCCGTGCGTCAAGACGATGCCGACCACGTCGTCGAGCCGGTCCCGAATAATCGAAAAATCAGGAAGGATTAAGTCAATGCCGGGGTGGTGTTCTTCGGGGAAGAGGACACCACAATCCACGATCAGGAGCTTTGAGTCATATTCGAAGACGGTCATGTTTCGACCGATTTCGCCGAGCCCGCCAAGCGCGATAACTCGCATGGCTCCGGGCGCCAACGCCGGTGGCGTTGACAAGTCAGTGACAACTGCAGCCACGAAGTTCTCCTTTAAGGGTGACGTCAAGAAAGCAAGCCAGCGTCGCGCAACGCCTGTCGAATAATCTCAACGGTTTCATCTTCTGCTTGCGACAAGGGCAAGCGAACTTTGTCCGAATCGAGCACGCCCAAGAGGCGCAGTGCTACCTTCGCCGAGATTGCGCCGGGTGCGTGACCCATGATGGCCTCGACGAGAGGGTTCATCCTGTTACTAATAGCTTGAGCCTGGGCGAGATCACCTCGACCTAAAGCGTCGAGCATGTCTTGGTATGCACCGGCAGCAACGTGTCCGACCACGCTGACAACGCCGACCGCGCCTGACGCGAACCAAGCGAGGTTCAACACATCGTCGCCCGAGTACATCGCGAGAGATGTTTCATTGGCAATCCACGATGCGCGTGCCAGGTCAGCGGTGGCGTCCTTGATTGCCACGACTTGCTCATGGCGATCGGCGGCCAAAAGTGTCTCATTGGAAAGCTTCGTCACTGTTCGACCCGGAACGTCGTACAACATAACGGGAGTATCACCACCGGCTGCTACCACAGCATCGATGTGCGCTTGAATGCCCGCCTGAGGAGGCTTGGAGTAATAGGGCGTCACCAACAAAAGCCCGTGTGCACCGATCTCGGTGGCAGCCTTGGCTAGTTCCACACTGTGTCGGGTGTCGTTGGTACCGACTCCTGCCACCACGCTTGCCCTATCGCCGACAGCGTTAAGGACGACCTCGAGAAGCCGGCCGTCTTCTTCGCCGGTCGTCGTGGGCGATTCGCCCGTAGTGCCGCTGACGACAAGTCCGTCGTTGCCGTTATCCACGAGGTAGGTAGCGAGCTTCTCGGCGGCCTTGAGATCCAATGCTCCATCTGGGGTGAACGGCGTGACCATGGCGGTCAGCACTCGTCCGAAGGGCACGCTGGCGGTCGCGAATGGAGACGTCATACATCGAGGTTACCGTTAGTCCGTTACCAGTTTGGGAGAGGATAAGCAGGTGAGTGAGAACTTCGTCGAAGACACGACGTCTCGATCCATTGAGCCCGGGGTCCGTGAGGCCGTCATTACTGATCGCTGGAACACGGGATTCGGATCCCCGAACGGCGGGTATGCCCTTGCGCTGATGCTGCGGGGTGCGATGGACGAGTTCGACGTTGGCAGGCCGTCTGTATTGGCTATCACCTACCTCAGTTCTCCTCAGCCGAACGTCGCTGCGCGAATCGAGTACTCGCTCGTGAAAGCGGGGAGCCGAGTTCAAACCGTCGCTGCAACCTTGCAGCAGGACGGCAAACCCGTGCTGCACCTAGTAGCCAATTTTCTTCGCAATCACACCGGCCTCAGCCACGAACTCGGCAAAGCACCCACACTTCCCCCGCCCGAGGAATGTCTCGATCCGAAGTCTTCGGGAATGACGCCGGCAGGGCTCTTCGACCGCCTCGACCATCGTTGGCCTGCGGTACCTGGATGGGCACTGGGCAAACCGAACGGCGATCCCACTGTGTCAACGTGGATCCGGCTCGCCGAAGCGCAAACGATCGACTGGGCCGCGCTCGCCATGCTGTGCGACGCGTCTCCGCCGCCCGTCATGGAATTGGGCCAACATATGTCGATGACGGTGCAATTGACTGTTCACTTGCATCGGCTGCCCGAACCAGGCGCGTGGGTCGCTTCACGAATGTCCACACAACATGTTGTTGAAGGCATGCATGAAGAAGACGGCGAGTTGTGGGATGAGCAAGGTAACCTGCTCGCCCAATCGCGGCAACTGGCGATCTTGCTCTCGTAAAGCGTTAGTCGCGGATGCGGTCGTAGGTCACGACCGTGAAGTCCGGCGTTCCTGCGTGAGACACGCGGGAGATTTCACGCCACTCTTGAGGGTCGATCGGGTCAAAGAATGAATCGCCGTCGGGCGCGAGTGGCACTTCGGTGATCACTAAACGATCCAGCACCTGCGCATCACGCGCCTCGGCAAATACCAATCCGCCTCCGATGAGAAATACTTCGTCATCAAGTCCTCGCGCCAAAGCTAAGCCCTCGGCGAGCGAATGGGCCACCAGAACCTCAGCGTTCCCCGGATTCCACTCGGGATCGCGTGTCAACACCACGGACGTGCGGCCAGGCAGTGGACGGCCGATTGATTCAAAGGTGGTGCGCCCCATCACGATCGGATGGCCCCAAGTCAGCGCTTTGAACTCTTTCATGTCGCCAGTTGGGGGCCACGGCATTTGGCCGTCACGACCGATGACCGAATTGCTGCCCACTGCGACAACTGCGGTTACGGTCATACGGAAATCGGCGCCTTGATTCCCGGATGGCTCTCGTAGCCATCGATCGTGATCGAATCGAGAGTGAACTCATCAATGCTCGTGATTGTTGGATCGAGTTTGAGAGTTGCCAGTTTCATGGGCTCACGTTCAAGTTGGAGTTTTGCTTGTTCGATGTGGTTGAGATACAGGTGTGCGTCACCAAGGGTATGTACGAACTCACCCACCTCGAGTCCGCAGACCTGCGCAATCATGTGGGTCAACAAGGCGTAGGAAGCAATGTTGAACGGTACGCCGAGGAACACGTCCGCCGAACGCTGGTACAGCTGGCAGGAGAGTTTTCCGTCAGCCACGTAGAACTGGAAAAAGGCGTGACATGGTGCCAGGGCCATGCGATCAAGCTCGGCGACGTTCCACGCGCTCACGATGTGCCGACGTGAATACGGATCAGCCTTGAGGTTCTCGATCACCTGCTTCAGTTGATCAATGTGCTCGCCATTGGGAGCCGGCCATGAACGCCACTGGTAGCCGTAGATTGGCCCCAAATCGCCATTCTCATCGGCCCATTCGTCCCATATGGTGACGCCGTTCTCGCGCAAGTAACCGGTGTTCGTACTGCCCGCGACAAACCACAAGAGTTCAGCAACAACAGATTTAAGGTGAACCTTCTTGGTCGTTACGACCGGGAAACCCTCGGCCAAATCGAACCGCATTTGATGCCCAAAAACACCAATCGTTCCAGTGCCAGTGCGATCAGAACGCTCCACCCCCTCATCAAGAATTCGTTGGACAAGGTCGAGGTACGCGCGCATCTGTTGAGCATAACAATCGCATGCTTCCCACCGAAGGCAACACGACGACGAATGCGTAGCATGGGTGTGACCGTTGCGCATCGGTTCGAATCTGATGCGTCTTACACACTGTCAACTCTCACCGCCCGAGATTGACCACGCGGAGGTTTCTTATGGCTGCTGACGTTTCTGCTCGATTGGCTTGGCCCGATGATGCGCCCCACATCGCGCGGATTCAATTGGACCATTGGAAGTCCGCCTTTGCCGATGTAATGGACGAGCAGGCTCTCGCTTCCATGAACGAGACTGAGATTGCCGGGCGTTGGGCCCAGATTGTCACCACTCCCCCAGACGCACGGGTCCGAACACTCGTCGCGCTTACGCGCTCAACAGTCCATGGCTTCGGCTTAGTTCACCCCTGTCACGATCCCGATGCCGATCAAATCAAAGACGGCGAAATTGGCGAGTTCATCATTTCGGGTCAGCACCTCGGCGAAGGTCACGGTTCGCGCCTTCTTCAGGCCTGTATCGACACGCTTCGTGCCGACGGATTCACGCGGGCTGTCTGGTGGCTAGCGAGTACAGACGATGCCACTCGGGGGTTTGCTGCGTCAGCTGGCTGGGCGCCCGACGGCGCACACCGCGAACTCGAAGGTGAACCGGGCCAGAAACTCAAACAAGTGCGCCTGCATACGGCTCTGGCCTAGTGGACACATCGCAACGGCGAATCATCCTCGATTCACTCGGTCTCGGCATTGGGGTCGGCACGTACGGCCTCACCTTTGGTGCGATCGCAACGGCCAGCGGATTGTCAGTTTTGCAGACCTGCGCCTTGAGTCTTTTCGCATTCACTGGAGCATCCCAGTTCGCTTTCGTTGGCGTGGTGGCGTCCGGCGGGGCGCCCCTCACTGCTGCTTTGACCGCCACGCTTTTGGGTGCACGGAACATGTTCTATTCCATTTCGCTGGCCGCGCTCTTGCGCGTTCGCGGATGGCGACGCTTGGCGGCCGCCCATCTTGTCATTGATGAAAGCACTGCAATGGCATTGAGTCACAAGGATCCACGGGATGCTAGAACTGCCTTCGTATGGACCGGAGTGACGATCTTCGTGATGTGGAATCTGATGACGCTCCTGGGTGCATTGGCCGGTAACGCTATCGGCGATCCGAAGGTATTTGGACTCGATGCTGCCGTCGCAGCAGCGTTTCTCGGGCTTGTTTGGCCACGCTTGACAGATCGTTTGGCACAGATCGTTGCCCTCTGTTCAGTCCTGATTGCTGTCGCGCTGGTCCCGTTCAGCACGCCTGGCGTTCCCATCATCATCGCAGGATGTGGTGCGGTCGCGCTGGGCTTGGTATGGAAGCGACTAATCGAACACAAAACAGGCGCCGATGACTGAACTCACTTGGGGCGTCGCCTTCGTCATCGTGGGCACCTATCTTTGGAAACTGGCCGGACTGAGCGTGCCACAGACTGTGCTCGAACACCGAGTCACCCTTGCTATCGCCGCACTCATCCCCGTGGCGTTCTTGTCGGCTCTTGTCGCCGTACAAACATTTGCCGACGGGGCTAGGCTCGTTCTCGACGCAAGACTCGTCGGCGTCGGTGTCGCCGCAATTCTCTTGAGTTTGCGAGTCCCATTTCTGCCGATGCTGATCGCTGCAGCAGCGAGCACAGCGCTGGTCAGGATGTTTTTCTAACGCTGCCGATTCCGACCAGGAACTAGCTCAAGCCAAGAATTGCATCGAGGCCTACAGTCAAACCGTGACGCTCGGCAACTGCACGTACGGCCGTCACCACGCCGGGCATGAATGATTCACGATCAGTGGAATCATGACGCAGGCTCATGAGTTCACCTGCATTCCCCAAAATCACCTCTTGGGAGGCCACATAACCTCGAGCCCTGATCGCATGTACCGCGATGCCAGCGACGTTGGCACCGCGTGCGCCATCAGGGTCGATCGTGGTCGCGTCTGGGATAGGTGTGGATCCGGCCGCATGACGGGCAGCAGCCACCATTTCTGCCGTCCGGACAGCAGTGCCAGAAGGAGCATCGACTTTGTCCGGATGATGCATTTCGAGAACTTCAACAGACTCGAAGTACGGGGCCGCAGCTGCCGCAAAACTCATCATGAGGACGGCACCGATCGAGAAGTTGGGAACGATGAGCACGCCCACGTTTGGCGCGGACTCAAGAATTTGAGACACCTCGCGTTGGCGCGCCTGATCAAATCCTGAAGTGCCCACCACAACGTGGATGCCCGCTTGGACACACAAGCGAACATGTTCCAGCGCCACATCAGGTGTCGAGAAAACTAGAGCGACATCGACGGCGGCCTCTAGCGCCAGACTTGGATCGTCTGAGACGTCAATCTTCGCCACAACCTCGATGCCGTCGGCACGCGTGAGCGCACCAACAGACGTTGATCCCATACGACCAGATGCTCCAAAAACTGCCACGCGTGTCATGGGGTCAAGGCTAAACGATGAAGCCCCGCGACCGAAGGTCGCGGGGCTTCATGCGTGGTGAAGAGTCAGGCTTCGCTAGGAGCCTCTTCGCCGGCGCCTTCAATCACTGGAATCAGCGAGAGTTTGCCACGGTCGCCAACTTCAGCAATCTCAACTTGAATCTTCTGACCAACAGAAACAACGTCATCGACGTTGTTGACTCGCTGGCCACCGTTAAGTTCGCGCAACTTGCTGATGTGCAACAAGCCGTCCTTGCCTGGCAGCAAGGAAACGAACGCGCCGAAGTCAACCGTCTTGACGACCGTACCGAGGTAGCGTTCGCCAACTTCAGGCATCGTTGGATTGGCGATGGCGTTGATGGCCAACTTGGCGGCTTCAGCCGAATCGCCATTGTCAGCACCGACATAGACCGTTCCGTCGTCATCGATCGAGATCTTGGCTCCGGTGTCATCTTGGATCTGGTTAATCATCTTGCCCTTCGGGCCGATAACTTCACCGATCTTGTCGACTGGAATCTTGACCGTGATGATGCGCGGTGCGTACAGGCTCATTTCAGCAGGTGCATCGATGGCTTCAGCCATAACGTCCAAAATCGTCTGACGAGCATCGTACGCCTGCGTCAAGGCACCAGCCAGTACGTCGGCAGGAATGCCGTCGAGCTTGGTGTCGAGTTGAAGCGCTGTAACGAAATCGCGTGTTCCGGCAACCTTGAAGTCCATGTCACCGAACGCGTCTTCGGCGCCAAGAATGTCAGTCAAGGTGACGAACTTCGTTTCGCCGTCTACTTCACCGGAGATGAGACCCATGGCGATGCCGGCAACTGGCGCACGCAATGGAACACCAGCGCTCAACAAGCCAAGCGTCGAGGCGCAAACCGAACCCATCGAGGTCGAACCGTTGGAACCGAGAGCCTCCGACACCTGACGGATCGCGTACGGGAACTCTTCGCGCGTGGGCAGCACTGGCATGAGCGCACGGCCAGCGAGTGCACCGTGACCGATTTCGCGGCGCTTCGGCGAGCCCACACGACCGGTTTCACCAGTCGAATATGGCGGGAAGTTGTAGTTGTGCATGTATCGACGTGTGGTCTCGGGCGAGAGCGTGTCGAGCTTTTGTTCGAGATCGAGCATGTTGAGGGTCGTGACGCCCAAGATTTGGGTTTCACCACGCTGGAACAAGGCCGAACCATGAACACGCGGAATGACGTTGGTTTCTGCGGAAAGGGCACGGATATCGGCGAGGCCACGGCCGTCGATACGCACCTTGTCGCGCAAGACGCGTTCACGTACAACGTTCTTGGTCAACGAACGCAAAGCGGCGCCAATTTCCTTTTCACGACCGACGAAACGTTCAGCGATCTTGTCGAGAACATCGGCCTTGATTTCTGCTTCGCGAGCTTCGCGATCAGCCTTCGAAACGATGGTCAACGCGGCAGCGAGGTCAGTCTTGGCAACCTCGGCGACAGCTTCGTACACGTCGTCTTCGTAATCGAGGAAAACAGGGAAGTCTTGAACAGGCTTCGCGGCGCTGGCAGCCAATTGGGCCTGTGCTTCACACAACTGCCGAATGAATGCCTTTGACGCTTCAAGGCCTCCAGCAACAACAGATTCAGTTGGTGCTTGGGCGCCACCCTGAACAAGGTTCCAGGTAGCGTCCGTGGATTCAGCTTCGACCATCATGATCGCGACGTCGTCACCGGCAACTCGACCGGCGACAACCATGTCGAAGATGGCCTCTTCGAGCTGGCTGTGGGTGGGGAATGCGACCCACTGGCCATCAATGAGCGCAACACGCGTGGCGCCAATCGGGCCACTGAAAGGCAAGCCCGAAATTTGCGTCGAAGCAGACGCAGCGTTAATAGCCAGCACATCGTAAGGAGTGTCTGGGTTCAAAGCGAGGACCGTAACAACGACCTGCACTTCATTGCGCAAGCCCTTCTTGAAGGTCGGACGCAGAGGACGGTCAATGAGACGGCAGGTCAGGATAGCGTCTTCGCCTGGACGACCTTCGCGACGGAAGAATGAACCCGGGATGCGGCCGGCCGCATACATGCGTTCTTCGACATCGACTGTGAGCGGGAAGAAGTCGAAATGATCTTTCGGCTGCTTGCTTGCAGTCGTAGTTGACAACAACATCGTGTCGTCGTCGAGGAATGCGCTGACCGAACCGCCGGCTTGACGGGCGAGGAGGCCAGTTTCAAACCGCACCTTGCGCTGGCCAAATCGACCATTATCAATCACGGTTTCGACAGCATGAACTGTAGTTTCGGACATGGAATTGTCCCTTCCGCAGGCGATGCCTGCTTGTTACGAAGGAAGCGACTCGCCGGTCTTCGATCGAGACCCGCGGAACCATAAATTTTCCGAAGACCACTACCGAGGACCGAAGCGCGTCTTCGCTCCCGTTCTGGGTGTTCTTTTGTGAACTCGATGTTCTTTTGTAGAGAACGGCTGCCCCCATCGGAAGGCAGCCGTTCACACAATCAGCGACGCAGACCGAGCCGTTCGATGAGCGAACGGTAACGCTCGATCTCGGTGTTCTGCAGGTAGTTCAAGAGACGACGGCGTTGGCCGACGAGAAGCAAGAGTCCACGACGACTGTGGTGGTCGTGCTTGTGCTCCTTGAGGTGTTCTGTGAGGTGCGCGATGCGACCTGTCAAAAGGGCGATCTGCACTTCAGGGGAACCCGTGTCGCCTTCGCTCAACGCGTACTCTGCAATGATTTCCTGCTTGGACAAATTCGCCACTGTTGGGGCAGCAGTCTTCTTCGACATGCGTTCTCCTATTTATCTCGTTGCACGGCGCGCCCGGGCCTGTTCACCGGGGCACTCGAATCCGTGGCCGATACACGGCAACCCCAAGATTAGCAGCACCCCAGCAAATTCCCCGAATCGCCTACACATTCGAAGCGCTGCGATTTAAATAATAAGAACTTCCTCACGCGGTTCTCATTAAAGTTCAATGCGACCAAGGCACAATCGTTGCTATGAACGGTTGGGCAGGCTTGGCTCGCAAGCACGCACTCACGGTGAGTTCACTTGTCGTGGCAGCAGTGCTCCTTCTTGCCATTGTCGGCCGAGTCTCCGCAGCCCCCACTCCCCCTACTGGTTTCACCGATCCCATCGCCGGGATCGCCGAACCCTCAACGACACCTACTCCAACTTCATCGGCCAGTCCCTCCCCAACCGCCACACCCACCCCAGCGCCACCTACATACAAACCGGTTCAACCCAAACCACGAGATATTGACGACGACGATGACGACTCGGACGATGACGACGATGACGACTCGGATGTTGAGGACGACTCCGACGACCGAGAAGATGCCAACTGACCTATGAGTTTCTCAACAATGCCGGTAACACGACGCATTAGTTTGGTGGTTGCCATGTTGGTCGCCAGCGCTCTGACGATCACTGGCTTGACCGTCTGGGTTCTCGAATACCAGCGAGTTTCCGCCGCGATTGAGACGTCTATCGCGCACGAACTGGGAGGAATCACCACCTTCGCGCCCACTCGGCCCGTAGACCAGCGCCTCACGTCCTATTTGGAAAGCACCTACCCGGCAACCGGCTCAACGATGTGGGCATTTACGACCGACGGCACCATCTCGTACGTCGGTTCGGCGAGCGACGACCTTCGCAAGAGTGCCGCCTTTCCGGTAAAAGTCCGCGCACTGATGGACACCGGGGGCGTTTTCGATTTCGAAACCGCACAAACGACCTATCGGATTGGCGTGCTTCCGCTCCACGCCGGTGCGGAACGTGCGGCGTTGGTCTCAGCGGTTGATAAGACGACTGCGCACGCTGCCTTGCGCGAACTTATGGTCACGTATGCGCTGCTCGCGACAGTCGCGCTTTTGTTTGTTGTCGCGTTGTCAAACCTCATTGCACAACGCGCACTCGCGCCTCTCCGGAACCTCAATGAAACGGCGCGTGCTATCAATGCGTCCGCGTTGACTGAACGTATCGAGGTCAGCGGCAATGACGACTTGGCCGATCTGCAGCGAACCTTCAATGCAATGCTGGACCGTCTCGAATCCGCCATGACAGCCCACCAAGCGATGCTCGACGACGCCGCTCACGAACTTCGAACACCGTTGACGATCATCCGTGGTCAAATCGAACTCTTAGACTCTGACCCTCAAGCGCGTGCTCAGACGCAGCTCCTCGTTCTCGACGAGATTGACCGGATGAGCCGACTCGTCGATGACTTGCTGGTACTCGCAAAATCTGGACGGAATGACTTTGTGAAACCTGCACCCACGAACATCATGATGCTGATCGATTCGGTGTTCGCACGAGTTACACCGCTTGCACCACGTTCTTGGGCGCTCTCGGTCGATGACATTGGTGAGGCGCAACTTGATGAGCAACGCATCATCCAAGCGCTCGTGCAACTTGTAGACAACGCCGTGAAACACACCACGGAAGGTCAACGAATCGAGATTGGTGCAGACCGAACCGCCAACACCGTCGAGTTCTGGGTGGCCGACGAAGGCACCGGTATTCCGGTCGAAGAACACACCATCATCTTTGAGCGGTTCGCTCAAGGCGCCCATGCCCGCGACGGTTTCGGACTCGGCCTTTCCATCGTGTCGGCGATCGCTGAAGCGCACGGCGGCGAACTCGCCCTCGACCCGAAGAGCGACACGACGCCCGGCGCTCAATTTCGCATCTCGATACCTGTGGGAGTCAGTTCATGAAAAGCATTCTGATTGCCGAAGATGAAGAACGCATCGCCTCCTTCATTGCCAAAGGGCTCACTGCAGACGGATTCACGGTCACCGTGGTGAACGATGGAATCACAGCACTCGACTATGCCCTGACCGGTGATTTCAACCTGGTCATCCTCGATATTGGCTTGCCCGGAATGTCGGGATTCGACGTATTAGCGCAACTCACCAAACATGCACCAGGCCTGCCCGTCATCATTCTCACTGCTCGAGATTCTGCTTCGGACGTGGTGGCAGGACTCGAAGGCGGTGCAGCCGATTACATGTCGAAGCCATTCTCATTTGCCGAGTTGCTCGCACGGATTCGGCTTCGCATAGCGCAACCTCCTGCGCAACCGGAAGCCAACGAACTAACCGTTGGCGCGGTTCGTCTCGACCTCAATCGCCGCATCGCGTTCGTCGATGACAAGCCCGTCGAACTTTCAGCACGTGAACTGACGCTCGCCGAAGTGCTGATGCGAAATCAAGGGCGCGTACTTTCGCGCGAACAATTGCTGAGCCGGGTGTGGGGTTATGACTTCGATCCCGGATCGAACATTGTCGACGTGTACGTGGGATACCTGCGTAAGAAGCTGGGCGCGTCGCTCATATCCACGGTTCGTGGCGCTGGCTATCGCGTGGACTAGGTCGATGAATTCATGCTGAGCGCAGTACGTACTGAGGTGTCTACAACTTGATTTTGAATCCTGTCAGTCGCGCCTTCGGCAATTGATCAATCAGGTTTTCGAGGCGGTCAAGCAAAACATCCGGCCCAGGTCGCCTGTCTGGATCCGGACTCAAGAGGTCCACAATGATGCGCTGCATATCGAAAGGCACGAAGTCGGGCATTTCCCGGGGCGGATCAACCAACTGGGGATGCCCGCCTTGAGGCCATGCGCGGTGTCCCACTGCTGCGCGATACAAGGTTGCCCCAATCCCCCACATGTCGCTTGCCGTCGAAACGACTCCCCGCTTGTGCGGCTCGCACTGTTCGGGAGCCATATACTCATCTGTTCCCACCGGATAGTCCAGTTCGGCGGCCTGTGCGTGAGTCATCGCGAGGCTGAGGTCTATCAAGGTTGCGGGGGCACCCATGATGACGTTGCTCGGCTTCACATCTAGGTGCACAAAGCCAGCATCGTGCAGAAACGCGATCGCCGAGGTCAGTTCGACTGCCAACGAAAGCCATTGATGAGGCTGCACGTGCCCATGTGTCGAAATAAGGTGCGAAAGTGTTGGCCCATCGACGTGTTCCAGCACCATAAACGGTAGATCGGAATCAACACCCTCATCGAGGAGCCGAACAATTGAGGGATGGGCTACGTCAGAGAGAATGTCGAGCTCGCGAGCAAATCCGGCCCGTGCCGACGCATCGTCACGTTTATCTGCCCGCAGCGCCTTGACCACCACAAGCGTGCGCCTGCGGTGGTCATGGGCGAGCGAGACATCGTAGTGAACTCCCCCACCAAGGTCAGCGACCTTCGTGAAACCATCCACGATTCAGTTGGTGTTCGTCGACGGGGCGCTCGGTGCCGAAGGCGCCGTCAACTTGCTCGGCTTGGACTGAACCGAAGGCGCAGTCACCTTGCTCGGCTTGGACTGAACCGAAGGCGCAGTCACCTTGCTCGGCTTCGAAACCTTCGACACGACGCTTGGCTTGGTCACTTGGCTGACCGTAGTCACGACGGTCGGGTTCGTGTCTGTGTCGACGCCTGCGATAGCTGGTTCTGGCGTTGGGTCAGTATCTGGCCCATCATCGACCACGGCGACAACTTCGGAGTCGTGATCTTCTCGCTTGGCGTTCTTCGTATCGGCAGATGCTGCGACACCGAAGCCTACGGCTCCGAGTGCAACAACACTGGCCGTCGCAACAATTGCGGCTTTGATGCTGGTTTTCATGACAACTCTCCTGACGGGTACGTTTGCTTACCACTTCAGCATCAGGCCGCGAAATGAAATGAACATGAGCCAAGAATGAGAACTCTCTCATGATGGATCTGCTCAGTCGACTGGTCAGATCCCCACGAGCACTTTTCGTACATCGGCAACGTCTCGGTTCATTTGTGCAATCAAATCAGCCACGTTGTCAAACTTCTCCATGGCGCGAATGTGAGCCTGGAACGCAACACCAACATGTCGGTCATATATGTCGAGATCAGGTTGATCGAGCACGAACGTTTCAATTGTTCGATGCCGTTCGCCAGCGAACGTCGGGTTCGTTCCAACGGATGTGGCACCCCAGTAAACGTTCTCGCCCACCGTGAAGGTCGTCGCATAGACGCCGTCATCCGGTACTGCTATCCCCGGAGGCACCGCAACATTCGCCGTCGGGAAGCCCAGATCCCTGCCTCGTTGTTCGCCTTTGATCACGTTCCCAAAGACCTCGTGTGCGCGACCAAGGAGATCGTTGGCGATCGACACGTCGCCGCAGGCCAGAGCGGCACGAATGCGCGAGGACGAAAAGGGGCTCGTATCACCGTTGAGAGCAAAGGCTTCGACTGAGAAACCCGAGTCAGCACCGATTTCGCGCAACGTTTCGATGGTACCGGCGGCTTTCGCACCAAATCGGAAGTTCTCACCAACGCTCACATGCGCGGCTCCACACTGTTCAGAAATCACCTTTGCGACGAACTCTTGGGGCGACCAAGCAGCCATTTCAAACGAGAAGTTCAAGACTCGAACTTCATCCGCTCCCGCCTGATGAAGCAACTCAACTCGATGCTCAATATCGGTCAACATGAGTGGCGCATGCTCTGGCACCAAGACCGCCATCGGATGGGGATCGAACGTAACCACGACTGCCTTAGCGTCGCGCGCCTTGGCCTCGGCGGACACCTTCGCAATGAGCGCCTGGTGACCACGATGAACCCCATCGAAAACGCCGACGGTAACGACGCTGGGACCGACGATCGAAGTATCGTCTGCGCCGGGAACGTGTTGCCAAACCTTCACGTGAAAACCTTGCCATACTCGAGACTGGGCTGCGCCAGCAACATCTTTCACAGGGTCAATTGCATGAGACCATTCACGCAAAAACCGCCACCGGGCTTATTGCCGTTCCTGCGTTCTTATAGAGAGCCAAGAACTCCCCAGAGGATGAGAGCACTGCCCCCAGATCCGCCGTGGCGAAGTTCCGTCCTTGAATCTGACGACCAAAGGACACCTCGGTGACTTCTTCTGACGTCAGTTCAAGCGTTTCAAAAAGACGCGAAACGATCGACGCCGGCGTTTGAACGATCGGAGTCTCGGTAAACGATTCGATGTCGACAGCCTCTTCGACTTTGAACTGCCCGACTTGGGTTCGACGAAGCGTTCTCACATGTCCGCCGACCCCAAGTGCCACACCAAGATCTCGAGCGATCGAGCGAATATAGGTACCGCTCGAGCACTTCACCCGAATGCGAATGTCCGGATGCGTTCCAGGGGTGAAATCAAGGAGCTCGCACTCATAAATGGTGACATCTCGTGGTGGCAAGGAAACGTCTTCCCCTGCCCGGACTCGTTCGTGGGCGCGCCGCCCATCAACTTTGATGGCCGAAACCGAGGACGGAACTTGAGAAATAGTGCCACGGAACGCCGTCAGCGCTTCCTCTATATGTGCTTTCGTCACGTGGGAGGCGTCAGTTGTGGTGACCACGTCACCGTCTGCGTCATCGCTGTGGGTGCCGATTCCTAAGCGAATGTCCGAGACGTACTCTTTGTCAGCTCCAGTCAGATACCCCAAGAGCCGCGTGGATCGATTCACGCCAAGGATGAGTAACCCCGTGGCAAGCGGATCGAGGGTTCCAGAATGGCCAACCTTCCGCGTACCAAGGACGCGTCGCGTACGGCCAACAACATCGTGACTCGTCCAGCCCTGCGGCTTGTCCACCAAGACGAAACCAGGGTCGGTGAAACTGTGACGAGCCGCCGCCTTGTCAGCCATCCTCGTCGGGCGACTTTTCATGGCGTTCGCGATAGGGGTTCGCTTCGCCCGCGAAATCGGCGCTAGAAGCCTGGTCCGCGATGGCCGCATCAGACTGTTTCGCCTTCGCGATAAGGTCTTCGATCTCCTGAGCCGCCTCTGGGACCGCGTCGAGGTGGAACTCAATGGTTGGCGTATGCCGTGCACCCAAATGCTTACCGACTTCAGACCTGATCAGCCCAGTAGCGCTGGCCAAGGCGGCCGCCGTGTCACGGCGGGCCGCCTCGTCACCAAACACCGTGTAGAACACCGACGCGTGCTGACCGTCTCCGGTCAGCCGCACGTCCGTGATCGTGACGAAACCCAAACGCGGATCTTTGATGCGTCGTTCCAGCACCCCGGCAACGAGTTCCTTGATCCGGTCGGTTTTCTTGGCATGCTGGGGGCCTGGCATCAGTCGCGCGCCTTCTCGCGAAGTTCGAACGACTCGATGATGTCACCGATCTTGATATCGCCATAACCCTTGAGCACGATGCCGCATTCGAAGCCTTCGCGGACTTCAGCAGCGTCGTCGCGTTCGCGGCGCAAACTGGCGAGATCGAGGTTGTCGGCCACGACAGCGCCGTCGCGAAGCAAACGCGCCTTCGCATTGCGGCGTACAGTACCGGACGTGATCATGCAGCCCGCGATATTTCCGATCTTCGAGGAACGGAAGATCTCGCGGATTTCTGCCTGACCAAGTTGGTGCTCTTCGTAGATCGGCTTGAGCATGCCCTTGAGTGCCGCTTCGATTTCATCGATGGCCTGATAGATGACCGAGTAGTAGCGGATTTCGACACCTTCACGGTCCGCGACCTCGGTTGCCTTACCTTGCGCACGAACGTTGTAGCCGATGATGATCGCGTTCGATGCGGCAGCAAGGTCGACGTTGGTCTCGGTGATAGCACCGACACCCCGGTCGATAACTCGCAACGAGACCTCGTCGCCAATATCGATCTGGCTGAGTGCGTCTTCGAGCGCTTCGACCGAACCGGAACCGTCGCCCTTGAGGATGAGCAACAGTTCGTTGGACTCGCCCTTTTCCATCGAAGACATGAACTCTTCGAGCGTACGACGACCTGAACGCTTCGCCAACAAAGCATTACGTTCACGTGCCTCGCGCTTTTCTGCGATCTGGCGGGCAATGCGATCATCGTCGACGACCATGAAGTTGTCGCCAGCACCGGGTACTGCGGTCAAGCCCAAGACAAGCGCCGGACGTGATGGAGACGCCTCATCGATCGGGTCGCCGTGCTCATCGAGCATGGCACGAACGCGACCGAAAGCCGGACCGGCAACGATCGAGTCGCCCACGCGCAAAGTGCCGCGTTGAACCAAGACGGTTGCAACAGGGCCCCTGCCGCGATCCAAATGCGCTTCGATCGCGAGACCTTCAGCGTTCTGGTTCGGGTTCGCGCGAAGATCCAGCGAAGCATCCGCCGTCAAAACGATTGCTTCGAGCAGTTCTTCAAGGCCCGTTCCGGCCTTGGCCGAAACGTCGACGAACATTGCGTCGCCGCCGTATTCTTCGGGCACCAGACCGTATTCGGAAAGCTGACCGCGGGCACGCTGCGGGTCTGCCGCTGGCTTATCGACCTTGTTCACCGCAACGACGATCGGAACGCCAGCAGCCTTAGCGTGGTTCAAGGCTTCAACCGTTTGCGGCATGACACCGTCATCAGCTGCAACGACAAGCACTGCGATATCGGTCGCCTGAGCGCCTCGTGCGCGCATCGCGGTAAACGCTTCGTGACCGGGCGTATCGATGAACGTAATGGCGCGTTCCTTGCCATCGACATCAGTCGTGACTTGATATGCACCGATGGTCTGCGTGATTCCACCGGCCTCTTTGGCCACGACGTTTGCGCTACGCAACGCGTCGAGCAACTTCGTCTTACCGTGATCAACGTGACCCATCACGGTAACCACGGGTGGTCGAGCTACGAGGTCTTCATCATCGCCTTCGTGTTCGCCGAACTCGAGCGAGAAAGACTCCAACAATTCACGATCTTCGTCTTCTGGTGACACGACCTGAACGTCATAGTTCAGTTCTTCGCCGAGAATCTGCAGAGTTTCATCATTGACAGATTGCGTCGCTGTGACCATTTCGCCCAAGTGGAACAAGACTTGGACCAGCGAGGCTGCGTCTACACCGATCTTTTCGGCGAAATCAGTCAAGGAAGCGCCGCGCGCCATCCGCACCACTTCGCCGTTGCCCTTACGGACCCGCACGCCGCCAATCGACGGCGCCTGCATCTGATCGAATTCCTGACGCTTCGCGCGTTTGCTCTTGCGTCCTCGACGTACCGGACCGCCAGCGCGACCAAACGCACCCTGCGTTCCGCCACGGCCACCAGGACCGCGACCACCAGGACCGCCGCCGGGGCCACGGTTCGGAGGTCCGCCGAAGCCACCGCCGCCACCGGGTGCGCCACCTGGGCGAGCACCGGGTGCGCCTCCTGGGCGACCGCCGGGTGCGCCTCCTGGGCGACCGCCGGGTGCACCACCTGGACGACCACCTGGTCGACCGCCAGGTCCACCGGGACCGCGACCACCGGGACGAGGTCCGGGTTGGCCGGCAAGACCGGACTGCTTCGGCATCATCGCCGGATTAGGCCGTGGCATTCCCGGACGACCGGGAACTCCGCCTTCGCGCGCCGCAGGAGGACGCGGAGGACGGTTCTGTTGCATACCCTGCGTTGCCGAGAAAGGGTTGTTCCCGGGGCGCGCACCAGTTGGGCGCGGGCCTGGACGATTGCCACCAGTTGGCAGCCCTCCGGCAGAGCCTGGACGCGGGCCTGGACGCGGACCACCCGGGCGAGGTGCCCCAGGCGGCTCCTTGGAGGTCTCGGCCTCGACCACTTCAACCTTTTCGGGCTCTTCAGCCTTCTTAGGTGCCGGAGGTCCTGGCTTGACAACAGCCTTCTTAGCGGCCGTCCTCTTTGCCGGCGCTTCTGCAGGTGCGTCAGTCGAAGTGTCTTCGACAGGTGTGCTTTGCGCAGGTACGTCGTCGACTGGCGCAGCAGGCGCGGCAGCCGCCTTCTTGGCGGGTGCCTTTTTGGCAGCCTTCTTGGCGGCCTTCTTTTCACCCATTTCGCGGAGTCGCGCGCCGTGTTCTTCTTCGAGTCGGCGAGCCACTGGGGGCTCAACCGACGACGCAGCGGACTTTACATATTCGCCCATGTCTTTTAAGACAGCTAGGACTTCTTTGCTCTCAACACCGAACTCTTTGGCGAGTTCGTGGACTCTGACAGCCACTTTTCTCCTTCAGGCGATCCGCCCGAAGGGACGGATCACAAATTGATGTGCAGGCTCATTTTGATGTATTCATCGAGTGCTCATGAGCGTGTGCTCCGATTTCGTCAATGGGAATCGTTCGATTCCTTCTGGTCAGTTGGTGTGGATCGTTTGGCCCACCACTCATGGAGCACATCAGCCTCAATGCGCCCTTCGATTCGAAGAGCCCGGCCGAATGCCTTGCGAGTGATCGCGGCTTTCAGACACTGCTCGGTGGGGTGTAGATACGCCCCACGTCCCAGTTGCGTTCGAGACTCGTCAACAGTCAGTTCCCAAGAACTTCCAGCTGGCACTGCCACGACACGCACCAAAGCAATCTTAGCTGCACGCTCTCGACAACCGATACACGTGCGGATTACCGCAGCCAAGTCTAGCCGTTACTACCTGATGAATTCGAATCGCCACTCCGCTCGTGGGCGGAATCTGTTTGCGAATCGGGACGAATGTCAATGCGCCACGAGGTCAACTTGGCGGCAAGCCGAGCGTTTTGCCCTTCCTTGCCGATCGCGAGCGACAATTGGAAGTCCGGAACAATGACTCGTGCTGCCCGTGCATTTGCATCAACAATCGTTACCGCTGAGACCTGGGCCGGCGAGAGCGCTTGCGCAATAAAGTCGGCGGGATCGTCCATGTAGTCGACGATGTCAATTTTTTCGCCGTGCAATTCGTGCATCACGTTTCGTACCCGCTGACCCATCGGCCCGATACACGCGCCCTTGGCGTTGACGCCGGGAACGGTGGCGCGAACGGCGATTTTGGTTCGGTGACCAGCCTCCCGAGCGATTGCCACGATCTCGACGGTGCCGTCAGCAATCTCTGGCGTTTCGAGCGCGAACAGCATTTTCACTAGGTTCGGATGGGTGCGTGACACTTTGACGCGAGGTCCTCGGGGGCCACGCTCGACGTCGTATACGTAAGCCTTAATGCGTTCGCCATGCCCGTACCGCTCTTCTGGGACGCGTTCTGCCGCGGGCATCAGTGCTTCGATAGGCCCGAGGTCGACAAGAACGTCGCCAGGGCTGCGGCCCTGCTGGATGATGCCCGAGACGATATCCCCCACACGTCCAGAAAACTCACCGAAAGTTGCTTCGTTTTCCATGTCACGAATTCGCTGCATGATGAGCTGACGGGCTACGCTCGCCGCAAACCGACCGAAATCCTCGGGCGTGTCGTCGAACTCTTGGCTGAATCGCGGGACTCGCTTGACGATGAGTGAATCCTCGTCCTCACGCGAGTCATCGTCGCTTGCGTCCGATTCACGTGGAATTTCCACGATTTCATCTTCAAGTCGTTCTTTAGCCCAAACGACGACCGTACCTGTTGTGCGATCTAGGTCGACTCTGGCGTTCTGGTGCGCACCTGCCACTTTGTGGTAGGCCGACAGCAATGCGGTCTCGATCGCTTCAACGATGGAATCGAAGGGGATCTGCTTCTCCCGTTCTAGCGCGCGAAGTGCGCTCATGTCGATATGCATCAGACGTCCTTTCGATTCAGTTCAACTTGAATTACAGCTTTGGCGATGTCGGAAAAGGGAAACCGTGTGGCTTCGCCTTTGACTTCAAGATCCACGCCTTCGTCATCGCTCGCACCAATCCGGGCTTCAAAACGTTCGGTGTCGACCAAATCAACGGCAACGACTCGACCGTGATTACGGCGCCAATGCCGCGGCAACGTGAGTGGCCGGTCAACACCACGTGTCGTGACTTCGAGTGTATAAGGCAGATTGCCCATTTCGTTCGTATCGTCGAGGACCGGACCGAGAGCCCGAGTCACGCGCGCAATCTCGTCAATGCCTACGCCAGCATCAGAGTCAATAGCGACTCGCAGGACGCGGTGTTTGCCTTGGCCCTTGAGCTCCACTGCTTCGAGGTCAAACCCCAGTTCTCGCACTTTCGGTTCGATCAAAGCGTCGATGCTGTCGTTCATGGTGGGGCCTGTTCTGTTGTGAGTTTGCTGCGGTAGTGACTTAGCCTATCGAACGATGCCCACTAGGTAGAGTTCTGTTGTGCCAACACGACGAACAATCCTGATCGGGGCGCTCGCTTTGGGCGCCGGCGCCGTCGTGCTGAGCCAAAAAACCGACGAACTCGTTGGTGCGCTCGGTGTCGATCCATCGCCACAAGTGCGCGAATCAGACACGACACGGGTAAATAAAGCGGTGGCTGATACGCAAACACTCCTCGCTGCCGCAACGAGCCTGAATTCGCAGACTGCAGTCGAACTCCTGACCAAGCAGATTAGAGGCCTTGGGGGTTCGCCAACGACGCCAGTTCGCGACGACGAAATTAGCCCAGAAGAATTCGTTGTTCACCTCCAGAAGGCCACGCAACGTCGTGAAAGTGATGCCGTCGCATCCATTTCAACCCAACTCGCTCAAGTATTTGCAGCAATGGCTGCCGGACTCGCCCAGTTGGCCGTCACGATGTCCACCGATAGTGAGGATTGAATCCCATGACAAGGCTCACGATTCGCCGTCAAGAACTGCTCGAACTGGAACACCAAGCCGTATGGCTTTTTGGCACGATCGCAGCGCGGAGTTCAACCTTACGCAAACTGGCCTTAGCCTCGAAGAAACAGCGAGAGACATCACGTGACAAGTTACGTGCCGAACTTCTGGCTGCAGAAGAAACACCTTCGTCGTCGCACCCTGGCTATCCGAACGAAGGCCTCGACAGCGACGAGGATATGCGTTTGGCTGCCCGAACATTGCTAGGACAACTCAACACAGTCCAGTTAGAACTCGTGGCGCTGACACACGGATCAGACCGCGCCGCAGTGGTCACCATGCTGACGAACACTGCGGCGGCGAGCACGCGATGGGGAGCAGCCCCGTCTGCCTTTCCCGGACTCGATCCGAAAAACGGCCGCTAGCCTCGAACCTCACCAAGAATTTCAGCGGTCGCGTCCGAAAGCGCAACATCGCGCCGATCGCCACTCTTCCGGTCTTTGATTTCGACGATGCCGTCGGAGATATTCTTGCCAACCACGACAATCGTTGGCACGCCAATCAACTCGGCGTCCTTGAACTTCACGCCGGGTGAAACCTTTGGGCGATCATCAAACAACACGCTCAGACCCGCCGACTCGAGATCGGCAACGATACGCTCCGCGGCCTCGAACATTTCCGGCGCCTTGCCGGCAACCACAAGATGCACGTCAAACGGCGAAACCGACCGCGGCCAGACAATGCCCGCATCGTCGTGTGAACTCTCAACGATGACTCCGACGGCACGCGAGACACCCACACCGTAGGAACCCATGGTCACAGTGGTCAGCGAACCGTTCTCGTTGAGTACTTGCAGACCAAGCCGTTCGGCATATTTGCGACCCAACTGGAAAATATGGCCCATCTCGATGCCGCGCGCCAATTCCAATTGACCTGAGCCGTCGGGCGCCAGATCGCCAGCACGCACTTCAGCAGCCTCGATGACGCCGTCGGCTTCAAAGTCACGGCCCGCGGTCAAATTGAGCACGTGTTTACCTTGCACGTTGGCGCCCGTTGCCCAGACAGTGCCCGAGACTACGCGCGGATCGAGGAGGTAGCGGATGCCGCTCGCCCGCGACTCCCCCAGAACTTCCGGCCCGATGTATCCCCTGACGAGCGCGGGATTGGCGGCGAAATCGGCCTCCGTGAATGCGTCTACTTCAGCCGGCGCCACCTTCGTCTCAAGGCGCTTTACATCGATTTCCCGGTCCCCCGGCACCCCGATGGCCAACGGTTCGCGTCGACCGTCTGAGTGAACGAGCATGACTAAGACGTTCTTGAGCGTATCTTTGGCCTCCCACGGACGATCATCGCGCGCGTGCCTGGCATTGAGCACCTCGACAAG
>CALMUY010000207.1 GCA_937873005.1 uncultured Aeromicrobium sp. | reverse complement strand
CACCCGAATCCAGCATTGAAGGTCCAGAACACGACGCAAATCCCGAACTTCGCAGAATCGGCGAAGATCTCCCAAACGGCCTGGAAGAAACGCACCGGCACGAAAGTCGATGGCGTTATCGCGATCGATCCCGTGACGCTGGCGTACCTACTCGAAGCAACAGGCCCTGTGAAAGTGCCGGTCAGCGCAAACGGCGCGACAAAGACACTCACCACAGACAACGCCGTCTCATTCATCCTCAACGAGGTTTACAACGGCTACCCGAATGAAGTGCAAGATGCGATCTTGCACGCCGCAACAGCTGCTGCGTTCGAGAAAATCATGGAAGGGAAAGCCGAACCGCGTGCGCTGTTGTCCGCGTTGACTCAAGCCTCAGCCGAACGACGTGTGTTGGTGTGGAGCGACGACAAAGCTGAACAGGCCGCGCTCGACGGCACCAAACTGCAAGGCGCGCTGCCCGTCACCGACGCCAACAACACCCGATTTGGTGTGTATGTGAACGACGGCACCGGCTCCAAACTCAGTTACTACATGAAACTCGAAACCGGAGCCGCCTGGTGTCGCGAAACTGGCGACTCGGCCGACGCCGTGCTGCGCGTGAGCTTGCGCAACGATGCACCCAAGAACGCCTCCTCGCTGCCCGAATCAATCATCGGCGGAGGCTATTACGGCACGCGCCAAGGCCTCACCCGTAACCTCGCATACGTGTATGTGCCGAAGGGCGCCGAAGTACTGTCACAAGAGACGTACGGGTTTGGCAACGTGGGCGGATTCGGGAAGGGCAAGCACGAAGGGCTCGACGTGTTGACTTGGGAAACAGTGCTCGCGCCCGGACAGTTCGCCAACGCCACGATCCGTGTGCGAGGGCAATGGACCCAAAACCTCGAAGTTCAATCCACACCCGTCATCCCCGGCAACCACACCACAGTGCTCCCCACGTGCGAATAAACCCCAACAACGCCAGTGGGATCACGTGAACACCGCTGGTTAGCGTGCATGTGCGCGAACTCGGAGCCTGTCACGACCTCGGATCACGGGTGCTGTGGCTTCTGTAACGGAGGCATGCCCGACTTTGCAACAGGGTGGATAACCGCGCCTCGCCCAACCCTCTCAACGAATACAAACAACAACCCCGGCCACCGCATTGCGGCGACCGGGGTTGAGTTACGTGTTACTGAAGCGAGCCTCAGACTTCGCTCTTCTTACGACGAGCAGCCAAGACGATGCCGCCACCGACGAGCAGCAG
>CALMUY010000206.1 GCA_937873005.1 uncultured Aeromicrobium sp. | reverse complement strand
ACTCGGGCACGAAGGTTTCGGTCTACCGGGGCGCAATCACCGCCGAGGCCCGCAGGGCTTCTGGCTTAGAAGGGCGGGTCCCGTTCATTGGCGGCGGCGGCAAGACACGATTGGATCGTCGGCACCACGCAGTCGATGCCGCGGTGGTTTCACTGATCGACGAGTCGGTGGCGCGCACCTTGGCCGAACGGGTCAACAAACGCGACAACGAACGCATGACTCGCATCCCGAACGATTGGAAAACTTGGCACAGCCAACATCCGGCCTCGCGCGAACGCTATGAGCATTGGCTCAACCACATGCAGGCCTTGGGCGATCTGCTGATCGAAGCCTTCGAGAAGGACGCGATCCCGGTCATGGAGGACCTGCGTTTGCGGCTGGCAAACGGCTCCGCGCACGACGACACGATTCGCCCCTTAGTGCGCCGTCGTGTGAGCGACGAGTTGTCGGTTGAGTTGATTGATCGAGCATCGTCGCCTTCGCTGTGGGTAGCGTTGACCCGCGATCCTGATTTCGATGAGAAAGACGGCTTGCCTGCGGATCCGGAACGGCGTATCCGTATTGACGGCACGCATCTTGGCCCCGACGATGAGATTGGTTTCTTTGGTTCGGGCGCTGCCGCGATCGCGGTTCGTGGCGGCTACGCCGAGATCGGGTCCACAATCCATCACGCTCGCGTGTATCGCATCGATGGCAAGAAAACCTCGTACGCGATGTTGCGGGTTTTCTCTACCGACCTGCTGTCCTATCGCCATGAGGACTTGTTCACTGCACCGATCTTGCCGCAGTCCATTTCGATGCGCACCGCCCCTGCGAAGTTGCGCGCGGCACTTGCCGATGGAACCGCAGCCGAGTTGGGGTGGTTCGTCGTCGGTGATGAACTCGAGATCGACATGTCTGGGTTCACAAGCGGCCAGGTTGGGGATCTACTTCGCGAGTACGGTGATATCCGAAAGTGGAAACTCGATGGGTTTTTCAGCCCTGAACGCCTCCGGTTGAGGCCGGTAATGTTGGCGAGCGAAGGTCTCCCTCCAGACGCACATGAATCCGTTCGAAAGATCGTCGACCGTCCCGCCTGGCAACCTGCCCTCAACGTCCTACTAAACTCCAGAAGTTTTTCGACGCTTCGCCGCGACTCGCTTGGCCGCCCACGTTGGGAGTCGAAGTCCGGTTTGCCGGTCTCGTGGCGGGTTGAGCAGGAGTAAGGCTCATGGGTCGCGGTTGGCGGGTTCTCGACATGACCACTTTGGTTGGTCGAGTTACCACGCGCCGCGGCCAACTTCTCGTGCGACCTCAGGACGGCGACGAGGTCGCTGTTCCGGTCGCTGATGTCGCTTTGGTGTTGTTCGGCCAGAAGGTGTCGCTTGGTGGCGGTGTTGTTCACTATCTCGCTCAACATGACGTGTCTGCGTTGATGTGTGATTGGCGTGGTGTTCCGCTTGCTGGTTTTCATGCGTGGTCTGATCACACACGCGTTGGTGCGCGCCAACGAGCACAGGCAGCGTTGTCGAAGCCGCGTCAAAAGAATGCATGGCTTCAGATCATTCGGGCAAAGATCTCTGGCCAGGCAGCCACGCTCGCTTTGGCGGACGAGTTAGCGGCCGATCACCTGCGCGATATCGCGTCGCGGGTTCGTTCTGGTGATCCCAACAATCACGAGGCTGAAGCAGCTCGCTGGTATTGGCGTTATCTGTTTGCGGATCGCGATTTTTCGCGTGAACAGGACGGCACCGACAATACGAACTCTTTGCTCAATTATGGCTACGGCATCATCCGTGGGTTGGGTATCCGCGCTGCCGCTAGCGCGGGTTTGACTCCCGCCCTTGGCGTGTTTCATTCCAACCGTTCAAATCCGTT
>CALMUY010000205.1 GCA_937873005.1 uncultured Aeromicrobium sp. | reverse complement strand
ATCAACGATCCCCCCGCCCTCGCTGCCGCCGACATCGGCATCGCAATGGGGGCGACCGGCTCCGATGCCGCGATCGAGTCCGCCGACGTGGCCTTCACTGGTCACGATTTGCGGCTGCTGCCGCGCGCGTTCGACCACGCCCGACGCGGACGCCACATCATCAACCAGAACATCATCCTGTCGCTGCTGATCATCACCGCGCTGCTCCCGTTGGCCCTCTTCGGCGTCCTGGGCCTCTCCGCCGTGGTGCTGGTGCACGAGATCGCCGAGGTCGTCGTGATCCTCAACGGCCTGCGCGCCGCCCGGACTCGGAAGGAATCCATCGCATGAAGGTGGAACTGCTGCACATCGTCGACTGCCCGAACACGGGAATCGCCGAAGCCAACGCACGCGCGGCGCTGGACGTTGTCGAGCTCGGGGCCGTTCCTGTCGAGCTGGTGACGATCTGGACCGAGGACGAGGCGGCGAACATTAGGTTCGGAGGCTCGCCCACGATCCTCGTCGACGGCGTCGACCTGTTCCCGACGACACCGGTTCGCTCGCTCGCGTGCCGGGTCTACGCGACGGAGAGCGGGTACGCCGGATCCCCGACTGTGGCACAGATCGATGAGGCGCTTCGCGGCCGTAGGCGAGGCGGCGGAAGCGATCGATAGATCCGGTGTCACAACCAAGACATGCGCTAGCGCATGTCGATAACGCCCGTACCGATTTCGATGCGGTTCGTCCGCGCACCAATTGCAGCGAGCAGCGGGAAAGGAGATCCGAGTTGTTGCGCGAAGTGATGAACACGGAAGAACGCTGCGTTGGCCCCTAACTCTTCGGCCGCAACGGCGAGATCGATCGATTGAAGGAGCGTGTCGGACGCCGAACGCGTCGCGGAATGGGGCGACTGTGACCAATGCCCAAATGACAAGAAGCCGAAACTCTTCATACCGGTGTCAAGCCTGTTCGTAAGAGATTTGTTCCCTAGCGCCTATTCTGGGCCGATGATCGCTCTCGTGCTCGCCGGCTTTTCGGCAACGATGTACGGCATCTCCGACTTTCTTGGCGGAATCTTTTCCAAGTCGGTGAGCCCGTGGCGCGTCGCCGCAGTGGGGCAGACCTCCTCCACGCTCGTCACCGCCGTCATGGCCGCAGGCATGAGTCTTGCCGGTAGCGGTGGTTCAGCTACCGGCGCAGATTTCCTGTGGGCCATGTTCGCCGGACTCGGCAGTGGCATCGGTGCCGCATTCCTCTACCGGGGACTCGCCCGGGCGAAGATGAACGTCGTCGCTCCAATTTCTGCAGTTGGCTGCGCGTTACTGCCTGTTGCTGTCGGTTTCGGCCTCGGCGATCGCCCTGGGCTGCTCGCCGTCGTTGGCATCATCGTTGCGTTCCCAGCAATTTGGCTCGTCGCACAAACTACCGACAACGATCCTTCTCATTCAGGTGGCGTGCTTGATGGGGTTTTCGCTGGTATCGGCTTCGGCCTCATGCTTGCGGCACTCGCGCAAGTAGATCCCGACGCAGGCATGTGGCCTGTGGTCAGCATGTACGTGGTCTCTGCACTCTCGGTTGCCGTCATTGCGCTGATTCTGGGCCACGGCTTGATGCCCCGCAACCGCACGGAACTGCGGCCGCTACTTCTCGGCCTGGTGGGTGCGCCCGCCGCGCTCGCCTTCTATTACGCCACCCATTACGGCCTATTGTCGATCGTTTCAGTCATTACTTCCTTGTATCCTGCGGTGACGGTAATTCTGGCAGCGATCATTTTGCGTGAACGAGTGAACCGTACTCAGGGCATCGGCCTCGCCATGGCTGTCGTTGCCGTCGTGTTCGTGGCCTGGTGAGACAAGCCGATCGCGCGAGGCGCACTGCCCGACCCTCTGCCTCATTACTGGGCCCAACTACGAGGTCCCATACCAATTGGCCCAGCCCCGAACGATGTCATCACCATCGCTTGCGAGGGCCTCTCTGACTACATGTGGGCATCGTGGGTTGCGTGCCACTGCCGCACGCACACCTGGATCGCCGTCTTTGGCCAAGGTCGCTAAGACGCTCCCCTCGTCCGAATGCAGGGCTGCGCTCTCACGAATCTGGGATCGCGGGTCCAGCGCCAAAAGTCGGATCCGCTGCCGCTTCGAGTCAGTCGTTTGTGGTGACCGAAACGACGACACCGGTCGCGGATCGAGAGCCGCGAGCCGCAAACGCGCTCGCTGGCTCTCGGTCCAGAAACCGACACAACTCACGAGTCAGCCTTGGCGTTCACTTCATACGAGGTGTTGATGGACTCAAAAAAGTTCACCAATTCGAGAGTGTCGTTCGCTGCGGCCATCCATTTGGCGGGGTTCTGCACCCCGTAATGCGGGCCGAAACCTAACTCTTCGAGTCGACGGTCGGCCAAGTACTTGACGTACGTGTTGATGTAGTCGGAGTTCAAACCGAGGATGCCGTTGGGCAACAAATCCTGGTTGTAGGCCTCCTCCATCTCGACTGCGTCGATCACCATCTGCTTGATTTCGGCAGCGAACTCTGGTGTGGCCACATCCGGGTTCTCGTCGAGGACGGTCAAGATCAGGTTGATGCCGAACTTCAAATGCAGGCTCTCGTCACGCACAATCCAGTCGATCAGCGAGCCGAAGTTGCGCAGCAGATTGCGTTGCCGGAAACTCAACGCCACCATGAAGCCTGAATAAAACCAGATGCCTTCCAAGATCACGTTGTAGGCGACGAGATTTCGCACGAAATCTTGTTTGCCTTCGGTGGTGGTGATATCGAGGGTTTGTTCGGTCATGCGGGTGATGTACTTTACCTCGAACGCCTCTTTAGCGGCCATGGATGGCACCGTGACATGTGATTCGTACGCCGCTTCGCGATCGATGGGGAACGTTTCGAGCACATACTCGAAACTCATGCAGTGGTTGGCTTCTTCCCACATTTGCTTCGCCAAATACAAGTGACATTCCGCGGCATTCACGTAGGGATAAACACCGAACGCGAGCGCCTTGTTCACGAGCAGTTCATTCGGGTTGAAGTAGCTCATCAGGTGCGTGAGCGCATGACGTTCGTCGTCACTCATCTTCTCGAAGTCGCTCAGGTCTTCACCCAATTGCACTTCGTTGGGGAACCAGGTGTTGGCTACGGCTTGGTCGTACAGATCCATCGCCCACTGGTAGGTGACAGGTTTGAGCAGGAGTCCTTCTTGGATTCCGGTGCCTAGAATTGGCATAGGTTCCTCTCTTTCACATTCACTGATGGTCGGGATTGTTCACTGGCAGGAGTCGCACTGCAGGCGTTCCATTGGATCGATCGGGCAGGCCGCCCCGTCCACCATCTCGACTTCCCCGGCCAGTTCGAGTTCTTCAACTCCCGCGGGCACAACCTCGACTGCTGCTTCGGCCGGTGCTGGCGCTGTTTGAGTGGCCACTGCTCCGAAACCGCGCGCTGCACTGGCGCCTGCCGGAGTTGCGGGCGCGGCAAGTGCCGCGGGTGCAGCAGCACCGAAGCCGCGACGTGCTCCGCCTTGTGGCGCCACCTCTTCGGCCTTGTTGACTTTGACCGTCGATTGTTCGGCTTGGTGACGCGGCTTCATGTGCAGGTAGTAGGTAGTTTTGACGCCCATCCGCCAGGCCAGATCGTAAAGGTTCAACATCGATCCGATGTCGCGGTTCGCCAAGTAGATGTTGCGGCTGATGGCCTGATCGATCCACTTTTGGGCCCGAGCAGCCACGTGCAAGAACGCGGCCGGATCGACTTGGAAACTGGTCTTGTAGATCTCGATCAGATCCGTGGGCGCCTTTTCTACGAGCGAGAGGTCGCCTTGGTGACGCAAGAGGTCTTCTCGGACTTCTTCCCAGAGCCCGCGTTCCTGCAAATCGGCAACGAGGTTGCGGTTCACTTCCAAGAACTTGCCGGAACTCGTGTTGCGGCTGAAGATCTGGCTGAACTGCGGGTCGAGGCCTGGCGTAGTGCCAGCAACAAGTCCGATCGACGCAGTCGGGGCGATCGCCATGAGCGTCGAGTTGCGCATGCCGCCGGCCACCTTCTCGCGCAGCGAATCCCAGTCGAGGCGAGTCGTGCGATCAACGTCGACCGCAACGCCTCGATCAGCTTCGAGCGCGGCGAGCGTGTCGATAGGCACCATCCCACGGCTCCATCCGGAACCTGCAAAGTTCGGGTAGGCACCACGTTCGCGCGCCAAGTCCGCAGACGCGTCAATCGCGTGCCAACTGATGAACTCGGTGAGTTCATCGATCAGTTCGTAGGCGCGTTCGCTGTCGTAGGCATAACCCATCCGCTCGACCACATCGGTGAAGCCCATGATGCCCAAACCGAGCGCGCGATTGAGTTCATTCGAGTTTTCAGATTCGGACACCGAACTGATGGTGATGTCGATCAGGTTGTCGAGTTGCCGCACGGCGAGACGTGCCGATTCAGCGAGACGATCCCAGGCGATCACGGCGTCCATCCCCCGTCCGTCCACGTGACGCGCCAAGTTGATGGACGCGAGGTT
>CALMUY010000204.1 GCA_937873005.1 uncultured Aeromicrobium sp. | reverse complement strand
ACCATGTCCAATTCCGGAAGCATGTCTTCATAGGGTTCGATCGGCGTGGCCGGCTTAAGCGCCATCGACGCGCGAGCGCCCAAACTACGCAACTCGCGAGCAAGACGCACGGGTGCAGCGGCGGCCTCCACATGGAAGGTGACGCTGCTAGCTCCGGCCTCCACAAACTGTGGTGCCCAACGGTCCGGATCGGCAATCATCAAATGCGCATCGATCGGTTGGCCCGCTACTTTCGCGAGCGATTCAATCACTGGTGCGCCCAGCGTCAGATTCGGAACGAAATGGTTATCCATAACATCCATGTGCAAGAAATCAGCCGTGGGAATACGAGCGGCTTCATCAGCGAGACGGGAAAAGTCGGCGTTGAGCAGGCTAGGCGTGATGCGCATGTGACTAGCCTAATGGTTTGCCTGTTGCAGATTACGAACAGTCGATTCCGCTTCGACTCTCCGTATTGCTGGGTACTTGAATCAGCGAGATTCTCGTGGCGAGCAGCACCCCTCAGGACGACCCTTAGTAAAGGTTATCGACATAACCTTTACTAAGACGCACAGCAGTGAAAGGAAACGCACTTAGAACAACGAGTGTCTAGGCAACGCGCAGGATCGCGAGATACATCGCGTCGGTGCCATCGGTGTCGGGCCACCAGCGATGCTCCGATTCGAGCTTGACGCGATCGTCGAGAACCTTCGCGACTACATCACTCGTTTCGGCCAACACCGGCGAACACGTCGCATACGCGACAACCCCGCCAGCGCGCGTGTATGCGATCGCTGCACGTAGGAGTTCTTCCTGTAAGCCAGTCAGGCCGGCAATGTCTGACTCGCTCTTGCGCCACCGCGCTTCTGGCCTTCGCCGTAGCGCACCCAAACCGCTGCACGGCGCATCCACCAAAACCCGATCGAACGGCGCATCACCCCACGGCCCGAACCGGCCATCGAAACTGACAACCTCCACGTTGTCGAGCGCCTGCACCGAGGAACGCACCAAATCAGCGCGATGCGACTGCAGTTCATTCGCCACCACTTCGGCGCCGCGTTGCGCGGCCAGCGCACCCCACAAGGCGGCCTTGCCGCCCGGCCCGGCACACAAATCCAGCCACTGCGCGTCGGCGCCCTCAACGGTGGCCGCGGCTGAGACGAGTGCCACCATTTGCGAACCCTCGTCTTGCACG
>CALMUY010000203.1 GCA_937873005.1 uncultured Aeromicrobium sp. | reverse complement strand
CGGCCGTCACCGACCGCTTCGAGCTCTTCATCACCGGCCGCGAGATCTGCAACGGTTTCAGCGAACTCAACGACCCCGAGGACCAGGCCGCCCGATTCCAGTCGCAGGCCAAGGCGAAGGACGCGGGCGACGAGGAAGCGATGTTCTACGACGCCGACTACATCAAGGCCCTCGAATACGGCCTGCCCCCGACGGCAGGCGAAGGCATCGGCATCGACCGTCTCGCGATGCTGTTCACCAACTCGCCAACGATTCGCGATGTGATTCTGTTTCCGCAGTTGCGGAAGGAGTAAGAAACCGCAAAGGTGCTTGACCGTAGGCTGGGTTGAAAACCCAGCAAGCGCAACAAGAAGTAGTCACATGAGAACCTACAAGCGCCTGCAAATCGAAGGCGGTTGTTACTTCTTCACGGTCAATCTGGCTAATCGCCAGCACAACGATCTTCTCGTCCGCGAGATTGAAGCGCTACGCGATGCTTTCCGGCAGACGCGTGCCGATCATCCGTTCGAGATCGACGCCATTGTCGTGCTGCCCGAACACCTGCACACAATCTGGCAATTGCCGCCACATGACAGCGACTTCTCCACGCGCTGGCGGCTCATCAAATCACGCTTTTCACAGGCCATCAAAACAGGCGAACATATTTCCGAGAGTCGCCTGAAGAAAGGTGAACGCGGAATCTGGCAACGTCGATTCTGGGAACACCTCATCCGCGACGATGTGGATTACGCGCGGCACGTTGATTACATCCACTACAACCCGGTCAAACACGGGCACTGCGCGCGCGCAGCAGACTGGCAACATTCCTCGTTTCAACGTTGGGTCGACCAAGGCATTTATTCAATCGATTGGGCAGCAGCCGACGCGACTCGCGAATTGTCGTTCGAATGAATGCCCCAGCTCTCGCAGGCTGGGTTGAGGAACGAAACCCGGCACGCGTTTGCATCGGAAGCGCTGGGTTTTCAACCCAGCCTACGTGTCAGGGCTTCGCGAGCTTGCGACCAACCAACCTCATGTCTCGGTCGAAATACCGTTTGTCATGAATCTCACGTCCGCTACGAAGTTTGTAGAGATTCCAGAAATACCAAGTACTCGGATCACTGTCAGAAACGCCAATCGACATGATTGACTCCGTATTCGGATGTTGCGCGGTCAGCTTGCATTCGGCGAGCAATCTGTCGTAAGACGCGCCCAGTAGCGTACGAAGATCCTTCTCTGAGTCAGAAAGCACGGTGTCCTGATCAAAGACGCCCGCACCAACTCGTTCGCACAATGGCAAGGGTGTCGCTTCTTGCACGACGTCGAAAGCGAGTTCAAATCGACTGATACGCCCCTGCAGTATTTCTACTGGCCTGTTCCTGAGCGCGTCCAGTATCCCCAACTTGTACCGTGGAGCAACTCGCGGCCCCAAGTAGATGCGACGCAGCGCGTCGTCAAGATAGCCGCGACGCCCGCCTTCGCCCGTGATGTAGCGCCATTCTCGCTCATGCTGCCACTGCTTTTGCTTTCTCGAAAGAAATCGTCCTGCTTCTTGAATCGTCAGCTTGTCGAGGGCAAAAATCGAAATCGGCGCGGTTGGACTTTCGTCGTAAGTAACTTCCAACAACGGTTCGCCACGGAAGTCACCCACTTCAAGGAGGCCGGTGTCAAATTCCAGGCACATCCCCGCGAAGTTCGTGGCGTAGTACGCCCACATCGGCAAGAACTGATACGTGTCTGAGAATGACACCAAACACATCCCATCCAGAATTTTCTCAAGCTGCTTGTACAAGTCAGGAATTGCCTTGCTTGCAGCAGGCAGAATCGCACAAAAAACTTGGTCAATCGACTTGTCGAACTCATAGAACGCCTCCATTGGATCGTTCATCTGATCAAACCTCGGGGACCAAAGATAGCTGTCGACAAGCGCGGACAGTTCACGTTCGAAGCACGCGCCACTATCAAGTGGACGAAACCTGAAAAGTCGTGAAGGTTTGTCTCGCATTCGCTCAATCCGGGTGGTTAGCGTCGATCTTCAAGGCCCCGTTCGCGTCCTCAAACTTCTTCCGCATCCAAATCTCCATTAACGACTGATACGGTACGTTGCGACTGTTAGCGGTGTTCGTAGTGCATTCGAGCTCTTGTGAGTGTAGGAAGCCAGCCGCAATTCCACGTGCTGACTTTCACGCAACGTTTTCCGCCAGTCAAAGCAGCACTTCGCGTGCTGCCAACGGACTAAGCCCCATCCACCACCCACCGGCTCAAGCGCAATTCACAACACTTGAAGATGAGGTACG
>CALMUY010000202.1 GCA_937873005.1 uncultured Aeromicrobium sp. | reverse complement strand
TGCGATTACGCCGGTTAGTTCGACCTCGTTCGTGGGAGAAGGCTTATCTGAGCGGTTCCATCTTCAGGCGGCGTTGCGCGACCGCATTGATGTTCTCGGCCTAAACCTCCACGTCGTTGCCGAGGAGTTTGGCGGCTTCAAAGACGTCAGGCGGCGTATCGACCTGTTGTGCCTCGATCCTGATGGCAATCTCGTGGTGGTGGAATTGAAACGGACTGAGGACGGCGGGCACATGGAGCTGCAGGCTCTCAGGTATGCCGCACTGCTTCGTACGATGACTTCCGAACAGATGGTTCGGGCCCATGCCGATTACCGTAAGACCCGTGGCCTGGATGGTGGGCGTGAGTCCGCCGAGTCCGAACTGCGGGCGTACTTGGGGCTAACGGAGGCGGATTCATTCCCAGAGCCCAATGACACTCCTAGGATCGTCCTCGTCTCGCAGGAGTTCAGCAAGGAAGTCACGGCAACCGTGATGTGGCTCAACGAGTTCTATGACTTGGGCATACGTTGCGTTCGGCTAACTATGTATCGCCTCAATAACCGGCTGCTTATCGACGCGGGTTTGATCATTCCATTGCCGGAGGCCGAGGAACTCATGGTCGAGGTGAAGCTCAAAGACGCTGCCGTACGTGCCGGTGGAAACATGCCCAACGCCCAAGCGAAGATCTTAGGTGCCACTATCGTCGACCGCGCCAATGACAAAACGCTCACGTACACACACGTCGGCCGGAATCGAGGTCTTCATGGGCCCGAATTTGCCGAAGATGTCCAATCGGGTACTTGGCGGGATTGGGCATATCAAGTGTGTTCCGCGACTGAACCGCCGAACTCCAACTGGTTCTCGGTGGCGGAGTTTCTTGCGAAGGTCTCGAACTCGCCGAGCTGACGATCGAACACGGACATTTCACGCGATGGCAGTGTCGAGAACAACGTGATCACTGGGCAGCCCGTGCGAGACGTTGCGTGCTACTACGAGATATGGGGGGCAAAACTGGTGCGAGGCGACGCGGAACCTGCCAGTCGTGCAAACCCTCGTGTTCCACTATTCCCGCGATACCGCTCGAATTTGGGTACGAGCGTACCTATTTGGTCCGCCTGAACCCAAGAGCCGACGGTCTCGTGGGAATAGTGCGCTGGGGGAGGCGACCGCAGGGCGCGCAGGGAGCGTGGGGCGGGTCAGCGAGTGCATTAGGCTCAGGGCGTGGTTTATAGCGCGCTTTTCGACAACGTTCTGTCTCGACTTGACACCGAAAAGGCTCATCACGGTGCCTTCAGTGGTATTCGTGCTGCTCGCTTTGTCACACCGATACTTTTTCCGGCGGCGAATGCGCCCGTTGAAGTCATGGGCATCACCTTTCCGAATCGCTTCGGTTTGGCCGCCGGTTTCGACAAGAACGCAACGGGAGTCGTCCCACTGCTCAACCTGGGCTTCGGTCACGTAGAAGTCGGCACCATTACCGCCAAGCCACAACCAGGCAACCCGAAACCGCGACTCTTCAGGTTGGTTGATGACCGAGCCATCATCAACCGAATGGGTTTCAACAACGACGGCGCAGCCCACGTGGCTTCACGACTGCATCGGCTGCGAGACACGAAAGCCGGCGCGAAGGCCGTCATCGGAATCAACATCGGCAAAACAAAGGTCGTCGCCGCAGAAAATGCTGTCGCAGACTACGTCGAGAGTGCGCGACTGCTTTCTGGGTTCGCTGACTATCTAGTCGTGAACGTCTCGTCGCCGAACACGCCTGGATTGCGAGACCTGCAGGCCGTTGAGTCGCTGCGCCCGATCTTGCAGAGCGTCAAGGAAGTGGCAGAAAACCAACGCAAGCGCGTTCCGCTCGTCGTCAAGATTGCCCCAGACCTCAGCGACGATGACGTTTTCGCTGTCACGGATCTCGCGCTCGAACTGGGCCTCGACGGGATTAGTGCCGCGAACACGACGATCTCGCGCCCAGATAGCCTCCGGGCGCCGCGCAGCGTTATCGACGCGGCGGGCGCAGGCGGCCTTTCGGGTCCAATTCTGGCTCCGAGGGCGGTTGAGATGGTTCGAGAGATTCGTGCGCGCGCAGGCGACTCCCTAGCGATCATTGGGGTCGGCGGCATTGTCACTCAAGACGATGTGCGTGAGCGCATCGCCGCAGGAGCGGACCTCGTTCAGGGCTACACATCGTTCATTTATGAAGGCCCAACGTGGCCGGCGCGGATGGCGCGCGCCTCCATCTGACCCCCAGACGCGACGCCGAGTGGCACCAAAGGTGACCCCGATTTGAAACCGGCAGCCCTCACGCGGTAAGTTTGCTTGTCGGCTTGCCCCTTTAGCTCAGTCGGCAGAGCGTTTCCATGGTAAGGAAAAGGTCTACGGTTCGATTCCGTAAAGGGGCTCTGGGTAACGAGGAAACTCGTACCCTGCGGCTGGGTAGCTCAGGCGGTTAGAGCACACGACTCATAATCGTGGTGTCGCGGGTTCGAGTCCCGCCCCAGCTACCGGCACAATTGAATGCAACATCGATCGATCTAAGAAGAGGCACACCGTGGCCAGCAAGAGTTCAGTAATCCGTCCCAAGATCACCTTGGCATGCACAGAGTGCAAAGAACGCAACTACATCACCAAGAAGAACCGTCGCAACAACGCTGACCGCCTTGACCTCAAGAAGTTCTGCCCGCGTTGCAAGACTCATCAGGTTCACCGCGAAACTCGCTGATCTAGTTTTCTCACAACACCTCCGGCCCGTGTGGCACGGAGGTTTTGTGTTTTCGGTAGCGTTTTGCTCATGAGTCTTTCGGAAGTGACCACGCTGCGCTTGGGCGGCCCGGCGCAATCGTGCGTGGTTGCTCACAGCGAGAGCGACCTGATCGAAGCAGTTTCGTCCTCTGATGCGCGCAACGAACCGGTGTTGATTGTCGCGGGCGGCAGCAACCTCGTCGTGAGCGACGATGGTTTCGCGGGGCGTGTGGTGCTCGTACGTACGAGCGGAATCGAGATCGATCAAGACGCGTGCAGCGGTGCTATGGTCACCGTCGCAGCGGGCGAGACCTTTGACGAACTTGTCCGACTGGCCGTTGCGAACGGGTGGGTGGGGCTAGAGGCTTTGTCGGGGATACCAGGATCGGTTGGGGCAACCCCGATTCAGAATGTCGGCGCGTACGGCCAAGAGGTGGCTGACACGATCGTGCGCGTCCGGGTTTGGGATCGGCGCAAGAGGGCGGTGCGTACCTTCATGCACGCCGATTGTGACTTTTCCTATCGCATGAGTGCGTTCAAACGAGATCCCGAACGCTTCGTCATCTTGACCGTCACGTTCCAGTTCCCGCTGGGGGACTTGAGCGCACCAATTGTCTATGCCGAACTTGCGCGCTCCTTGGATGTTGCGCCGGGAGAACGGGCACCTTCGGTTGCGGTTCGTGAGCAGGTGCTGGCTTTGCGCCGCGGTAAGGGGATGGTGCTCGATCCTGCCGATCACGACACCTGGAGTGCTGGTTCTTTCTTCATGAATCCGATCTTGACGCCTGAGCAAGCCGAACTATTGCCGGAGGCGGCGCCACGTCATCCGCAGCGGGACGGCCGCGTCAAGACCAGCGCGGCCTGGCTGATCGACCACGCAGGCTTTGGCAAGGGCTACGCGGGAAACGGTGTGAGCCTGTCAACTAAGCACCCACTTGCATTAACGAACCGAGGTGCCGGGACGGCCGCGAACCTCATGGAGTTGGCCAGTGAGGTTCGCTCTGGTGTGCAAGACGTATTCGGAATCACGCTAGAAATAGAACCGGTCCTCGTCGGTATTGCATGGTGACGAGGACCGGAACTAGGCGTTGCGTTGGTGTTTAGAAAAATGCCGCGAGGATTCCTGAGTAAGTTTCGCTCTCCCACGAACTGTCGCTGAACTCGCTGGTTGCGCCTACCACGAGGATGAACCCGAAGACAGCGATGAGTGTCAACACGCTCAGCACCAAGAGAACGGTCGATACGATTCCGAGGATCTTGCCGACGAGTGCTTCGCTCCGGCCGTCCCACTGATTCGGGTTCGCGTCGATTTCCTTGATCGTCTTATTGCCCATGACCCACGCAAACGGACCGAGGATCTGGCAGAAAATGAAGCCGACGATGCCCAACACGAGAACCGTGGTTGCTTGAGGGTGTTTGGGCTTGAGCCCGCCAGGAACGCCCGGTTGTGGTGCCTGCGGTGGGTATTGCTGACCTTGGCCAGTATATGGATTCTGGCCTTGGTAGGGCTGAGGAGTTGCGCCGGGCTGTTGGCCGGGGTAGGCGGGTGGTTCGTTTCCAGGTGGTGTGTCACTCATGGGTGGCACCTTTCTTTAGCTTGAACGGTTGGGTTGGGCCAAAATCTCCCCGAGAGCGAAGTCGGAGGTCAGAAATCTGAATCGAAATTGGCATTTCCTGATTCTGCGATGCCCAAGGCGATTACAACGCCAACGAAGATCACGACAAAAAATACGAAAAGTCCCGTGGCGACAATACCGAGAATCTTGCCGGCGTTGGCGTTACTGCGGCCGCCCCACATCGCCGGGTTTGCGTCGATTTCTTTCACTGCCTTGCTGCCCATGATCCAAGCGACTGGGCCGAGCGGCAGGCAGCAGAACATGACGAGGACGACACTGACAATTCCCATCACCATCGAGGCAGTTGCCTGTGGGTGGTTGGGCGGCATGCCTGCGCCGTAGGGCGTTTGTGGTGTTGGCGCGGGTGCCGGATAGTGCTGGCCTTGGCCTTCGTAGGGCTGCTGGCCTTGATAAGGCTGCTGACCGGGGTAGGGAGGTGGTTCGTTCTCGGGTGGGAGTTCAGTCATGGGTTTATCGTCGCACGAACCTTAAATGCGAGTTGTCCAATATCGCCTGAGTGTCTACGTTTCCCATTGGCTCGAATTGACAGAAATCTCACCTTTCTCACCATGCTCGCAGGCCCCGCGCTAGTTCAACGACGTTGAGAACGACGAAAGTCAGCCAGAACAAAACCCACAGCGATGTCATCACAATTCCAATCGCTTTGCCAGCGGTGGCGATACCGCGACCGGTCCACACAGTCGGGTTTGCGTCGATTTCTCGCAGCGCCTTGTTCGCCCCAATCCATGCGATCGGGCCGAACGGGATGCAACAAAACACGACACTCAGCAGGCCCATCAGCAGCGACGGCGTTGCGTTTGGGTGATTGGAACGCGAGCCATCGGCATTGAGCGAGACCGGGGGGATCTGTTCAAACGACGAACCCTTGTCTCTGGGCGGCAGATCAGGCATAGCCGCATGATGCCACGTTCGACTGACAATTCTCGGTCTACGGCTCGTTCACCCAGGGGTGGCCAACCAGGCTTCAATGTCGGCCATTGCGCACTGCTTGAGTTCAGCAGGTGCGTACGACGCTTCGATCGAGTCACGGGCCAAGTCGGCGAGTTCCTCGTCAGTGAAATCTTGGGCGGCGCGCAGCAGCGCGTATTGGCCGGCCAGTCGGGTTCCAAACAGGAGGGGATCATCTGAACCGAGGGCGATCCGTGCGCCGGCGGCTTTCAACTCGCGAATCGGGACGTCGTTGATGCTCGTATAGACGCCGAGCGCGACGTTCGATGCTGGGCAGACTTCCAGGGCCACTCCGCCGGCTACGAGTTCGCGAAGCAATTCTTTGTCTTCTGCAGCGCGAACTCCATGCCCTAGCCGATTCGGATGCAACGTGTCGATGACCGTGCGGATGTGGGCGGGCCCGCGCAACTCGCCGCCGTGCGGCATGAGTTTGAGGCCTGCGCGTTCCGCGATGGCGAACGCTGGTTCGAAATCAACCGTGTCGCCACGCCGTTCGTCATTCGATAAGCCGAAACCGTGTACGCCCCGATGCGCGAACTTGGCTGCCAACCGGGCGAGCGTGCGGGCGTCGAGGGGGTGGCGCGTGCGATTGGCCGCAATGACAACACTCATCTGGAGACCGGTTGCTGTGCTCGCATCGGCGACGGCGTCGAGCACGAGCTCGGTAAATTCAGTTATCCCACCGAACTTGTTTGCATAGCCAGAAGGGTCCACTTGGATTTCAGTCCAGACTGAACCGTCTTCTCGATCGTCTTGGGCCGCTTCGAGCACGAGTCGCCGGATGTCGTCTGGGGTGCGAAGCACGGACCGACCAACGTCGTAGAGCCGCTGAAATCTGAACCAGCCCTTCTCGTCTGCTGCCGAGAGTTGCGGCGGCCATTCGTCGCTGAGCCCAGGCGGCAGGTTGATTCCGTCGCGATCGGCCAGTTCCAGTAAGGTGGCATGACGCATCGACCCGGCAAAATGCAGGTGCAGGTGCGCTTTGGGGAGATTCAATAGTGACCGCACATGACCATCGTGGCACTAGTTCAGTGCTCGTGCAGGTAGCCGGTTCGACTTTGTTGGGTCTGGCGACGTACACTTGACGAAACCGCGAAAAATATGGTGATTCGTCGTGCCCTGAATGGGCCGTTCGAGTTTCTAGGTTTTTCGAAGGGCAGTGGCGCAACTGGCAGCGCATCGGTCTCCAAAACCGGAGGTTGGGGGTTCAAGTCCCTCCTGCCCTGCGAGAACGGTCGTTCAACCGAGCGGCCTTAACGAATGATGGAGGAAAGTACGTGAGCAGTAATCACGAACTGTCCGGCAAGAAAGCCGGACGTACCTCGCTCTTGACGTTCTTTCGACAGAGCGTCGCAGAACTGCGCAAAGTTGTTTGGCCTACGCGTCCGCAAATGGTCAACTACTTTTTCGTGGTTCTCGTCTTCGTTCTCATCATGATGGCGATCGTGGCTGGACTGGACTACGGGTTCGGTAAAGCCATGTTCTGGATCTTCGCGTAACTAAGGACTTGTTTCCGTGACCTCAGAATTTGACGAGCAGACTCTCGACGCCGACGCAGCCGATGTTGCTAGCGACGCTGTCGACGACGTCGTAGACGGCGCCGACAGCGGCCTCAGCGATGACGACGCTGCTGATGTAGTTTCAGCTGAAGAAGCAGAAGAAGCAGAGCCGGAAGTTCCCGAAGCGCTTCGCGAATTCCGCGAGATGCTTTACAACCAGGTTGGCGATTGGTACGTCATTCACACGTACGCCGGCATGGAAAACCGAGTCAAGCAGAACCTCGAAAACCGTATTGTCTCGATGAACGTCGAAGACTACATTTACGAGATTGTGGTTCCTATTGAAGAAGTTGCCGAAATCAAGAACGGTCAGCGCAAGCTCGTCAAGCGCACCGTATTGCCTGGCTACGTTCTTGTCCGTATGGATATGACCGACAAGACATGGCAGGTCGTTCGCCACACACCGTCGGTCACCGGATTCGTCGGCAATGCACATGAACCATTCCCCCTGAGTTTGGCCGAAGTCGAGAAAATGCTCGCTCCGGCCGTTGAGGCTGAAGCTGCTGCCGAGGCAGTCGCAGAAACCTCAGAACCGCAAGCTGCGAAGGCTCCAAAGGTGGAGTTCAGCGACTTCCTCGTCGGAGATTCCGTCATGGTCGTCGATGGGCCCTTCGCAACGATGCACGCAACGATCACGGAGATCAACCTCGACGCCCAGCGTGTTAAGGCGCTCGTTGAGATCTTCGGTCGTGAAACGCCAGTCGAGTTGAGCTTCACTCAGATTGATAAAATCTGATCCGTTCAGTTCAATTGGCACCTGAAACAACAACAGAAACAAGGACCTCTCATGCCTCCCAAGAAGAAAGTCGCAGCTGTCGTTAAAGTCCAGCTGCAGGCCGGACAGGCCAACCCGGCACCGCCGGTTGGTACCGCTCTCGGTCCCCACGGCGTTAACATCATGGATTTCTGCAAGGCGTACAACGCTCAAACAGAGTCCATGCGTGGCAACGTCATTCCAGTAGAAATCACCATCTACGAAGACCGCACCTTCGACTTCATCACGAAGACACCTCCAGCGGCAGAACTCATCAAGAAGGCCGCTGGCCTGCAGAAGGGTTCGGGAACTCCGCATACGGACAAGGTTGGCAAGATCACCAAGGATCAGGTTCGCGAAATCGCGCAAACCAAACTCCCAGATCTCAACGCCAACGATCTCGATCAAGCATCGAAGATCATCGAAGGCACCGCACGCTCCATGGGCGTAACGGTCGACTGATAACAATCCACAGTGGAAGGGCCAGCTGGGTCCGAACCACGAACTGGTCACAAGAAAGAGAAACCAGATATGACACAGCGAAGCAAGGCATACCGCGCGGTTGCCGAAAAGATCGACCGCGACAAGCTTTACCAGCCATTTGAAGCATTGACTTTGGCGCGTGAAGCGGGCAGCAAAAAGTACGACTCCAGCATTGATGTTTCGATCCGTTTGGGTGTTGATCCCCGTAAGGCCGATCAGATGGTGCGCGGCACCATCAACCTCCCACACGGAACCGGCAAGACCGCCAGGGTCCTGGTCTTTGCCACTGGAGCGAACGCAGATGCGGCCCGTGAAGCCGGAGCTGACTTTGTCGGCGCCGACGAATTGGTAGATAAGGTCAACGAAGGTTGGCTCGACTTCGATTCGGTCGTCGCAACGCCGGACATGATGGGCAAGGTCGGCCGCCTCGGCCGCGTACTTGGGCCACGCAACTTGATGCCAAACCCCAAGACTGGAACTGTCACCACTGATGTGGCGAAGGCAGTTGCTGATATTAAGGGCGGCAAGATCGAGTTCCGCGTTGATCGTCACGCGAACTTGCAGTTCATCATCGGCAAGGCTTCGTTCACGCCAGCACAATTGGCCGAGAACTACGGTGCGGCCTTCGAAGAGATCTTGCGTATCAAGCCGTCAAGCTCGAAGGGTCGCTACGTCCGCAAGGTTACGGTCTCCACGACCAACGGCCCCGGCGTACCGGTTGACCCATCGCGCATCCGCAACTTCGCGGAGCCCGAAGAGGCCTGATTGAGTTTCACCAAGTCGCCCCCAGCCAGTAATGGTTGGGGGCGACTTTTTTGTCATCGACAAGGCTCGTGTATGGGGTCGCTATTGTTTGCCCATGAGGTTTTCTGTCGTTGTTTCCGTGCTCGTGTTGGCTTTCGGGCTGTCGGGGTGCGGTTCGAATGCAAACTCTGTGGCTGACTCGAAGAACGCCTCAGGCCTCACCCCAGCGAACTTTTTGGCTGAACTCAGCAAAGCGCACCAAGCGCAGACCTCTGTGTTTACTGAGTTGAATGTGCATGAGGGCGAGCGGGCGTTGACGATGAAGGGTCCTGTCGTGTGGGGTGCAAAACCTGCGACACTCGCGCTGGACATCGCCTCAAGCAACTCTGAAACCGACGAAGTCGTCCGCATGATCTTGGTGGGTGACGCTTTCTACTTGCAGGGCAAGCGAGGCATGCCCGAAGGCAAGTTCGTCAAGTTCGATCTCACCGATCCGATGAACGGCGCAACTCGGCAAGGCGATTTCTTGCGAGATCAGTTGGCCCCGGCAGGGTTCGTCTCAGAACTGGCCGCAGCGAAACCAGACGTCACGTTCTTGGGCGATGGCGACGTGATCGACGGAATCGAGACCACACGGTGGCGCGTGCGTGTCAACGATGCCGAACTCACATCTCTTACAAACGCGATTCGTTCAGGGTCGAATATGGAGTTCACGCTCTGGGTTGGCCGAGACAAACTTCTGCGCAAGATGACCACGAAAGTTCAAGGCGGAACGTTGAAACAGTCGTGGCGCGAATGGGGCGAGCATTCAGCGGTGGGTGTGCCGGCCGGCGGTGAGGTGCTTGATACTGCGGGGCTAGAAGCGGATCGCTGACGCGATCGGTTGGCTCGCACGGCTGGCTGTGTGGGATTGACGGTACGAGGTCAGTTCTACTGATAAGTTGAGCCGCATGAAGAAGTTCCTCGGGCTCCTAGCAGCCGTTGTGATGATGCTTACGTTGTCGGCCTGTGGCGATCCAGCCACTACCGGAAGTGCCTCAAAAGACAAGGAAAAGGTCGAAGTCGGCGAAAAGGCCGAAGTCAAGCTGACCGAAGGCAACTTTTTTGATGTCCTCATGTCCAGTCAAGTGGCAGCAGGATCTTCTCGCATGGTCATGAACATGGCGATGGGCGGCGAAACGATGCAGATGGATGCTCGCGTTCAGTTGGCAGAAAATCTTGAAGATCTGGCCATGACGATGAGCATGGATATGGGAATTGCGCAAACGGAACTGATTCTCGTTGATGGCTTCATGTACATGAACATGGGCGAATTGACCGACAACAAATACATCAAGACAGATCTTGCAGACGAGGCCGACAAGTCCGCCAGTGAGTTCAAGGATTTGGCCAAGCAAATGGATCCGGCCGAACAGTTGAAGAACGTGAAGAAGGCCAAGATTTCGGTCAAGAAACTTGGCGATGGCGGCGAACTTGATGGCGTTTCCACGACGAAGTGGGAAGTTACTGTCGACACCAGCAAGATGGATCTGGACGAAAACGCTGCGGCGCTTGCTCCCAAGACCCTGACCTATCTCATGTGGATTGGTGAAGATAATCTCCCGCGCCGTCAGACGTACAGCATCAACGATGTTGAGACTGAAATCCTCTTCACCGAGTGGGGACATAAGTTTAAGATCAACGTCCCGAACGCTGACCAAATCACCGAGAGCCCCCTCGCGTAAGGTGACCTCACTTTTCGAGACCTCATCGGTCCTGGCCCAGTGGGCCGGGACCGATTTGGTTTTGCCTACGAGCGTGTTCTAGACTGTTCAAAGCCAAAGACCGCTGGCGAATCTCCCGCGAGATTCTCAATTGCCCACACGGGCGGCCCGCGTAGGTTCAGAACTGAATCGGTTTCCGATCAACGTCCTGTGCTTACGCACGGGGCGTTTTTTATGTGGGCGGTTGGTCTCAGGCTTTGACCCAGTGCTGGAAGGAGACACATGGCACGCCCGGACAAGACAGCAGCTGTTGCTGAACTTGCGGAAAGCTTCCGCGAGTCCAATGGTGCTGTACTCACCGAGTACCGCGGCCTCAGCGTAAAGCAGCTGAAGGAATTGCGCCGTTCGCTCGGCGAAACCGTGAGCTATACCGTCGCCAAGAACACGCTGACCAAACTGGCCGCTAGAGACGCGGGCATCGATTTGGATGAATCGTTGCTTACGGGTCCTACCGCGATCGCTTTCATCAATGGCGATGCAGTAGAAGCAGCTAAAGGTCTACGTGACTTTGCGAAGGCAAATGCACCGCTCGTCATCAAGGGAGGCTTCCTCGATGGGAAGGCCCTCACTGCCGATGACGTAAAGAAACTGGCAGACCTCGAATCGCGCGAAGTGCTTCTCGCGAAGCTCGCAGGTGGCCTCAAGGCAAACCTCTCCAAGGCTGCAGGGCTCTTCAACGCCCCGCTGTCGCAGGCTGCACGCACGCTCGCAGCATTGCAGGCCAAGGCAGAGTCGGATCCGTCGGTACTTGCTGCTGGCGAACCGGTTGCAGAAGTTGCAGCCGAGCCCGTCGCAGACGTTGCCGAAGAAGTACCCGCAGAGGCACCAGCCGAAGCAGAAACCACAGAAGCTGCAGACGAGGCACCAGCCGAAGCCGCAGCAGACACGGCGTCTGAAGACGCCACCACCGAGGGCTGAACCGCCCGATAACAATCGGGACCCCCTCGGGGTCTCATCTACGAAAGGACGCTTCTCATGGCGAAGCTCAGCACCGACGAATTGTTGGACGCATTCAAGGAAATGACACTCATTGAACTCTCCGAGTTCGTGAAGCTCTTCGAAGAGACCTTCGAAGTTACCGCAGCCGCTCCGGTTGCCGTAGCCGTTGCTGGCGCACCTGCTGGCGGTGGCGACGCTGCTGCTGCTGAAGAGAAGGACGAATTTGACGTTGTTCTCGAAGCTGCTGGCGACAAGAAGATCCAGGTCATCAAGGAAGTTCGTGGACTCACGAGCCTCGGCCTGAAGGAAGCTAAGGAACTCGTTGAGGGCGCTCCGAAGCCTGTTCTCGAAGGCGTCAACAAGGAAGCTGCAGACAAGGCGAAGGAAACTCTCGAAGCTGCCGGCGCTACGGTCACGCTTAAGTGATTCGCAGTTAGTCTCCCTGAAATTGGGGCGTGTGACGATTGTCACGCGCCCCAATTTTTTGTTGCCTTCGTGCGAAATTGACGCGTGCGCGATTCGGGGAAACCAAAAATCGTGCCGTATTCTCACACCAAAGTCAAGACCCGGTATTGATTTGCGCGTGTCGATGCGGTTAGACTGTACTTTCGCGCCCGTTTTGACCTGCCATCATTTGCTCAACGTTTCGACGTAGAAATTTGACGTGGTTGGCTTGTCGTGCGCAAAAACTGAATCGCTCAGACCCGGACACCCTGGGCTGCGAGTCTTTTGGAAGGACTTCTCTTGGCCGCCACCCGCACTGCCGCAAACCCCCCCAATCCATTGGCTCCTCGCCGCATTTCATTTGCAAAGGTTTCTGAACCTCTTGAAGTGCCCGAACTGCTTTCATTGCAGACCAATAGCTTTGACTGGCTATTAGGCAATGACGAATGGAAAGCCCGTGTAGAAGCCGCGTTGGCCGCTGGTGAAACTGGCGTCAACACGAAGTCGGGCTTGGAAGAGATTTTCGAAGAGATCTCTCCCATTGAAGATTTCAACGAAACGATGAGCTTGTCGTTCCACGACCACCGTTTCGAGCCGTACAAGAATTCGGTCGAAGACTGTAAAGACCGCGATCTTACGTACGCGGCGCCACTGTATGTCACCGCGGAGTTCATGAACAACGAAACTGGCGAAATCAAGAGCCAGACCGTGTTCATGGGCGACTTCCCGCTGATGACCGAGAAGGGCACCTTCATCATCAACGGCACCGAGCGTGTCGTCGTTTCGCAGTTGGTTCGTTCGCCTGGCGTCTACTTTGAGCGGGCTGCGGACAAGACCTCTGACAAAGACATCTACACCGCGCGCATCATTCCATCGCGTGGTGCTTGGCTTGAGTTTGAAGTCGACAAGCGCGATACCGTTGGCGTTCGCCTGGATCGCAAGCGCAAGCAGTCGGTCACCGTTTTGCTCAAGGCCCTCGGCCTGTCCGCAGATGACATCCGTGCGAAGTTCGGCCAGTACGAATCTATGATGCTCACGCTTGAGAAGGACTCCGTTCAGACTCAAGACGAAGCCCTCTTGGATATCTACCGCAAGCTTCGTCCGGGCGAACCGCCGTCGGCGGAAGCTGCGCGCACCCTCTTGGAGAACTACTTCTTCACGCCGAAGCGCTACGACACGGCCAAGGTCGGTCGTCACAAGATCAACAAGAAGATCGGCACCACGGAAGCGTTCGATCAGCAGACGCTGACGATTGACGACATCGTTGCGACGATCACCTACATCGTGGCGTTGCATAACGGCGACACGACACTTCAAGCCGCTGCTGGCGAAATCGTCGTGGAAGCAGACGACATCGATCACTTTGGTAATCGTCGTATGCGTACCGTCGGCGAGCTCATCCAGAACCAGCTCCGCACCGGTCTTGCCCGGATGGAACGCGTGGTTCGTGAACGCATGACGACTCAAGACGTCGAAGCGATCACGCCGCAGACCTTGATCAACATCCGCCCGATCACTGCTGCGCTCAAGGAGTTCTTCGGAACCAGCCAGTTGTCGCAGTTCATGGATCAGAACAACCCGCTTGCGGGTCTGACCCACAAGCGTCGTTTGTCTGCACTTGGTCCTGGTGGTCTTTCGCGCGAACGTGCCGGATACGAAGTCCGAGACGTTCACCCCACCCACTACGGCCGCATGTGCCCCATCGAAACGCCTGAAGGCCCGAACATTGGTCTGATTGGTTCGTTGGCTTCCTATGGTCGAATCAATGCGTTTGGTTTCGTGGAAACGCCCTATCGCCTCGTGAAGGACGGCGTCGTTTCGGACAAGATCGAATACCTCACGGCAACCGACGAAGATCGTTTCATCGTTGCGCAAGCGAACAGCCCCTTGACGAAAGACAATCACTTTGCTGAACCGCAAGTGCTCGTTCGTCAGCGCGGTGGCGAAGCCGAATTGCGCCCTGCGCAAGACGTGACCCACATGGACGTTTCGCCGCGCCAAATGGTGTCGATCGCTACGGCGTTGATCCCGTTCCTTGAGCACGATGACGCAAACCGCGCGCTCATGGGATCGAACATGCAGCGCCAGGCTGTGCCGTTGCTGCGTAGCGATGCGCCACTGGTCGGAACGGGCATGGAATTCCGTGCTGCCGTCGACGCAGGTGACGTCACCGTTGCTAAGCAGGCCGGCGTCGTGACTGAGGTTTCGGCTGATGCTGTTGAAATCATGCAAGACGACGGCGTATACCGCACGTACCGTTTCGCGAAGTTCAGCCGCTCGAACCAGGGCACCTGCACGAACCAACGACCGCTTGTGCGTGCTGGCGATCGGGTTGAAGTAGGTTCGCCGCTTGCTGATGGACCGTGTACAGACGATGGCGAAATGGCTCTCGGTACCAACCTTCTCGTTGCGTTCATGCCGTGGCAGGGACACAACTACGAAGACGCGATCATTCTGTCCCAACGCGTCGTCCAAGACGACTTGCTCACGTCGATTCACATCGAAGAGCACGAAGTCGATGCGCGCGATACGAAGCTTGGTCCAGAAGAGATCACGCGCGACGTGCCTAACGTCAGCGACGAAATGCTCGCTAACTTGGACGAACGCGGAATCATTCGCGTCGGCGCTGAAGTCGGAAACGGCGACATCCTCGTCGGCAAGGTGACCCCCAAGGGCGAAACCGAGTTGACTCCAGAAGAGCGACTCTTGCGCGCGATCTTCGGCGAAAAGGCCAAGGAAGTACGCGATACGTCGATGCGCGTTCCGCACGGCGAGTCTGGAACTGTTATTGGTGTTCGCGTGTTCGACGCCGAAGACAGTTCTGACCTGAGCCCCGGTGTCAATCAGATGGTCCGCGTTTACGTTGCGCAAAAGCGCAAGATCAGCCCTGGTGACAAGTTGGCTGGTCGTCACGGAAACAAGGGTGTTATCGCCAAGATTCTTCCGGTGGAAGACATGCCGTTCCTCGAAGATGGAACTCCAGTTGACATCGTGCTGAACCCCCTGGGCGTGCCGGGCCGTATGAATATCGGTCAGGTACTGGAAACGCACCTCGGCTGGATCGCCAAGACCGGCTGGAAGATTCCAGACTCCGTCAAGGACGAATGGGCAGAACGTTTGCGCTCGATTGCTGCCGACGAGGCAGAGCCGAACACGAACGTGGCTACGCCAGTATTCGATGGTGCGCGTGAAGACGAAATCACTGGACTCCTCGAGTCGACGTTGCCTAACCGCGATGGCGTTCGCATCATGGGTGCTGACGGCAAGGCGCAACTCTTCGACGGCCGCTCCGGCGAACCGTTCCCGAAGCCAATTTCGGTGGGCTACATGTACATGCTCAAGTTGCACCACTTGGTCGATGACAAGATTCACGCTCGTTCCACGGGTCCGTACTCGATGATCACGCAGCAGCCATTGGGCGGTAAAGCTCAGTTCGGTGGGCAGCGCTTCGGTGAAATGGAAGTGTGGGCGCTCGAAGCATACGGCGCCGCCTATGCACTCCAAGAGTTGTTGACGATCAAGTCCGATGACATCGTCGGTCGCGTCAAGGTCTATGAGGCCATTGTTAAGGGCGAGAACGTTCCTGAACCCGGTATTCCCGAGTCATTCAAGGTTCTTGTCAAGGAGATGCAGTCACTGTGTCTCAACGTCGAGGTACTTTCCGCCGACGGAAGCGTGCAAGACATGCGCGACTCCGAAGAGGAGCTGTACCGGGCTGCTGAAGAACTCGGTGTGGATTTATCCCGCCGTGAACTTCCGTCCTCAATCGACGAAGTCTGAGTCCATAGACCACCGAAATTTCTGAAGGGAAAGAAGACCGCGTGTTAGACGTAAACTTCTTCGATCAAATCAAGATCGGTCTCGCGACAGCTGACGACATCCGCAGCTGGTCGCATGGCGAGGTTAAGGCGCCAGAGACGATTAACTACCGCACGCTCAAGCCAGAGCGTGACGGACTCTTCTGCGAGAAGATCTTCGGGCCTACTCGCGACTGGGAGTGCTCCTGCGGTAAGTACAAGCGCGTCCGTTTCAAGGGCATCATCTGTGAGCGTTGTGGCGTTGAAGTCACTCGCAGCAAGGTGCGCCGTGAACGGATGGGTCACATTGAACTGGCTGCTCCGGTCACGCACATCTGGTACTTCAAGGGTGTTCCGAGCCGTTTGGGTTACCTGTTGGATCTCGCACCGAAGGACCTCGAAAAGGTCATCTACTTCGCCGCATACATGGTGACGAAGGTCGACGAGGAAGCACGTCACCGTGATCTCTCGAGCCTCGAAGCCAAGATCTCGATGGAGAAAGAACAACTCGAGAGCCGCCGCGACAATGAAGTCAACGATCGCATGGCCAAGCTTGAAGAGGACCTCAAGGAACTCGAAACGGCCGGCGCCAAGGCCGCCGAAATCCGCAAGGTGAAGGACGGCGCTGAGCGTGAAGCTAAGCAACGTCGTGATCGTGTGCAGCGCGAAATCGATCGCTTGGAACAGGTTTGGGATCGGTTCAAGAACCTCAAGGTCCAAGACCTTGAAGGCGACGAAATGCTGTACCGCGAAATGGACTACCGCTTCGGTAAGTACTTCGAGGGCTACATGGGCGCTGCGGCGATCCAGAAGCGTCTCCAGGACTTCGACCTCGAAGCCGAAGCCGAATCGCTGCGTGAACTCATCGCAACCGGTAAGGGACAAAAGCGCACGCGTGCGCTTAAGCGACTGAAGGTCGTGACGGCCTTCATGACCGGTGGAAACAAGCCAGAAGGCATGGTTCTTGATGTTGTTCCGGTCATCCCGCCGGAGTTGCGTCCTATGGTTCAACTAGATGGTGGCCGCTTCGCGACCAGCGATTTGAACGACCTGTACCGTCGTGTCATCAACCGCAACAAGCGTTTGCGTCGCCTGTTGGCACTCGGTGCGCCTGAAATCATCGTGAACAACGAGAAGCGCATGCTTCAAGAGGCAGTCGACTCGCTGTTCGACAATGGTCGTCGTGGCCGTCCAGTAACCGGACCAGGCAACCGTCCGCTCAAGTCGATTTCCGACATGCTCAAGGGCAAGCAAGGCCGTTTCCGCCAGAACTTGCTCGGAAAGCGCGTCGACTACTCGGGCCGTTCGGTCATCGTTGTTGGCCCTCAGCTCAAACTGCACCAGTGTGGTTTGCCCAAGCAAATGGCGCTCGAACTGTTCAAGCCATTCGTGATGAAGCGCCTGGTTGACCTCAACCATGCACAAAACGTCAAGAGCGCTAAGCGCATGGTGGAGCGTGCTCGCCCCGTCGTGTGGGACGTTCTCGAAGAGGTCATCACTGAACACCCCGTGTTGTTGAACCGTGCACCAACGCTTCACCGACTCGGTATCCAGGCTTTCGAACCTCAATTGATCGAAGGCAAGGCTATTCAGATTCACCCGCTCGTTTGTTCAGCGTTCAACGCTGACTTCGATGGTGACCAGATGGCTGTTCACTTGCCGTTGTCGGCTGAGGCGCAGGCAGAAGCCCGCATCTTGATGCTGTCGACGAATAACATCTTGAAGCCATCGGATGGTCGCCCCGTGACCATGCCAACTCAGGACATGATTATCGGCCTGTACTTCTTGACGCTCGATCGCGATGGTCATCCGGGCGAAGGCCGTGTATTCAGTTCACCTGCCGAAGCAACGATGGCGTTCGATTTGGGCGAAATCACGTTGCAGAGCAAGGTGCGCATTCGTCGCGAAGGCGAATTGCTCGACACCACGCTTGGCAAGACGATCTTCAATGACGCACTCCCTGAGGACTATCCGTACGTTCAAGAGCAAGTCGACAAGAACCAACTTGGCGTAATCGTCAACGATTTGGCAGAGCGTTACAGCAAGGTTGATGTCGCTGTTGCCCTCGACAAGTTGAAGGACGCAGGCTTCCACTGGGCCACGCGTTCAGGCGTGACGATCTCGATCGACGATGTTGTTAGCCCTTCGGAGAAGCCCGAAATCTTGGCCAAGTTCGAAGAACTCGCAGCCAAGGTTCAAGGTCAGTACGATCGTGGTCTCATCACCGAAGACGAGCGTCGTCAAGAACTCATCGAGATCTGGACGCAAGCTACGAACGAAGTCGCCGACAAGATGGAAGCGACCTTCGACGAAGACAACACCATCTTCATGATGGTTTCGTCGGGCGCTCGTGGTAACCAGAAGCAGTTGCGACAGATCGCTGCTATGCGTGGTTTGGTGGCAAACCCGAAGGGTGAAATTATTCCTCGCCCGATCAAGGCCAACTACCGTGAAGGCCTGTCGGTCGTTGAATACTTCATCGCTACTCACGGTGCGCGTAAGGGTCTGGCTGACACCGCCCTCCGTACCGCTGACTCCGGTTACTTGACTCGACGTTTGGTTGACGTCAGCCAAGACGTCATCATTCGTGAAGAAGACTGTGGCACTGAACGCGGTTTGCCGAAGCAAATCGGCGAACGTAACGTGGACGGCACACTCAGCCCAGCCGAGCACATTGAGACCTCGTCGTATGCGCGCTGTGCTTCCGAAGACATCGTTCATCCAGAAACTGGTGACGTGCTTCTGCCAGCAGGGTCTGACCTTGGCGACGTTGAGATTGCAGAGTTGCTCGCGCAGGGTGTTGAGAAGATCAAGATCCGTACCGTCCTGACCTGTGAAGCTAAGACGGGTACGTGTGCGAAGTGCTACGGACGTTCGTTGGCTACTGGTTTGCTCGTTGATATTGGTGAAGCAGTCGGTACGATTGCGGCCCAGTCAATTGGTGAGCCAGGAACACAGTTGACGATGCGTACCTTCCACACCGGTGGTGTGGCTGGTGACGACATCACGCACGGTCTGCCTCGCGTCGTCGAACTCTTCGAAGCGCGCCAGCCTAAGGGCAAGGCTCCGATTTCGGAAGTTGCCGGTCGCGTGTCGATCGATACGACCGAAAAGGCGCGCAAACTTGTGGTCACGCCGGACGACGGTACGGACCCGATTGAGTACCCCATCACGAAGCGTTCGCGTTTGCTCGTTGATGAAGGTCAATCGATTGAGGTCGGTCAGCAACTGACGCACGGTACGCCTGATCCGCAAGAAGTTTTGCGTATTCTGGGCGTCCGTAAGGCGCAAGAGCACTTGGTTAACGAAGTGCAAGAGGTGTACCGCAGCCAGTCGGTAGCGATCCACGACAAGCACATCGAAATCATCGTGCGCCAGATGTTGCGACGCATCACAGTCATCGAACAAGGTGATTCGACGTTGATCCCAGGCGACTTGGCTGATCGTTCGACCTTCGAAGATGAGAACCGTCGTGTCGTGGCTGAAGGCGGTACGCCGGCTTCAGGACGTCCAGTGCTCATGGGTATCACCAAGGCATCGCTCGCTGTTGAGTCGTGGCTTTCGGCTGCGTCGTTCCAAGAGACCACGCGTGTTCTTACCGAAGCAGCGATCAATGGTAAGTCCGATTCCTTGCGTGGCCTCAAGGAGAACATCATCATCGGTAAGCTCATTCCGGCTGGAACAGGTCTTGAGCGTTACCGCAATATCCGAGTCGAGCCCACTGAGGAAGCTCGCCAGAACGCTTACGCGATCACGAGCTACGACAACTACGATTACGGATCGTTCGGAACCCCCGATCAAGCACCGGTGGCGCTTGACGACATTGAGGGATTCGCTTTCGATAACTGATCGGAAACAAAAAGAATGGGCGCCTTTCGGGGCGCCCATTCTTTTTTGTATTGATACTCGAATGGGTCTTGGAGTGCTTGATATCAGGACACCGCCGCGCTAGTCGAGAGGCTTGCGAAATAGCCACGTGAGACGTGGCTCAAAGACAGGCTTAAACACTCGCCCGACCACCTTTGTCATCAGGAGATTCGCCAGAATGATCCCAGCGACGACACAGCCGATGACCGCCCACATGCCGTACGGCTCGATCTTTTCCCAGAGCCCGAACTGGCGGTCAAGGAATAAGATCACATAGCCGTGCAAGAGATAGGCGTAAAGGGTGCGCCCGCCGAAGTCGGTTGTCCATGACTTCGCCTTGGGGATCACAGCAAGCATCGCAATGGAGAGCACGAAAGCGATGGTGAGAAACCAGCCGCGGGTCACGATCCCTTCGAAGGCATCGGCGTTGAGGGGTTCTTCGTTGTAGCGGTGTTTCCAGAGCAGCCAAGCCCGCGGCCAATACTCGGTGATCTTCTCGGCCCAAATAAGGCAAGCAATGAGACTGCTGATTAAGACCGCAGCGCCGGCAATCGTCACTTTTGGTCGCTTTACTCGGTCGAAAAGGTCTTGCGAAAAGTGCAAACCCAATACATAGAACGGGAGCAAACCGAGAATCTTCGGTATGGCGAGAACATTGGGAATCTCTACGAGTCCAGCCGTCAACGAGATGACGACCGATACGCTGATCGGATACTTCAATACTCGCCACAGTGGAGTTGTGAGTCTCCAAATGAGCAACGCGGCCAAGAACCATCCAAGCCATTGAGGCGACAGAATCATGAGGTCAGCGGGGTAGTCGTCGTAATGCTGGGTCAACAACTGAAGGGTTGTCTCCACGAGCAGGTATGGGACGACCAATGTGGAAATAATGCGCCGAACCTGTGCGTAACTTCCGGTGTAGTTTCGCGCTGTGTATCCGGAAATCAGGGCGAAGAATGGCATGTGGAAGGCATAAATCCAGATATAGACGCCACGTGCGGACTCAAAGACAACGAGCTCTGTGAGGAAGTGCCCAACGACGACGAGCAGCATCACCCAGTAGCGTGCGTTGTCGAGATATGCGACGCGTTCGCTTGGTTGGCGCGGCCCTTGGGAGAGCGGCTGAAGTGAGCTCATGAGAGTCCACTCTAACGAGGCGAAAGCCTGTCAAGACAGAACAAGCACATTGCGTCGCGTGTGTTTACCAACCCTTGGGCAAGATGAAAAGTGAGACGAAGTTCCCGCGGGCCGAAGCAATCTGGACTGCGCGAACTTGTCGCTGATCTGTGGTCACCCCGAACGAACTGTGAATCGTTTCGTTCAGTTCAGTGAGTACGTCCGTTTTCGGTTGAGTCTTGCCAAGTTGCGATGACATGAACGACTGTGAAATTTCTTCGGTGATCGAGGCTCGATACGTAGCCATCGTGGCAAAGTCGGGTTGATGCCCACTTAACAAGACGGTGGCACTCGCAGGTGCTGACCATCCGTCGATAACGGGATCTGTCTCGGGCGTGGATTCATCCATACGCGGCCAGATCCAGCCAGTCTTCTCAGCGGTCTTGCTGACATCTGCCGGCGTACTGAGACGTTCTGGATCGCGATGCTGTTGCGCTTCACGCGGATCACCGGTCTGGCGCATGTATAGGACCATTACTGGTCGTTCGTTGGAACCTATGGCACTCGTGCGTTCAACAATGTCACCTGGGTCGACGGTCAAGTGAACGTCAAGAGTGCGACCACTGGGGGTCTTGCCTTCAACGGAAAGCGAACAGCCTGTGACTCGCCGATTACGAGCGGTGCAGTACTGCGAAAGATCATCACTGACAATGCCCGCCTCAGGCAGCAGTACATCCAATTTGGCAAGCATCGATCGCACCACTGGCGTCGGCTTACCGGTAATTCGCATGAGTGAGACATATGTGTCAGCACGAGGCGGCTCGTCTAACTTGGCAAACGTATCTTTGGTGGCGCGAGTCGGCGTTGGCGTCGGCGTGGGAGTTGGGGGAGTGAAAGACGGGTCCTCCGCCTGTTGCTCTTCGATTTTCTGGAGACGTTCGGCCTCCTCGGTTGCAAGAATTGCGTCGAGATCCACTTGGTACGAGTCGAGAAGAGCTCGGGAGCGCCAACGCACCAGCGGACCCAATTGGACGGAGCCGTGCGGTACCGAAATGCCGAAGGCGATTGGGCTAGCCGGTGCTGATTCGTGGGCCGATTGTGTTGTCGTCTCGCTATTGGAACCGTCAGCGAGTTCAGCGCTCGACTCGGGACCACATGCGGCTGTCCCCAGTAGTAAAACGAGACAACCGATCAACGCAATTGACGTTTTACCCATGACTGTTCCTTCTCCACCTTGACTCGGAATTACCAGCCTAGCGATTCAACGCAAGGAGAACCACGTCGTGGAAGGTGCCGCTGGTCACGTCGTACGGGGGCATATTGTTCTGTTGTAGGTATCTGTCGAAAGGAAATGCGAGTGTTTCTTGATCCGGTTTCGCGTCCTGAAACGATCTTCACGTACGGCGCCCCGGCGCTCAAGTTCGGAACGGGCGCACGGTTTGAAATAGCAGCCGATATTGCGAAGTACTCGCCAAGGCGAGTGCTGTTCGTGACGGACAAGAACCTCATGTCCTCAGGCCGTATTGAGGAAATCGTCGATAGTCTCGCTGCTGCGGGGTCGCAGGTTGTGCTTTTTGACGATGTGCGAATCGAGCCGACGGATGTGAGCGTCCAAGCAGCTGTCGATTTTGCTCGCGAGTCAGGGCCCTTTGACGTCGTGATTGCCGTCGGTGGCGGTTCGGTCATCGACACTTCTAAAGCGATGAACTTGATGGTGACGAATCCCGGCGAACTCATGGAATACGTGAACGCGCCCATCGGTGATGGCAGACCGCCCACAAACGATTTGTTGCCGCTCGTGGCCGTACCGACAACGACGGGGACCGGCAGCGAAAGCACGACCATTTGTGTTCTGGACATCACGGCGCAACGCGTGAAGACAGGAATTTCGCACGCGATGTTGCGGCCAACTGCTGCCGTCGTCGACCCAGAGCTCACGGTCAGTCAACCCGCGCTAGTCACGGCAGCGTCCGGACTCGATGTGCTCTGTCACGCGCTCGAAAGCTATACGGCCCGCGGCTACACGAGTTATGAAGCAAAGACGCCTCAACAACGTGTGCCTTATTGCGGCTCGAACCCAATTTCCGACCAATGGTCAGAGCAGGCGCTGTCCTTGTTGTCGGGAGCATTCCGAGCAGCAGTCAGCGATGGCAGTAATGTCGAGGCGCGTGAACAGATGGCGTTGGCGGCAACGTTCGCCGGTCTGGGCTTTGGGAATGCGGGAGTACACATCCCCCACGCGAACGCCTATCCGATTGCCAGTCAAGTTCGGGATTATTGGCCGCACGACTATCCGGCCCGGACCGAAGCGCACTCGCATGGGCTTGTGCCACACGGAATGGCAGTTTCGCAAACGGCACCGGCGGCGTTTCGATTTACCTTCGAGGCCTCACCTGAACGGCATATCAGGGCAGCCACGTTGCTCGCCCCAAACGCGCAGCTGCCGAACGATCCGGCCGAGTTCTTGCCCCAAGTCATTACCGAGATCTTGCGCGATGTGGGAATGCCGTCAGGGTTGGCAGAACTGGGCTTCACGGCTGCTGACATTCCAGAATTGACGGAAGGTACGCTCAAACAACAACGTCTTTTGTCAACAGCACCTCGAGTTGTTCGTGAAGAAGATGTCGAAACGATCTTGAGCGAATCAATCGAATTGTGGTGAACATGAGCGATCCGAATGGAGATGTCGTCGCGGCGCTCAAAAGCAACGGTGTGCGCGATGTCGACAATTCGAGTCTCACACGTGCGCTCTATAGCTCAGACGCATCTCTATACCGAGTCGTTCCTGAAGTCGTCGTCAGGCCACGCGACATCGACGAAGTCCAAGCTGTCGTTTCTGCTTGTGCCGAGACGCAGACCCCGTTGACGGCGCGGGGCGCTGGCACGTCGATTGCCGGAAACGCAATCGGAACTGGAGTCATTCTCGACTTTTCCAAGCACCTCAACAAGGTCCTTGCGATCGATGAGACAACGGCAACTGCCCAAGTTGAACCTGGTGTCGTTCACGCGAAGTTGCAGGCTGCGGCCACGCCGGTTGGCTTGCGATACGGGCCAGACCCTTCGACGCACACGCGTTGCACGGTCGGCGGCATGATTGCGAACAACGCGTGTGGAAACCGGGCGCTGGGTTATGGGCGAAGCGCCGATAACATCGCCGCACTCGATGTGCTCACGATCGGCGGCGAACGCCTTCAAGTGGGCCGTGACGTCTCGGTAGATTCGGCACGGCTTGAGGATTTGCGGAGCCTCGTGGGTTCGAACTTGGCAACAATTCGCACGGAGTTTGGCCGCTTCGGCCGTCAGGTTTCGGGATACAGCCTTGAACATCTCTTGCCGGAACGCAATTTTGATGTGGCTTCGTTCATGGCAGGTACCGAAGGCACACTTGCGGTGATGTTGGGAGCCACGGTCGATCTCGTGCACGATCCTGCCTTCCGCCATCTTGTCGTGTTGGGCTATCCCACCATGATCGACGCAGCCGATCACGTGCCTCTGCTTTTGCCGTTTGGGCCTGTTGCCTGTGAGGGGCTCGGAATCCGCATCGTTGATGTCTACCGCGCCAAACACGGTCGTGCGGCAGTTCCGGAGCTCCCGAGTGGTGGTGGCTTTCTGTATGTCGAACTTGCCGGCGAAGACCCAACCCAATTGCGCTCGAACGCCGAAAGCGTGGTCAAGGCCAGCGGGGCATTGGGTGCCGTTCACGTCACCGACCCGATCGTGCAAGCCGTCTTGTGGCGCGTGCGAGAAGAAGGTGCTGGTCTGGCGAGTCGCGCGCTTGATAAGCCAGCTCTCGCTGGTTGGGAAGACGCGGCTGTCCCGCCAGAGAATTTGGGCGCCTACTTGCGTGAGTTTGTCGCACTGCTCGATCAGCACGGTGTCGATGGCGAACCGTTTGGGCACTTTGGCGACGGGTGTGTTCACGTGCGCATCACCTTCGAATTGGACGCGCCCGATGGTGCCGAGCGGTTCCGCGCGTTCCTTACCGATGCCGCAATATTGGCTGCCCGTCATGGTGGGTCGTTCTCGGGTGAGCATGGCGACGGCCGAGCCCGGTCTGAACTGTTGGGCCATATGTATTCAGCCGACGCGATGAACATCTTTTCGGCCGTCAAGAGTGTCTTTGATCCTCAGAATTTGCTTAATCCAGGCGTGCTGGTTGCACCGCGGCCACTCGATGCAGATTTACGTTCTCAAGGCGCGCATTGGGAAGAGGGGCTTGCGCCGATCCGTGAGGGCCTCACGCTCGTCAGTGACAACGGCAATTTCGGTACGGCCGTTCACCGCTGCACGGGGGTCGGCAAGTGCCTCGCCGCGCCCGGCGTCGGAGTCATGTGCCCCTCGTTTCAAGCGACGAGGAACGAGAAAGATTCGACCCGCGGCCGGTCTCGTGTCTTGCAAGAAATGGTCGACGGTCGCCTCATCGACAAGGGCTGGCGCAGTCCAGAAGTGCATGAAGCATTAGATCTGTGCCTTTCCTGCAAGGGGTGTTTGAGTGACTGCCCAACAGGAATCGACATGGCCAGTTACAAGTCCGAAGTCTTGCATCAGACCTACCGTGGTCGGTTTAGGCCGCGCAGCCACTACATCATCGGTCGACTGCCCATGTGGGCGAAACTCACAGTCGGTTCACGGCTTTCGTGGCTCGTCAACTTCACGCTGAAGGTGCCAGGACTTGCGCACATTGCGCGGTGGGTCGCAGGTGTTGATCAACGGCGCAGTTTGCCCCAGTTTTCTACCCGGAAGTTCACCTCGAGCGCTCCGAAGTTGGTGGTCGGCTCCAATCTGAAGCCCGTCGTGATTTGGGCGGATACATTCACTGAGTACTTTTCGACTAAGGCGGGCTTGGCCGCGCTCGACGTTTTGGCAAACGCGGGTTATGACGTTGAAGTGCTGAACCGACCCCAGTGCTGTGGTCTTACATGGATTTCGACAGGACAACTCGATACCGCCCGAGAGATGGTTCAGGCGGCTATCGAACAGTTGCACCCGTTCGTTGAGAAGCAGATTCCGGTGCTGGGGTTGGAGCCATCGTGCCTTGCTGTATTGCGTCACGACGCGCTGGACTTGATTGATGATCCGAGGGCTGCTCAGGTCGCGGCGGGAGTATTTACCTTGGCCGAATTGTTGGCCGCAGACGAGGATTGGCAGGCCCCTGATCTTGCCGAAGCTACGATCGTTGTGCAACCGCATTGTCATCAGAATGCCGTGATCGGCTTCGATGCCGACATGGAACTTCTACGAGCGACGGGCGCCACAGTTCAGCGACTCGGGGGTTGCTGTGGCTTGGCCGGTAACTTCGGAGTCGAAAAGGGCCACTACGAAGTCTCAGTTGATGTCGCCCACCTGCAATTGTTGCCGGCGATCGAAGCAGCCGAGCCGGGCACGATCGTGCTCGCGGATGGGTTTAGTTGCCGTACGCAACTCGATGATCTCGCTGGCGTTCAAGCGCTGCACTTATCAGAATTGCTGGCGAAATCTGCGACCAACACGAGAGTGTCGTCCGATTGAGTGGGCCGATTTTGCGCAGCGGAAGGTCCTCCGGTATTGTTGGATGCTGTGCCTGTCACGCAGGCGTAGGCGACCGTTGTCCGGTATGAAGATCGGCCGGTTCGCCCCCGGCAACATTTATCAGCAGAAAGAAGTTGTGTAGTGCCCACAATCAACCAGTTGGTTCGTAAGGGACGCCAGTCGAAGGTGTCCAAGACGAACACGCCAGCGCTTAAGGGTTCGCCCCAACGTCGTGGCGTGTGCACCCGCGTGTACACCACGACCCCAAAGAAGCCAAACTCCGCGTTGCGCAAGGTTGCTCGTGTCCGGCTTTCGAGCGGCGTCGAGGTCACGGCCTACATTCCGGGTGAAGGTCACAACCTGCAAGAGCACTCCATCGTGTTGGTACGCGGTGGTCGTGTAAAGGACTTGCCAGGTGTTCGTTACAAGATCATTCGCGGTTCCTTGGACACCCAGGGTGTTAAGGGCCGTAAGCAGGCTCGCAGCCGTTATGGCGCGAAGAAGGAGAAGAGCTGATGCCTCGTAAGGGTCCCGCTCCAAAGCGTCCTATCGAGGCCGATCCGGTCTACGGTAGCCAACTGGTCACCCAGTTGATCAATAAAGTCCTCGTTGATGGCAAAAAGCAGGTCGCTCAGAGCATCGTTTACACGGCGCTCGAAGGCACTCGCGAAAAGACGGGCACTGATCCGGTTATCACATTGAAGCGTGCGCTTGACAACGTCAAGCCGGCCCTCGAAGTGAAAAGCCGTCGTGTCGGTGGCGCAACCTACCAAGTACCGGTAGACGTACGCCCCAACCGTCAGACCACCCTCGCTTTGCGTTGGTTGGTCAAGTACAGCGGCGACCGTCGTGAACGCACCATGGCTGAGCGTTTAAAGAACGAACTGCTCGACGCGAGCAACGGTTTGGGCGCCAGCGTTAAGAAGCGCGAAGACACCCACAAGATGGCCGAAGCCAACAAGGCATTCGCCCACTACCGCTGGTAATCAATCCTTCTGGCAATCCTTCTGGCTGGCCCCGTGAGAACCACGGGGGCCGGCCCGGAATCCTCGAAAGCGTGAAGCCCCATGGCAACTGAGATCACAACCGACCTGAAGCGCGTGCGCAATATCGGCATCATGGCCCACATCGATGCCGGTAAGACCACCACCACTGAGCGCATCCTTTTCTACACCGGCATCAATTACAAGATCGGTGATACCCATGAGGGCTCGGCCACCATGGACTGGATGGAGCAAGAGCAAGAGCGTGGCATCACGATCACCTCGGCCGCTACCACCTGCTGGTGGAAGAACCACCAGATCAACATCATCGATACCCCCGGTCACGTTGACTTCACGGTTGAGGTTGAGCGTTCGCTGCGTGTCCTCGATGGCGCTGTCGCTGTTTTCGATGGTGTTGCTGGCGTAGAGCCACAGTCTGAAACCGTGTGGCGTCAAGCCGACAAGTACGGCGTTCCGCGCATGTGCTTCGTCAACAAACTCGACCGCACGGGCGCATCGTTCGATTTCTGTGTTACGACCATCCGCGAACGCCTCGGCGCGACGGCACTCGTCATGCAGTTGCCAATCGGCGCTGAAGGCGACTTCATTGGCGTAGTTGACTTGGTCGACATGAAAGCCAAAGTCTGGCGCGGTGAGACCGCTGTCGGTGAAGACTACGAAGTTGAAGACATCCCAGCTGACATGGCCGATGCGGCTGAAGAAGCTCGCGAAGCACTCCTTGAAACGCTTTCCGATGTGGATGATGAGATCGCAGAACTTTACCTCGAGGGCGAAGAAATCAGCATCGAGCAACTCAAAGCGGGCATTCGTCGCGCGACTCTTGCTGCGGTTCTCAACCCGGTTTTCTGTGGTACTGCGTTCAAGAACAAGGGCGTTCAGCCACTCCTCGACGCAGTCGTCGACTACCTTCCTTCGCCGCTCGACATCGACGCGATCAAGGGTACGAAGGAAAACGATGAATCCGTTGAGTTGACTCGCGAACCTTCTGACTCCGAACCTTTCGCTGGTCTTGCTTTCAAGATCGCCGCGGATCCGCACTTGGGCAAGTTGACCTTCGTTCGCGTCTACTCCGGTCGTCTCGACGCTGGTACCCAGGTGCTCAACGTCACAAAGGGCCGCAAAGAACGCATCGGCAAGATCTACCAGATGCACGCCAACAAGCGTGAAGAAATCTCCTCGGTAGGCGCCGGCCAGATCGTTGCCGTCATGGGCCTCAAAGACACCACGACGGGTGAAACGCTCGCGGATCCCGCGAACCCGATCGTGCTTGAATCGATGACTTTCCCGGATCCAGTGATCCAGGTTGCCATTGAGCCAAAGACCAAGGGCGATCAAGAGAAGTTGGGTGTCGCTATTCAGCGTCTCGCTGAAGAAGACCCAACCTTCCAGGTTCACACCGACGAAGAGACTGGTCAGACGATCATCGCTGGTATGGGCGAATTGCACCTTGACGTTCTCGTCGACCGCATGCGTCGTGAGTTCCGCGTTGAAGCCAACGTGGGCAAGCCGCAGGTCGCGTACCGCGAGACGATCAAGAAGAAGGTCGAACACCACAGCTACACCCACAAGAAGCAGACTGGCGGTTCCGGCCAGTTCGCAAAGGTCATCATCGGCATCGAGCCTACCGGCCCGATCGTTGGTGGCGAGGGTGGCTACGAGTTCGCCAATGAAGTCACGGGTGGCCGCGTTCCACGCGAATACATCCCATCGGTCGACGCCGGTGCCCAGAACGCGATGCAGGTCGGTGTTCTCGCGGGTTACCCCATGGTCGACATCAAGGTCACTCTCGAAGACGGCGCGTACCACGACGTCGACTCCTCAGAAATGGCCTTCAAAATCGCCGGCACGATGGCGTTCAAGGAAGCTGCACGTAAGGCCGATCCGGTCTTGCTCGAGCCCATGTTCGCTGTTGAAGTCACCACCCCAGAGGATTACATGGGTGACGTGATCGGCGACCTTAACTCTCGCCGTGGACAAGTTCAGTCCATGGACGAAGGCTACGGTGGCGCTAAGTTGATCAAGGCGCTTGTTCCGTTGTCAGAGATGTTCGGGTATGTTGGCGATCTCCGGTCGAAGACCTCGGGTCGTGCTTCTTACTCGATGCAGTTCGATTCCTACGCCGAGGTTCCACGGAACGTCGCGGAAGAGATCATCAAGAAGGTACGCGGCGAGTAATCGCCAACACCTTCGTCATAAGATGACCTGAGGTTCTCATTCCGGAGCCACGGCGTCAAAAAGTACACATCAAACCAGGAGGGCCCAAAGTGGCTAAGGCGAAGTTCGAGCGGACTAAACCGCACATGAACATCGGCACCATCGGTCACATCGACCACGGCAAGACCACCTTGACCGCGGCGATCACCAAGGTGCTGCACGACAAGTACCCCGATCTCAACGAAGCTTCGGCTTTCGACATGATCGACAAGGCGCCAGAAGAGCGCCAGCGTGGTATCACGATCTCGATCTCGCACGTCGAGTACCAGACCGAGAACCGTCACTACGCACACGTTGACTGCCCCGGCCACGCCGACTACGTCAAGAACATGATCACCGGTGCTGCTCAGATGGACGGCGCGATCCTCGTGGTTGCTGCTACCGACGGCCCAATGCCTCAGACGCGTGAGCACGTGTTGCTCGCTCGCCAGGTTGGCGTTCCTGCCATGGTCGTTGCTCTTAACAAGTGCGACATGGTCGACGACGAAGAAATCCTTGAACTCGTTGAAATGGAAGTTCGTGAACTTCTCAGCGAGCAGGAATTCGACGGCGACAACGTTCCGGTAGTTCGCGTTGCTGCTCACCCAGCACTCACTGGCGATGCCAAGTGGGCTGAGTCGATCCTCGAGCTTATGGCTGCAGTGGATGATTACATTCCGCTTCCTCCCCGTGACACCGACAAGCCATTCCTTATGCCTGTTGAAGACGTCTTCACGATCACCGGTCGTGGCACCGTCATCACCGGTCGTATCGAGCGCGGTATCGTGCGCGTCAACGACACTGTCGACATCGTTGGTATCCGCGATGAAAAGCAGAGCTCGACGGTTACCGGTATCGAAATGTTCCGTAAGTTGCTTGACGAAGGCGAAGCTGGCGAAAACGTCGGCCTCTTGCTCCGTGGCACGAAGCGCGAAGACGTCGAACGCGGCATGGTTGTTATCGCTCCGGGCACCACGACTCCTCACACGGAGTTCGAGGGCCAGGTCTACATCCTGTCCAAGGACGAAGGCGGCCGTCACACGCCATTCTTCGACAACTACCGTCCTCAGTTCTACTTCCGCACCACGGACGTAACTGGTGTCGTTTCGTTGCCTGATGGCGTCGAGATGGTTATGCCTGGCGACAACACTGAAATGAGCGTGACGCTGATCCAGCCAATCGCCATGGAAGAAGGCTTGCGCTTCGCTATCCGTGAAGGTGGCCGCACCGTTGGCGCTGGCCGCGTCACCAAGATCAACAAGTGATTCAGTAACGATCACAGATCAGCAAGAACCCCGCCCTGCTTCGGCAAGGCGGGGTTCTTGCCATTCGCGGGCGGTAGGCTGTGCCAGTGGGTCACGATCATGCGCATTCGACAAATCACCGCGGCAAGTTAGCCACTGTTTTGGCCATGTCTCTTCTCGTGTTCGTGCTGCAGTTGGTCGTTGGCCTGATGACGGGAAGCCTTGCGCTACTGTCTGATGCGGTCCACGTGCTGAGCGATTCGGCCGGTTTGATGATGGCTCTCGTAGCATCAATGATTGCTCAAGTCCCCAGTAGCAATCGGCGAACATTTGGTCTTCATCGCAGCGAAGTTTTGGCGGCCGGGGCTAACGGGTTAATGCTGCTTGGCATGTGTATCGGCATTGTGATATCTGCAGTTGGCCGCTTGGCAGACCCTCCGAGGATCGACGCACCACTTGTGCTTGGTGCAGGCATTGTTGGTCTCGCAGTGAACGTTATTGGTCTGCTATTACTGCGCTCGGGAGCGGCAGAGAATCTCAATGTCAAGGGCGCCTACATGGAAGTTCTCGGCGATGCTCTTGGATCCGTTGCAGTTCTGGTATCCGCAATAGCGATCCTCGTGGGCCGCTGGTACATCCTTGACCCGATCGCTTCACTCGTGATCGCCGCACTAATCTTGCCGAGAGCCATGTCGCTCCTGCGCGAGGTGGGAGAGGTGCTATTGCAGGCCAGCCCGAGAGGTATGGACCTAGACGAGCTTCGATCACACATTACCGGGGTCGATGGCGTGGTGGATATTCACGACCTGCACGTATGGACGCTCACTTCGCAATTGCCGGTGATGAGCGCACACGTTGTAGTCGGTCCTGACGTCACCACAATGAGTCACGCGCACGAAATCCTTGACCGACTCGATGAGTGTCTCAGCACTCACTTCGACATCCGCCACTCGACTTTCCAGTTCGAGCCCGTCGAACACCAGGAATCAGAGGCAAAAACGCACAGATAGTAGGTCTAAACTTCACGTGATTCGAGTCACCCCTGACCCGATTTGCATGTCGTGCGGAGTATCTGTCAGAATGGACAGGTTGCCCCGGCATGTTTGCGGTGGCGATTGCGGTTAGGAACTCACGCCTGACTTAACGCAAACGCCGAGCCCGAGAACATGTTGTCCGGCCAACCAGTGTGAACCGAACGGTTCCCTGGCGCCGGTCCAACCACCTAATTCGAGATGTGTGTGACTTTTGCGCGGACAGCGCGACACGCCCGACCTCGGGGTGCGTTTGGGAGCGATGACTGTCTCCCAACCGGGGGCCAGTGAAGCGAAGACGAAACGTAAAGGACGAGCGAGAGCATGGCGGGACAGAAAATCCGTATCCGGCTCAAGGCCTACGACCACGAGGTCATTGATTCCTCGGCTAAGAAAATTGTCGAAACTGTGACCCGTACCGGCGCCAAAGTAGCAGGCCCAGTGCCACTGCCGACGGAAAAGAACGTGTTCTGCGTTATCCGTTCGCCGCACAAGTACAAGGACAGCCGCGAGCACTTCGAAATGCGCACGCATAAGCGGCTCATTGACATCATCGACCCCAACCCGAAGACAGTCGACTCGCTTATGCGTCTCGATCTGCCGGCTGGTGTCGACATCGAGATCAAGCTCTGAGGGGAGAACGCACATTATGAGCAGCAAACTCACTGCACGCGGCCTCCTTGGTCGCAAACTCGGCATGACCCAAGTTTGGGATGGGGAAGGCCGCGTTGTTCCGGTTACCGTTTTGGCGGCCGACACCAACGTGGTTACCCAGATCC
>CALMUY010000201.1 GCA_937873005.1 uncultured Aeromicrobium sp. | reverse complement strand
CGGCCGGCGACGTTCACCTCGAACTCAAGCTGAGCGCCCGCCCCGTTCGCCCCCGCGAGCACGCCTGCGGGAATCCGCACGCGCCAATGGCTCTGGTCTAGCGTGCGATTCCACGCGGCCTCACGGTGACCGAATGTCTCGTTCGCGGGTGCGACGTCAACCGCGACGCCTACCCACGTGGCACTTGCCGAAATCTCTACCTCTGGCGCCTCAAGGTGTCGAACTCCCGCGTTGACGACGAGTTCGAGATCGTCCTCGACCCAACGCGCGCGACGCACAAGCCCTACAAATGCTGTTTCAGCGGGGCTCAAAACGAACAAGCGTCGAGGGATCTCGGGGTTCTCCCACCCCGGCAAATGAACCACGGGTTCGCCGTCGAGCATCGAACCCCCGTGCCGCCTTGTTTCTAAGCCGCCGCGACAAAGAAAATCATGTAATGCATCGACGTTGCCAGTTTCGAAGTGCCAACACATGAGGCGCAGCCACGCGGGTGCAGCCTGCTGCCAGGTCTGGGCATCGGCGCGAGCCAGCACGCTCGGCGCGTGCGCAAAGAGCTGTTTTTCAAAGTCCGAGTCCCGAACTGTCCACACGCCTTTTGCCCACCGGGGCAGTTCGTGCGCTAGAAATGTGGCGAGTCCGACACTGTCTTCCGGCATGCGGCTGTGGAGAAACGCAAAAACGTTCTCCGCGTTCAAGACTGGCGGACCCGCTGTGATGCTATTTCGACGAAAACGATTCACGGCTCGTTTCGTCAGCGACCACACCATGAAAACTCCCCGCTGCTTGTGCCTGAAGCGACAGTCCAGTCGCCGTGACCAATCCTCGACCACGAGAGCCGGACCGGTGTCTATAGTACGTGTCCGCCCGCGTGACGTGCCTTTGAATCGACAACAGGACCTTGCGCGTTTACCTGCATAAACTCGCACACTCATGAAAGTGCTCACTAGAATCAGACGCAATGAATTCATACGCGTTTCCCGAAGGTCACTATTTTTCGGTAATTGGGAATATCCGCATTGGTGCGGGTGGTCAAACACGTATGGCACTACTGCGGCACCGACTCATGCAAACCCATGCCGGCGTGACAATTCCGCTGGTGACGTTCAACCCATTGCCCAGTTACGACCCGATTCGCGAAAATTTGCTGAGCGAAGGCCTCTTACTGCCGGACAGCCAACTGCTCAACATGCATGAATCGCTGAGAGAACGCGACTATCTGGTCGATTCAGACCAAACTCCAGCGCCGCCCGAACCGAACTGGACTGTCGAGGAAACCTACACGGGCGAACCAGATGGCACGCCGTGGCGCATCTTCGTGCGGGGGGCGCATTCTGGCGAAAACCATTGGGACTATTTGCGGCAAGACGGCTCTCGCTATTTGCGCGCCCCAGTCGACTCCATGATCGGCACGACCCAAGTTTTCGATAAGGACGAACGCGTGGTGGCCGACCTCGACGGTCTGGGCGAACTGTGGCGCTGGTGGATCATGTCGATCGCGCCCGACGATGGACCGGTCTTTCTGATTAGCGACAGCCGGTTTATCGCCTACGAACTAGGGATGCTCGACGATCCGCGTGTCTGCCTGCTGCATCAAGTTCATAATCCCCATCAAGGCGGCAAACGCACATGGAACTCGCCCGTGTCCGGCACATACCGGCAGTCGATGGAGGCGCTCGGTTGGCTCGACGCGATGGTCCTACTTACCGAACGGCAAAAGTCCGACATCGAGATGATGTTCGGGGCAAGTGACAATCTCGTAGCCATCCCCAATCCACTCGATCCTGTTGAGGTTCCGGCGTCACCACCAAAGCGGCCTCACGGTCGGATCGTGATGGTGGCGCGACTCGACAATCAAAAGCGCCTCGATCTCGCCGTGAGCGCGTTCGAGGAACTCGCTTCAAAGAACGCCGTCGCGCGTCTCGACATATACGGGGACGGGCCCGACCGCGAAGCACTCCAATTGCAGATTGATGCGGCCGGACTCGGTGACCGGATCACCTTGCACGGGCATACGCCCAACGCCGCCGATCAGTTTTGGAGCGCCGATCTTGGTTGGCTCACGAGCGAGTTTGAGGGCTGGTCGCTCGCACTGCTCGAAGGGCGCCTGCGGGGTTGCCCGTTCGTTGCGTTCGATTGCCCCTACGGTCCGTCTGAACAAATCGACAACGGCGTAGATGGGGTGCTCGTTCCACGTGGAGACACCTCGGCGCTGACGTCTGCAACATTGAACCTGTTGGCAAACCCCGATGATCTCGAAGCGATGCGTGAACCTGCGCGCCTCGGTGCCCTTTCGCACGGGTTTGAGAGCTATCTGCATGAGTGGGCGGCGGCGTGCGCGGCCGCGCAAGATCGCAAACCGGGCCGGACTCACATTACGAAGACGCGCCTGCATCTCGATACCCTTCGAGCCTCTGGATCTCATCCACACATCGTTGGGCGCGCCGATGTAGTGGGCAGCGGCGATCCAGCCTCGATGAAACTTCGCTGGCAAATGTGGCTTCCCGAGAGTCCTGCTCCTGTTGATTTGCCACTGACGTTCACGGTTACTGATTGCTCGATTCACTTTGAGGGACGGGCCGACGTTGGCGAGATCGGTTTCGCACCGAGTGACCCGCGACTTTCGCATCGGCTGCTGCTCGAATGGGGCAACTCGACGCACTCTTTCGATCTCACTGTGCGACGTCCCGAATCGAAGATACGGCGCGCGATGCGCAAGGGGCGGCACAAGCGGTCCTAGGCCCGGCTCGGGTCTAGGCAGGGCTGGGGTCGCCGCCTGAAAACGCGTCCGTTGCGGTGTCTTCGTCGTCGTCTTCAGGGAGACGGCACGTCCATTCGAGCACGAGCGCGGCCGCCAATAGCGTGAGCCCTGCGACGCCGGCGGCAACAGCTCGCCAAAAACGCACAGGCCCCAATTCGGTCTCGACACCCCAGTAAGCGAGCGCGAACCCGAGGTAGCCCCCGGCAAACACGCCACCCACGATGATCGAGGCTTTCGCAATCGCGAGAACGCGGATCGCGTGCCTCGCTGCGATGGTTTTCTTGTCTTTGTGCAGCGTGCGCCACGTGTGCCAGGCGATCCCAGACACAAGGATCCCGCCAGCGAGCAGCACGAGCGCCGCTGACCATTGCGGTATGGGTGCTTGCCCGCTCATGCGAACGGCGAGGGGCGGTAACACTCGCCCCGTCACGAGCCCGACCATGAGCAAACCCGTCACGTACCAAACGCTGCTGCGTTGCGCGGGGTTCACGAGAGTCGGCCCGTCAACTCACAAAATAACTTCGAGATCCTCGCGGCGTTTGACGCCCGAAACATCCACACCACCCACGAGGTCGAGGACGAACCCCTTGCCCGGGATTTCACCTTCGGGGTCGATCTCGGCCCACGGCACGAGCACAAAGCCGCGCTCATGTGCACGTGGGTGCGGTAGGACCAAGTCTTCGTCGTTGGCGATGCGCTCGCCGACCACGATGAGGTCTACGTCTAGCGTGCGCGGGTCGCCTGGGTTGTTGCGCGTGCGACCAAACGCTGCTTCGATAGCAAACGCGCGGTCGAGCAACGTGTGCACGGTGAGGGTCGTGTCGATCAACACAACAGCGTTGAGGAATTTGCCGGCACCGTCTGGACCGCCGACGGGTTCGGTCTCGTACACCGAAGAAACCGCAACAACGGTCACTTCTGGGGTGTCTTCAAGTGCTGCTACTGCTCCCTGCAGACGGCCAATCCGGTCACCGAGATTTGACCCAATCGACAGTACGGCCTGGCGGATAGGGCGCATGCCGCCCGTCATGGTGTCTGCGTCGAGTTCGTAGGGGGTAGGAGTTTCAGTCACTTCTTGCTCCGCTCCATAGTTACGGCGACGTCTGAAAACGCCACCTCAATCGGTGCTTCCGGCTTATGTACCGTCACGCTCGTCCAGCCTACGCGATCAAGCGCGAGGCATGCCTCCACTATACGGAGAACCAAGGTCTCGATGAGGTCTACTGGCTCGCCTGAGACGATCCCGTGGACCGTATTAGCCAGTTCGCCATAGTGAACCGTGTCGGCCAAATTATCTGATTTTGCAGCGATTTCTAGATCTAATCCGAGGCTCACATCGATCACGAATACCTGTCCGTCGCGGCGTTCGTGATCGAAAACTCCGTGATTGCCGCGAACCCGCAATCCGGTCAAATCGATACGGTCTAGACCTTCTGGACAACTCATGACGAGACCTCATTTTCGGCATTGCGTGACGGGTGTGGCAGAAGTGCGTCGTGAGCCTCGGACACGCGCGCCGAAACAGCCAAGGCATCGACTGTCGAAAGCACATCATGAACACGTACACACCAGGCTCCAGCTTGCTCGCTCAGCAGCGAAATCGCGGCCGTGGCCGCATCGCGTTGGCCAACGGGGCGAGGAACGCCATCGTTCGCCAAAAGCGCCCCAAGAAAGCCCTTCCGGCTGGCCGCAACTAACACGGGGAATCCCAAAGCCGTCAGTTGCGGCAACTGCGCGAGCAATTCCCAGTTCTGGACTCCTGTCTTGCTAAAGCCCAAGCCCGGATCGATCACGATCTGCTCCTCGCGCACACCGGCGGCGATCGCGACGTCGATTTGGGTACGAATTTCACTCAACACGTCGGCGACAACGTCGGCGTAATCGGTGTGGTTTTGCATCCGGGCCGAATGCGCACGCCAGTGCATCACAACAAACGGGACATCCGCTTCGGCAACAAGGCCAAGCATGTCCGGATCGGCTCGGCCACCAGAAACATCGTTGACCATCGCGGCCCCTGCATCGAGCGCAGCTCGTGCCGTCGCTGCCCACATCGTGTCAACCGATACTGCAGCACCTGCGCTGGCCAAACCCTCCACCACCGGGATGACTCGTCGCAGTTCTTCATCGAGACCCACTCGCGTCGCCCCCGGGCGAGTCGACTCTCCCCCGACGTCAACGATCGAAGCTCCCTGCGAAATCAACTCAAGTCCATGCGCGATCGCGGCGTCAGGAGACAACCACTGCCCGCCGTCAGAAAAAGAATCCGGAGTCACGTTGACGACACCCATCACCTGACAGTGCCCTGCCGCCCGGGTGGTCAAGTCAATTCGAGTCATGAGCGTCAGCCCAGAATCAGGCCCATGGCTTCAGCGCGGGTAGCCGGACTCAGCAAATGCCCACGAACAGCACTCGTAATGGTTCGGGCACCGGTCTTGCGCACGCCTCGCATCGACATACATTGATGTTCGCCTTCAATCACCACGATCACGCCGCTCGCCGACAAATGCGATTCAAGCGAATCGGCTATCTCCGTGGTTAAGCGCTCTTGGACTTGCAAGCGACGGGCGTACACATCGACGAGCCGAGCGAGCTTGGACAATCCGGTCACGTGGCCGTCTGGCCCAGGAATGTAGCCAACGTGCGCTTTGCCGAAGAACGGCACCATGTGGTGTTCACACAGCGACCAAAACTCGATGTCTTTGACGACGATGAGTTCCTGGTGCCCCACATCGAAAACCGCAGACAAAACTTCATCAGCCGACTGCTCGTATCCGCCAAGAATCTCGGCATACGATCGCGCCACGCGCGCGGGCGTATCAACGAGACCACTGCGGTCAGGGTCTTCGCCAATTGCGATGAGCAACTCTCGAACGGCTGCTTCGACGCGCGGCTTGTCGATGCTCACGGGGTTGGCTCCGGGCCCGAACCGTCCGGCTCAGGAGATTCAGTGATAACAGGTTCTGTGTGGTCAACCGGCGCAACTGGTTCTGCTGGCTCAGTGGGTTCTGCTGGCTCAGTGGGTTCTGCTGGCTCAGCCACAGTGGCCGGGTTAGTTTCCTCAACAGCCTTCGGTTCAATCACGACTGGCGGAACCGTCGAAGGAACACGCGTATCCGATCCGGTCCACGCCGGACGAACCTGGCGACGGCGCAGCTGCTCGAAGATTGCTGCGACTTGCGCCTTGTCGAGGGTTTCCTTCTCCATCAGTTCCACAACAAGCGCATCCAATACATCACGGTTCTCGTGCAAAATGTCGAAGGCTTCTTGGTGCGCGGTGACGATCAACTCAGACACTTCAGCGTCGACCGTTGCGGCAACAGATTCCGAATAGTTGCGACTCGAACCAAGATCACGCCCGAGGAAGGGCTGTGAGTGATCTTCACCGAGCCGCACTGCACCAATCTTCTCCGACATGCCGTATTGCGTGACCATCGCTCGTGCCAGGTTCGTGGCCTTTTCGATGTCGTTGCCAGCGCCGGTCGTTGGGTCGTGGAACACGAGTTCTTCCGCAGCACGACCACCCAACATGTAGGCGAGTTTGTCGAGCAGTTCGGCGCGCGTTTGCGAGTACTTGTCTTCGTCAGGAAGCACCATCGTGTACCCCAAAGCGCGTCCGCGGGGCAGGATCGTGATCTTGTGCACTGGATCCGACTGTGGCAGCGCGGCCGCGACGAGCGCGTGGCCGCCTTCGTGATACGCCGTGACGAGACGTTCGTGCTCGTTCATGAGCCTCGTGCGCTTTTGCGGCCCACTGATGACGCGATCGATCGCTTCGTCAAGCGCCGGATTGTCGATTTCGTGCTTGTTGAGGCGCGCGGTCAACAGGGCAGCCTCGTTAAGCACGTTCGCCAAGTCGGCGCCGCTGAACCCGGGGGTACGCCGCGCGACTGCGCTTAAGTCGACATCCGCAGCCATCGGCTTGCCCTTGGCATGGACGGTGAGGATCGCGGTACGACCAGCGAGGTCAGGTGCCTCGACGCCGATTTGGCGGTCGAATCGGCCCGGGCGCAAGAGGGCGGGGTCGAGCACGTCGGGGCGGTTGGTGGCCGCAATCAGAATGACTCCGCCGCGCACGTCGAAGCCGTCCATTTCGACGAGCAACTGGTTCAGTGTCTGTTCGCGTTCGTCATGTCCGCCACCCATGCCGGTGCCACGATGGCGACCGACCGCATCGATTTCGTCGATAAAGACGATCGCGGGTGCGTTGGCTTTCGCTTGTTCGAACAAGTCGCGGACGCGACTCGCGCCAACGCCAACGAACATTTCGACAAAGTCAGATCCGGAAATCGAATAGAACGGCACACCGGCTTCACCAGCGACAGCGCGTGCCAAGAGCGTCTTACCGGTTCCGGGCGGGCCGTACAAGAGGACACCCTTGGGGATCTTGGCACCAACGGCCTGGAACTTGGCGGGTTCTGCCAAGAACTCTTTAATTTCGGCGAGTTCTTCGAGCGCTTCTTCACAGCCGGCTACGTCAGCGAACGTGGTCTGTGGCGTGTCTTTGCTCATGAGTTTCGCGCGAGACTTCGAGAACTGCATGACCTTTCCGCCACCGCCCTGCATCGAGTTCATGAACCACAGGAAGATCAACAAGAAAATCGCGAACGGCAGGATGCTCAAGAGCACCGCGCCCAGCACGCTGTCTTGCGGGACCTTGACGTTGTAGGAACTCATCTTCTTGTCGTCAACAAGTTCTTGCGCCTTTACGGCAAGTTCGTGGCCTTGATCGCCGATCCACGTGGCCTTGATCTTTTCTTCGGCCTTATCGCCGTCTTTTTTCAGCGTCGCTTGAATCTCTTGGTCGCCCTCAACAAACGTGACTTCCTTGATGTCGCCGTTGTCGAGATGCTGCACCATCTTGGCAGTTTCAACTTCACGGAACCCATCGCCCGAACTAGCGAAGGTGAGATAGCCGAGTCCGGCCGCGGTCAGCAACAGGATCCAAAACCATGGGCTCTTGATGAAACGAGAAACATTCATGCGCTGTGAAAATCCCTTACTCAGGAGTATTTGTGTTCTGCCAGTGTGCCAATGCCACGCAAATTCCGGTACTCCTCATTGAAGTCCAATCCGTAGCCAACAACAAAGGAATTCGGGATATCGAAGCCAACGTATTTGACGTCGACGGCCATTTCGAGCGCATCGGGCTTGCGCAACAGTGTCGCAATTTCAACTGACGCCGGGCCACGAGACTTGAGGTTTTTGACGAGCCACGACAACGTTAGGCCGGTGTCAATGATGTCTTCCACGATGAGAACGTGTCGGCCTTCGAGGTCGGTGTCGAGGTCTTTGAGGATGCGCACAACACCCGATGATTTGGTGCCCGCGTAGGAGGAAATCGCCATCCAGTCGATCTCCACGTGACGGTTGATTTCGCGAGACAAATCCGCCATCACCATGAGTGCGCCCTTGAGCACACCTACGAGGAGCAGGTCCTGACCTTCGTAATCGGCTTCGATACGACGAGCGATCTCGGCTAGTTTGGCGTGGATTTCTGCTTCAGAAATCGTGGTCTTTTCGGGGTCGAGATCGTTCTCGAGGTGCGCGGCTTCCACCAAGACAGATTGCCACAGTTGCCCACGCCGTGCAGAAGCGGAGTCAATGATCGCGTCTGTGCGAAGGGGTTACACCGAACACGAGGCGGTTCTGCAACCGTTGCACGCTCACGTGTCCAGGCAGCTCGATTCGCGCTTGCCCTCGCCAGTCGGTCACGAGACGATCCATCTCGCTGATGTGTTTGGCGGTGAGTTCTCCAGCTAGTACGCCGGCGTCTAACGCGAGCAGTCGCAAGACTCGAGTACGAACCGCCGGGGCGAGGCTCACGAGTTGGACGGTGTCGTACGTCAGCGACTCGGCTGCGATCTGATCGAGCGCTTCGCTGTCGGCATATAGCTGCTCGGCAGTTCGAGCAAGAGCTCCCCGTACTCCACCGCCGAGCACCTCGTCGAGCAGCGGGAGGACTTCGTTTCGGATGCGTACGCGCCGGAAGCGTGGATCGAGATTGTGCGGATCGGCCCACCATTCGATGCCTTCGGCCCGGCACACGTGCTCAGTGTCTGAACGGTCGAGACTGAGGAACGGCCGGCGCCAGTGGCCGTCTACCGCACGCATTCCCCAGAGTGAGCGTGCTCCTGAACCGCGGCCAAGCCCCAAAAGGACAGTCTCGGCCTGATCGTCGCGAGTGTGCGCGAGCAAGACCGGCACACCGGGCCCCGCCACTGCTTCCAGGGCTGCGTATCGTGCCGCGCGTGCAGCCGCTTCCGGTCCGCCGTCGCTACCGACGTTCACCTTGACGACGAGCGCTGTGAGCCCCATCGCACGAACGGCGTCGGCAGCACGCTCAGCCACATCAGCGGATCCGACTTGCAATTGGTGATCGACAATGACCGCTTTCACCGAAATATCGTTGCGTTGCGCGAAGTACGCCACGCAGGCAGCGAGCGCGAGCGAATCGGCCCCACCCGATACCGCGACGACCACCTCCGTCTCGCCTGCGAGCGCCTCACTCACGAGACGCCGCGCGGCGAGCAACCGCTGATCAGGGACGACCATCAGCCGTGAACCCGCTTGACCCACAAGTCCGGTTCGAGGATTTCCGCCGCAGACGGTACATGGTCAGCTTCAGCCCACACCGCCGAAAAGCCCTCGGCACCAACCTGATCGGTGACGTTGCGCACGAAAACCGCGCCGTCTCGATACTGGCGCATCTTGGCTTCGAACCCCATGAGTCGGCGCAGTAGTTTGCCAAGGCTCGTGCCGGCCGCGCGGCGCGCATCAAACTTCGCCCGAATGTTCTCAACCGAGGGCACATAGTCGGGCCCGATATCGTCCATGACGACGTCCGCGTGACCTTCAAGGAGCGACATGAGGCCCGTGATGCGCGCGACGATCTCCCGCTGCTCGGGGTTGCTCATCAAGTCCGAGAGTGAGCGGTCGTCTTCGCCGCGCAACACTTTAAGCAAGTCAGGGAGGAGTTCGCCGAACAACTCCGCTGGCGAGGCCGATCCCGCCCCGGCAACCTCAGCGAGATCCGAGACGAGCTTGAACAGATAGTCGGGCATCCACTCAACGCCACTGAACTGGGCGCGGTGGGTTTCTTCGTGCAAACACACCCACTGGCGGAAATCGCTCGGGTCGACTCCGAGTTTGCGTTCGACGTGAACGATGTTGGGCGCGACGAGCAACAGTCGCCCAGGACCTTCTGGCCCCTCCCAGAAGGGGTCGAATTGCCCCAGCACGCGGCGGGACAAGAACGCCATGAGCGCGCCGACTTCGGCACCGGCGAGTTTCTCGCCAACACGTTTGGCGTTGCCTGTGGGCAGCTTCCCTTTCGCCGCCAAGTGTTCTTCGAAAGGAACCATGAGTTTCGTAAAACTGGAGAGGTTCGCTTCCGTCCAGCGGGGGCGGTCGACGATGAGGACGGGCGCTGGATGCGCGGGGGTCAATCCGGTGAATTCGGCGACAGGTTGTTGGGCGATCTGTGCGGCTTCGCGCAACTCGGCAACCACGTCGCTCACTTCGGCGGCAGTCAAGTCCGGACCTGCGGGCGTGAGTCGGTTGGCGGTTGCTTGCGCGGTGGTCCAGTCGATCATGGGGTTAAACCTACTGTGGTGTCGGTTGGATCGGTGAGGTTCAGCATGCGCACCCGGCAATCGCGGCGGCGATGCGGTCGATGGCATCTTGCGGCGGGCCCAGCGGATAGCCATTGATCTGATCTGCCATCACGGCGAAGATGATCGTTCGGCCGTCGCCGAGCGTTGCCCAGCCTGCGAGAGCGGAAACATCGTTGAGCGTTCCGGTCTTCGCTCGGATCACGCCACGCGCGTCGCGGGAAAAGTCAAACCGTTCAGTGAGCGAACCGGTCAATCCAGACACCGGCATTCCGGTAATAAGAGCGGCATGCGAGTCACGTTCCCGAGCTGATTTCAAGACGTCCACGAGGAGTCGCGGGGAAATGCGGTTGTCACGTGACAGGCCGCTGCCGTCCGTGAGACGCAAGCCCGTGGTGTCGAACGTGGCTTCCTCAAGCAGGCCTTTGACCGCTTGGGTGCCACCTGCAAAGGTGGCCGGTTTGCCCTCGGCAATCGCCGTGTGCCGCAACAACACTTCTGAACCGGTGTTGTCGGAGGTGGCGATCATGTAGGACACCATCTCTCGCAGGGGCGCGCTTGTCGTCTTCGCGATTACCTCACCGCGTGCGCTCGTAGGTTCGCTAGCGACACTGGCGACCGTGACGCCTTCGCGTTCGAGCGCCGCGGCGAACTGCTTCGCTGCGTCCTTTGCCTGGGTGCGACTCGTGGGTTCTTTCGCCCGAACGATGAGCGGCTCGATTGGTTGAACCGTGCGTGGCACGAACCGAGCCGGCCACGCGTCGTTGAGTCGATCGCCGGCAAACATTGACGTGTCGAACTCGACCGTCACCGTTTCGCCTTGAACCTGCTCGGCTGTTTCTTTCGCGAGTTCTTCGATCGAACCACCCGCCCAAGGCCGGTCGACTGACTTTTTGAGCAAGTACGGGTCACCTCCGCCCTGAAGTATGAGCGTGTCCCCAGAACGGTGGACCGAGGTAACGAACCTGTGATCGGGCCCGAGCGCCGTCAACACGCTCCACGCAGTGAGGAGTTTGGTTGTCGAAGCGGGAATGTAGCCGCCGCTTCCTTGGGTCATGAGGATCTCGCCGGTCTGCGCGTCAGCGGCCACGAAGCCGACGCTCGGCCCGAGGTTCGGGTCCGATAGCGGTTCGGCCAGCGCCGCCTCAAGTGCTTGTTTGTCGATCGGGCGGACCGTTGGTTCGCTTTGGGTTGCGCTCGTCAGATTAGGCTCCTTGACCCCTTCGGGTAGGAGCGCGAACTCTGCGGGACATTCACCTTCACACAAGAACTCGTTGAATGCGCCTGCCTGGTATCCGAACGCTGCCGCGGCCGCCGTGACGATGCTGATCGTGACGGCGACGAGCGTCACAGTGACGAATTTGCCCCTCTTTCCACGCGACGTGCCCATGTGAGACACAATAAAGGCACACGATTACGCCCTGCGGCCAGATCCAGAAATGCCCGGGCAACCAACATCATTCGGAGGAATTGTGATTTTTGACGTCACTGTCGAGATCCCCAAGGGCGAGCGCAACAAGTACGAGCTCGACCACAAGACGCACCGTCTGCGCTTGGATCGCACGCTCTTTACGTCGATGCAGTACCCCGCTGACTACGGTTTCATCGACAACTCGCTCGGCCTTGACACCGATCCGCTTGATGCGCTCGTGATTTTGCCGTTCCCCACGTTCCCAGGTTGTGTCATTGAATGCCGCGCGATTGGCATGTTCCAAATGACCGACGATGCTGGCGGCGACGACAAGGTCTTGTGTGTACCTGCGAAGGATCCCCGTCAGGCCCATTTGCAGGACATTAGCGATGTTTCTGACTTTGACCTCGGCGAGATTCAGCACTTCTTCGAGTCCTACAAGGCGCTCGAGCCAGGCAAGTATGTCGAAGAAGGCTCCAAGTGGCTCGGCCGCGAAGCAGCTGAGAAGGAAATCGTCGAGAGCTTCGAACGGTTTAAGGCGAACGGCGGCTACTGAGTCGCGTCGCGTGGCGGCTTGGCCGCACACATAAAAGTGAATATTGACCGCGGAGAGTCGTGACTTTCACTCGGTTTCGGTTTGGGCCTCGGGCATGGTGCTCGAGGCCCGAATCATTGACCTGACAACGAGACCGAAAACGTTCATGTCAATCTTCGGGTCGAGCGAGCGAAGTGCACCCAACCCAATCCCCGCACTCATCAGCGCCGTTGCGGTCTGCCCTGCGTATTCGACTCCACGGAGGCCAAACCGTTGCGAAATGTCAACGACGAGCAGACGCACGAGTTCGGCGATTTCTCGGTGGCGCGTTGCGAGTTGTTTGGCGACCCACGGGTTGCCGCCAGCAACGGCAGCAAACTCGAACTCGAGTCGAGTCCAGCGCGGATCTGCGAGTTCATCTTGGGCCCATGCAGCGAACACGTCGAGTTGTGAACTGAGATCACCCGTACCGGAGAAGATCTTTGCGACGCCGCGAACTTTTTCACGGTGGATCCCGTCGAGCACTTCGAGGCAGAGTTCTTCTTTGCCGTCAAAGTTGGAGTAGACGGCGCCTTTCGAATAGCCGGCCTCGATAGCGACTTTATCGAGGGAGGTGGCCGCATAGCCTTCATTGAGGAACATTGTCCGGGCTTGGGCAACGAGTGCTTTTCGAGTTTCGGCTTGGCGTTCGACGCGCGAAACCTTGGGGCTTGATTTCCCGTTTTTGGTTTGACTCACGCGTTACTCCGATCTCACTTTCAAATACTGATGGTATCTGAATTAGCGCTCGGGCTCAATAGTAAACGTGCGCAGATCCGCCCAACCGCCTCCTAGGAAGTGCGCAACCTGATAAACCTAGGTCATGGTTTCCGAGGCAACATGGCAAGCAATCAGCACGATCCACCAAGTCGTTTATCCCAAACAAGCTTGGGGCGACGACTACGCCGACCTCGGACTCACCAACTCCGCGATGATCTATTTTGCAAGTCGCGCCGCGCCGCTGGGACCCGCCTCCGCAGAACTCACGACGGCCGCGTTCTTCGGCTTCTCCATTGATCTGATCAGCCAGCAGATTCCCGCCGCGTGGGAGATCGCAGCACCTGATTCGATCGCGGCAGCACGCTTGGGGATCGCGACTCGAGCGCTGGCCCCCCACGCCGACATGGCGACCGCGATTGTTGACTCACTCAGCGGTGTTCTCGACGGCATCACACTCGGCGGCGCACCCATGGCTGCCGCTCAGATGGCACTAGAGATGCCCGAAGATCCGGTCGCTCGCCTCTGGCACACAGTCACTGTGCTGCGCGAGTTGCGCGGCGACCGGCACTGGGCAGTTTTGGCCACGGCTGGCCTCAATGGGGCGGCAGCGAATGCGCTGGCCGTTGCAACAGGGCGTCAACCTCAAGGTCGCCAAAAGCGCACCGGATGGAGTGATGCAGCTTGGAATGGCGCCCTCGACGAACTTAAGACGCGTGGCTGGGTCGATGCAGAGGGCACCGCGACTGAAACGGGGATTGCGGCCCGCAACCAACTCGAAGCAGCGACATCACGCGCCACGGTCGCAAGTTTTGATACCGAATCTCTGGCTCGACTCGTGGTGAACGAACCTCACTTGGTGGCCCTCGCTAAGGCCTTGTCGGCGTGAACAATTCACGCCAACGCACCGCGTCAGTGCTCGATGGCTGGCGGCTCGCACTCGGCACGTTCACGGCGATCCCCACTGCCCCGCCAGAGCACGTCGATACGGCGCGCGCCGGCGTCTCGCTGCTGCTAGCGCCCTTCGCGTTCGGCATGTGGGCGGCCGGCGTTGGCGCCCTGTTGGCCTTAGGCGATTGGATCGGCATTGATCCTTTGCCGCTCGCTGCCATCGGGGTTGCGGTGCTCGTACTCGGAAACCGCGCGTTCCACCTTGACGGGCTCGCCGACACGGTCGATGGGCTGGCGTCGTCCTACAGTCAAGAACGCTCACTCGAAGTCGCACGGCTCGGCAATGTAGGTCCAGCTGGCGTTGCGGCGATCACCCTCGTTCTCCTCATTCAAGTCACGGCTGGCGCCAGCGTCCTGACCCTCGCGCACGGACCATGGGTGTTTGCTGCCCTCGCAGCGTGCTCTCGCGCCGCAGCCGCGTTAACAGCGGTCAAGGGTGTCGGGGCGGCGCGGCCCGAAGGTCTCGGCGCGACATTCGCCGGTAGCGTTCCACGCGTAGCAGCGTTCGGTTTGTGGGTTCTTGTGCTCAGTGTGGTGGCTGGCTTGGCGTACCTGTCTGGTGTTGGATTGACTGGCCCTCTCGCGTTCTTCGCACTGTCAATTCTCGCCGTAGCTGCTCTCGTACACCGTTGCATTCAACGTTTTGGCGGCATTATTGGAGACGCGATGGGCGCATCGATTGAGATCGTTTTCGCAATCTTGCTCGTGGGCTTCACCATCTAAACGGATGACATGTCGCGCGAGGCTTTAGAGGCGGATGACCCGCCCCGACACGACGAGATGAACCTCATCAGACGTGCTCGCCCAGCGTTGATTGACCGTCCCTAGCAAGTCGCGAAACATGCGTCCGGAGGGGTGCTCAGGCACAACCCCCCAGCCCACCTCGTTCGTCACGACGACCACGTCGCCGACGTGACCGGCAAGAGCAGCGAAGGCCGCGTCTACGTTCGCGTCGAACGTCACGCGCCAGTCGCTTTGAGGACGCTCCCACCCGTTCAGATCGTCGATGAGTGCCGTGACCCACGTGCCGAGGCAATCGATGAGAACCGTGCCGTCAGCCGACGCCAACGCCGCAACGAGGTCGGTTGTCTCAATCGTGCGCCATTGTGCGGGTCGTTGCTGTTGGTGTCGCAGAACTCGATCGGCCCATTCGGGATCGGTGTCCGGGTTTGGCAGCGGACCCGGTGCAACATAGGTGACGCGGGCGTGGTCACCGAGCAAGGATTCCGCGTGCCGCGACTTCCCCGAACGCACACCGCCAGTAACGAGCGTCTTCATGTGGCCGTCCTTTCACCGCAATCAGTGACCTGTTGTTCACCCATCATTGCGTTTCCCCCGCGGTCGTGGCTTCGGCCGGAAGGTAGCGAGCCCGACGAGCAGCCCGGCGCAACGTCGCGAGCACGGCCGGACCCAACACGATGATGGTGACGGTGTTCGTGATGGCACGCCCCGTGTCCCAGCCCCACAATGAGGTAAGCGCGGTGAAAACGAAGAAGCGTTGCAGGTTCGCCCACGGTGAATCGCCAGGCACCATCGACAAGGAATCGGTTTCGCCGGGTATCGCGATGCCCAGAGTGAACGGCCATGAGGTGAAGTTCATGATGAGGCCGAACGCGTAGGCCGCAACGATCCCGTAGCCGACGAGCATCGCGATCTCGGTCTTGCCTCGTGGGCGTTTGGGCAAAAGCCCGGCAAACATGCCGATCCACGCCGAACACAACATTTGAAACGGCAACCACGGCCCCACTCCGCCGGTGAGCAGCGCGGATGCGAACAAGCTCGTGCAGCCAAGTACGAAACCAAACCCCGGTCCGAACACGCGCCCGCCCAGGATCAGCAGGAAGAACACGAGTTCAATTCCTGCCGTACCTGCGCCCACCGGTCGCAATGCCGCGTTGATTGCCGTCAACACGCCCAGCATCGCGAGCGCTTTGGAGTCCATCCCACCTTCGGACAGTTCTGCCAAAACAACCAGCACGATGATGAGCAACAACGCAATGAAAATGAACGGTTGATCGACCCGAGTCTGATCCGGTGCGGGCTGGAAAAACAGGGGCCAGAGCAGCATGATCAGGCCCGCGATCGACGCCCCCGTCAAAACGAGGATCGAACGCAGTGACAGTTCAATTGCCGGCCTTTCACGCATCGCTCGCGCCGCTCTCACGTGCTGCCTGGACTTGCTCGATCGTGAGCCATTCGGGACCGAGAATTTTCGACACCTGTGGCGCAAAGGCAGGCGACTCGGCCAACACGTCGGCGGCGAGCCCCTGCGAAACGATGTCGCCGTCGGCCATCACGATGGCCCTGTCGGCGACCTGCGCAACGAACTCAACGTCGTGAGTCGACACCATGATCGCGTGCCTTCGGTGAGCCAGATCCGCCAGCATTTCGGCAAGCGCGTGTTTGGCCGGATAGTCCAAACCGCGCGTCGGCTCATCCAGTAAAACCACCTCAGGTTCGGCGCTCAGCACGATCGCCAAAACGAGCGACAGTCGCTGACCTTCGGAAAGGTCTCGCGGGTGTTTCTGCTGTTCAATCCCCGGCGCAAGCCGGTCGAGCAGGGCGCGCGTTGTGCCCGCTTCGGCACCGGCATGTTGATCGGCCGCCGCACACTCGTCTGCCACCGATTCCAAATACAACAAGTCAGCAGCCGTCTGGGGCACAAGGCCCACCAGCATGCGTGCTTCGTCGGCCTTCAAGTCCGCAGGATCGTCGCCATCAACGTCGACCGTTCCCCCCGTACGGCGTCCCGTTCCTTGCAGTGCCCACATGAGGGAGGACTTTCCGCACCCGTTACGACCCATCAACGCGAGCACCTCGCCACGGTTCAGGTTCACATCGACTCGGTTGACTGCGACTTTCGTGCCGTATTGCACCACGATGTCGCGTGCCGACAATGCGCATTCACCGGTGTGCGTCGCCCGCGGCTCGGGTTTGCCCAGCGTCAACGGGTTGGTGCGCGCCTGACTTCGCGCGTCACGGACAGACAACGGTAGTGGTCGCCAACCGGCGAGCCGACCCAACTCAACAATGGGAGGCGCAACCGGGGATTCGATCAATGCTTCGGCCGGGTCGCCGATCCGAACCCGACCATTTTCGACGATGGCGATCCGATCAACGAACGGCACCACGCGTTCCATCCGGTGTTCAGCGATGACCACCGTAAGTGCGAGGTCTTGAGTGAGTCGCGAAATCGTCGCGAGCACGTCTTCGGCGGCCATCGGATCGAGTGCCGACGTTGGCTCGTCGAGGACGAGTAGTTTCGGGTGGGTCGTCAGCACGGCGCCGATCGCCACACGTTGTTGTTGGCCACCCGACAATGCCCGCACCGACCGGCGACGCAAGTGAGCGATGCCCAACAGGTCAAGTGTTTCTTCCACTCGGCGCCGCATCGTCTGCTGGTCAAGTCCGAGTTGCTCCATACCGTACGCGAGTTCTTCTTCAACCGTGCTGCCCACAAAACTCGACAGTGGGTCTTGCGGCACGAACCCAACAAAGTCGGCGAGTTCGCGAGGTGGCTTGCCGACAATCGACTCCCCCTTGAGGACAACGTCTCCGCGGAGCGTGCCACCCGAAAAGTGCGGCACGAGTCCGTTGAACATGCGCAGGAGCGTGGACTTGCCCGAACCGGTTCGGCCCGACACGAGAACAAGTTCACCTTCAAACAGTGCGAGGTTGACGTCGGTGAGGATCGTGGGCCCGGAATCGTCATACGCAAACGACACGTCGTTGAGTTCGACTATGTTCATTCGCCCTCCATCGTGTCTTCGTCGCGCAGGGCAGGCGGGGTCAAGATGGCCGGCAAGGCCCCGATGAGTGGGATGAGGATGACGACCGGCAACAACTCTGGCCAGCTGTCAACGGGCGGATACATGACACCCACATGTTCGGCTCCGGCGAACTTCAACCCGATCGCCACCGCAAGTCCGGAACCTACCGCAGAATACTCGCCGAACTGCCAACGGATGGTTCGATATCGGGTGCGTTTGACGCGTTTGCCAGCCGCCCACATGGATGCGACAGCGAACAGTACGCCGATGCCGAGCATGGGCCACGCCAAGATGCGTGGCGCGGTGCCGTCGAGGAAACCGTAACTACCGACAGCGAGCCCGATCATCGCGACAATCATGAGCGTTCCGGTCAACCAGCGGTCTCGCAGTGGCGTATCACCGGCGCGCCCGTACCCGCGCGAGTCCATGCTCGCAGCCAAGGTCATCGATCGTTCGAGCGCGTCTTCCAGCACGGGAATCACGATGCGCCGTGTGGCGCTGACGCCTTTGCCGGGTTCACCACGAAGTCGGCGTGCTTTCGTGACGCGCTTGACGCTATCGGCGAGTTGCGGAAAGACCGATAGCGCAACTACCAGCGCGGTACCGACCTCATACAAAGCCGGCGGAATCGAGGCGAGCAGTTGTCGTGGGTTGGCCAACGAGTTCGCCGCACCCACGCAAATAATCAAGGCGGCCAAGCGCATGCCGTCGTACAAGCCGGCTAGCACCGAGCCGAGCGTGACGTCGCCCAGCAACTCAATCCCGCGAGCGACTTCAGGCAGGGGAATCGACGGGAGCGAGAACAAGACTGGATCGTCTGGCCCCATCGCTCCACCGAAAATGATCCTGAACACAACACGAATGACCACGATGATGAGGCCGAACCACAAGTAGAAACCGAACGACAATGCCCACGGCGCATCTCCCCTGCGGAACTCGACCACGATCGCCGCTACTGCGACGATCGTCAACAAGATCCACGGGTTTGTTGTCATCGAGGCGGCTGCCGCCATGCCTAACGCCCACACCCACCACGCCACCGGGTGCAGTTCTCGTGGGAGCACCACCTTGCGGGGCGTGGGTTTCGTGAGTTCAGGAGTGGACTGGGACATGGCGGTGCGCTGAGTTGGTCAGCGCCTCTTCCAAACGCGCCAGCCGATGAGTCCGCCGGCTGAAGCCAAGAGTCCGAGCGCGATAAAGGTCCAGACGCCAGGGCCCGAACCGGCGTCGTCGTCTGCCGAGGTGCTGACTCCTGCAGTCGCTTTGTCTGTCGAGTCGCCTGCAGATTCATCGCCTGCCGCTGCCGGAGCATCCGTGCTGGGTGTTGACCCCGGAGTCGCCGACGCGGAGGGCGTTCCGCCAGGAGTCGGTGTTGCCGAGGTCGCCGTGCTTGTAGTTGGGCTCGCGCTGGGCGTTCCCGAAGGTTTGCTCGTCGGCTTGACGGTCGGCTTTGGAGTTGGCTTCACTGTGGGTTTAGGGGTCGGCTTGGGCGCCGGACCCACTGGGTTCGCGCTCGGGTACTTTTTTCCGTCTCCATCTTGGAAACGGAAAGCGACCCAGCCACCTTCAGGAATCGACAATTGGGTCACGCCCTTGTCAGCGTATTTCCAGCCGCTGCCCTTGCCGTCGGCCCAAAACAGGCCCCAGTAGGCGTCCGCAGGCGATGCCGTGTGGCACGGATCAGACGCAGGCTTGCCCGACACTCGGCATACGAACCCCGGGAACCGTGTCGTATATGTGAGGGGGAAGCCCGCGCTTTCAAAAGCATCGCTGGCTTTGGAAACTTTGCCCGTGCATCGGGTGCTGTTCATGCCGTGGCCTTGCACGACCACGGTCGTGCCGGTGCCCTTTTCGCATGCAGCGGCTTGGGCTGGCGCCCCCACCCAAACGAGGGTGAGGGCCACCAGTACCGAAGCGCATGCGTCCGCGAGGAATCGCTGTGCGTTCATGCGGTTACCCCCGATCAGACCGTGCGGCGGCGTACAGCCACGAGAGCGAGCGCCCCGCCGATGAGCGCGAGGACCGCGCCGGCAGCAATCACGCCAGACGAGGCAGTACCGTCAGTGCGGTCAAGCTCATCTGCTGCCTCAGCATCATCGTCAGCGGCCTCTGTGTCGGTGTCTGTTTCCGGACCGGCAGGCGGTGCCGTCACCACGATGGGCGTAGCTGCGGTACCGCTTTCTGCGATCAGGCTGAGCGTGTAGTTGCCTGGAACCGAAGGTGCTACTGCCGCGTGCGCTACTGCGCCGGAGCCGTTCGCTGTGACTGTTGCCAAGGTTGCGAACTTGAACGCGCCTGCGCTCATGCCGCCACCTGAGCCATCGAGACTCAAGTCGATCAGGACAGATTCGCCAGGAGCGAAGCCTGAGCCGGTGATGTTGAAATTGGCACCGGCAACAACTGTGCCTGGTGCGGCAACTTCAGGGGTTGGTTCTGGCTCTGGTTCTGGTTCGGGGTCGCTAGCGCCCGCCCATGCGATGGCAGCCTGAGCCGTGGCGCGAGTCCACTGTTCGCGCGAGGCTCCATCGATCACACCACCTGTCGTGGCGGCCGTGAATGCGGCCGGGTTGAAAGCGATAGCGCCGGCTTCGGTGTTCAAGGCGCTGCCCGACTTGGCATAGACAGTTCGCAACCACGTCACTGCTTTGTCCGCCGCTGCGGTTTCGCCGGAGAGGCGAAGTGCCCACGAGGAAAGTCCGGTCGAGTTGCTGTTGATGCCGTCATCTGCGCCGAGGGATCCATCAGCATTTTGCGCGTTTTTCAACGAAGCGGCGGCTGAATTGATCGCGGAGTTCGCTGTAGTCGTGTTCAATGCTCCCGACGAACGGGCTTCGATGATCGCGGCGATCGCGTAGGCAGTTGCGTCGTGCCCGCTCGTGCAGGTCTCGGCGTTGAGGTTGACTGGGAAACCTCCGTCGGCGCATTGCTTGCCAAGAAGGTAGTTGGCCGCCTCGTCGGCGAGTTCGGAATCGGCGATCGAGAGCCCCCGAGTGACCCACGCCTGGCCGACACCGTTCGAGTAGTCACCCCACGTCGAAACGTCTTTGCCGCGACCCGTTTCCGGGCCTTCGGTGACGATGACCGATTCGAGTCGTTCAACGAGATTCACACCACTCACGTTTGTGATGCCACGCCCGTTGAGAGCAAGTACCGTGGTGAGCTTTCCGGTTGCACCGGCATAGGTGCTGCCGGTGTCACCGAAGGCTTCACCCGAAATGTAAGCCTGGGGGTCTGCGGCAAGCGCATCGCCGATGGCATTGGCAGCAGACGATTCCACGTTGAGCACTTCGAGCGTCATGAGTGCGTCGGCGCTGAGACCGCGGTCAGGCCCCCAAGCGCCTACGAGTAGTCCGGAATTGAGTTCACCGGCGAGCCAGCTTCCAGATTGGGCGGCTTCGGAACTGTTAGCGACTGCTGGGCTGCTCGCGAGCATTAGCGCGGGCAATGCGAGCGCGGCGGCTCCCGCGGTGATTCGGCGTGTGATCTTCATGTTTACCTTCCTGCTGTGTTGCAGGAGGTTCGATCCGGTCCGGATCTCGCTCGCTGCATTCCACGACAGCATGTTTCGAGTGGTGAACCTCGGGCGAGTTTTCCGGCTTTCGCAGATAGCGATTTACGGTTGCGGGTCAGCGCCGGACTTTCACCGGCTTCCCTCGCGGTCGAGGCAGGTTGTTCTCAAACTCAAGTGAGTTCTGGCCAAACGCTAACACTTTCGGGGCTATACGCGTTAATGAACGGTGTCTGACGGGACAAACATCACACGTAACTCAGTTCACACTGTGTTACCAATCTGCGTTGGCCGCCCGGAACGTTTTGAGCAGCGCGTAGCCCTCTTCTTGTTGCTCGCGCGTAAGGGCGCCTAGACCGAAGTCGGTGTCCGTAAGCGCAGTCGTAGCCGCTTCGAGAACCTGGTTGCCATGGTCGGTCAGCGACGCGAGCACACGTCGTCGATCGTGCTCGTCGTGTTCGCGCAAGACGAGTCCCTGATCAACCAACTTGTCGATCAGGCTCGTCACCGAGGTGGGGTGCACCATGAGGCGTTCGCCAATCTTCGACAACGGCAGCGCCCCTGATTTGCTAAACGACAAGAGGCGTAAGACTTCATATCTGGCAAACGTAATGCCATGCGGCTTGAGCGCCGCATCAAACTCGGCGAGGAGCACTTGCTGCACGCGCATGATCGAGGTGGCGAAACGCATCGCGCTTGCATCTCCAACGCGTTCGGCCCAGAGTTCACCCGCGCGTTCAATCGGGTCAAAGTCAAGGCCGGCCATGACTTCACCGTAGCGAGTCAGCAATCGCACCGCGGCAAGCGCAACCGGGTTTTCCAAAATTAGTAGGAAGTCCTACTATTGGACTACCAAGTTTCAAGGAGCCCCATGTCCGAGTTGCACCGGCCCAGTCACCCAGTTCGTTTCGTTACCGCTTCGAGCCTTTTTGACGGCCACGACGCGAGCATCAACATCATGCGGCGGATCCTGCAATCCCAAGGTGCTGAAGTCATTCACTTGGGGCACAACCGCTCGGTCGCTGAAGTTGTCGATGCCGCCATCGAGGAAGACGTGCAAGGCATTGCTGTCAGTTCCTATCAGGGTGGCCACGTCGAATATTTCAAGTACCTCGTGGAGTTGCTTCAGCAGCGTGGCGCCGGTCACATCAAGGTTTACGGCGGTGGTGGCGGTGTCAACGTGGCCGATGAAATCGCAGGCCTCGCTTCGGTAGGCGTCACCATCTTCTCTCCAGAAGCCGGCCAAAATCTGGGCCTACCGATGATGCTCAACACCCTGATCCGCGAATGCGATGTTGACGTCATGTCGTTCGGCCAGCCAGATCTCGCCGGACTCCAAGCAGGCGACCACGGCGCCATCGCTCGAGCGATCACGGCTGCTGAACTCGGCCAACTCGACGAGTCTGTCGCGACCAGCGTTGCCGCCATTGCTGCCGGCTCGTCGGCTCGCGTGCTCGGTATTACCGGCACGGGTGGTTCAGGGAAAAGCTCGCTCACTGACGAACTCATCCGACGCTTCCGACTCGATCAAGAAGACAAGCTCAGCATCGCTGTCGTCGCGATCGATCCCACTCGCCGCAAAGGCGGTGGGGCGCTGCTCGGCGACCGGATCCGCCAGAACGCCATTGACGGCGACCGCATTTACTTCCGTTCACTCGCCACGCGTGGCTCACATGAAGTACCCGAATCTCTCGATCAGATCGTGAACATCCTCAAAGCGGCCGGACATGACCTCGTCATTGTCGAAACCCCAGGCATCGGCCAGGGCGATGCCGGGATCTTGTCGCACGTTGACCATTCCTTGTATGTGATGACGCCCGAGTTTGGCGCGTCGTCGCAACTCGAGAAGATCGACATGCTCGACTATGCCGATATCGTCGCCATCAACAAATTCGAGCGCCACGGCGCAAAAGACGCACTGCGTGACGTGTCGAAACAACTCGTGCGCAACCGCGAAGCGTTCGGCAAGCGGCCAGAAGAAATGCCCGTATTTGGCACGAGCGCCGCGCACTTCAACGACGAAGGAACCACTGCCCTCTATCAAGAACTTCGGGCGCTGCTCGGCTGGGAGCCAGGTGTTCTGCCCGCCGTCGATGTGCGCTTTTCACGTTTGGAACACCACATCATTCCGCCGGCCCGAACCCGCTACCTGTCAGAAATCACCCAGACGATTCGCGATTTCCATGCCGAAACCGAGCGTTTAGCCGATGCCGCTGACCGGGCCCAACATTTTGCTGCAGTGGCGGCCGAAGTCGCCGACGAACGAGTCGCAGAACTCGCGTCGCAAGCGCACGCCGCGCTGCCTGACGAGGTGCGCGAGCAGTTCGCCGCGTGGCCCGCAGTCGTCGAATCATATTCAGGCGATGAGCACCGGATCCGCGTGCGCGACAAGGAACTCACGTTCGCGCTCACGAAGGACACGCTCTCTGGCAACAAGGTGCGCCGCGTGAGCCTGCCGAAGTTCCGCTCCCATGGCGACCTATTGCGGTTCTGGCGACGCGAAAACCTGCCCGGCTTCTTCCCGTTCACCGCTGGCGTTTTCACCTTCAAACGTGACAACGAAGATCCGGCCCGCATGTTTGCCGGTGAAGGCGACCCAGCCCGCACCAACCGTCGGTTCCGAGTCTTGAGCGAAGGTCAACCGGCCACCCGGTTGTCGACGGCGTTCGATTCGGTCACGTTGTATGGCCGTGACCCCGACCCGCGACCAGACATTTACGGCAAAGTCGGAACCTCCGGTGTTTCCGTAGCAACCCTCGACGACATGAAGGAGTTGTATCGAGGTTTCAACCTCGTCGACCCGAGCACGTCAGTTTCGATGACGATTAACGGTCCCGCTCCCACCGTGTTGGCGTTCTTCCTCAACACGGCGATCGATCAGCAGCTCGAGTTGTTCACCGAGCGCGAGGGGCGCGTCCCGAACGCTGATGAGCGCACCCAGATTGCTGCCTACACGGTTCAGAATGTGCGCGGAACCGTCCAAGCCGACATCCTCAAAGAGGATCAGGGCCAAAACACGTGCTTGTTCTCAACGGAGTTCAGCCTGCGCATGATGGGCGATATTCAAGAGTGGTTCATCGAGAACGGTGTTCGAAACTTCTATTCGGTGTCGATTTCTGGCTACCACATTGCGGAGGCTGGCGCGAACCCCATCAGCCAACTTGCGTTTACTTTGTCGAACGGGTTCACCTACGTCGAGGCCTATCTCGCGCGCGGGATGCACATTGACGATTTCGCCCCGAACTTGTCGTTCTTTTTCTCGAACGGGATGGACCCCGAATATACGGTGCTCGGGCGTGTTGCCCGGCGTATTTGGGCGATTGCGATGCGTGAGAAGTACGGCGCGAATGAGCGCAGTCAGAAACTGAAATATCACGTTCAAACCTCCGGGCGTTCGCTGCACGCCCAAGAAATGGACTTCAACGACATCCGCACGACCCTGCAGGCGCTCATCGCGATTTACGACAACGCCAACAGTCTGCACACCAACGCCTATGACGAAGCCGTCACGACGCCGACGGACGAGTCGGTTCGCCGTGCGCTCGCGATCCAACTCATCATCAACCGCGAGTGGGGATTGGCGATGAACGAGAACCCGAACCAAGGCTCGTTCGTGATCGACGAACTCACCGACTTGGTCGAGGCGGCTGTCCTCCGCGAGTTCGATGCCATCAGCGAACGCGGTGGCGTGTTGGGCGCGATGGAGACCGGTTTCCAGCGTGGGCGCATTCAAGACGAATCGCTGCTGTACGAACACCGCAAGCACGACGGCTCCCTGCCCATCATCGGTGTGAATACCTTCCTGCCACGCGCACGCGACGAGGAACCTCCACGCATCGAACTCGCGCGCGCAACTGAAGCTGAGAAGGAATCACAACTCGAACGCGTGCGCGGTTTCCGAGCCACCCACACCGACGAGGCGGCCGCCGCACTCGAACGCCTGAAGGTGGCCGCTACGCGTGGCGACAACGTGTTCGCCGTGTTGATGGACGCTGCCCGCGTGTGCTCGCTACAGCAAGTCACCGAAGCGTTCTTCGAGGTGGGTGGCCAATACCGGCGGAACGTCTAGCCACCTGCCGGGCGCTTACACTCAACCTCATGCGAACAAAGTTCTCACCGGGCCTAGCCGTTGCGTGTTTAGCGTTGGTGTTGGCGTCCTTCACCGCAGCGCCCGTCAGTGCTGAACCCGTTGTCCCTGAACCGGAATCGACCATTGAGCCGCTGCCAACCTTCACGGTGGTGACGCCTCCGACGGTCACTGGCACTATCCGGTACGGCAAAACGCTGACCCGCTCGGTGGGCGCGTATTCAGAAACCGAAGGGCTGAGTTCGCACACTCAATGGTTGCGTAACAACAAGCCGATCGCCGGCGCGAACGGCCGCACCTACACGCTCGGTGTGAGCGATGTCGGCGCACGAATTTCTATCCGGTTGACTGTGCGCAAAGCAGGCTTCCAGAACCTGACGTTGGATTCAGCGCCGACATCGCCGATACGTCACGTACGCGACGTTCGCAAAACAGTTAACTACCGCATCGCCTATCGGGGCTCAATCACGGCAAATAAGTCAGAGTTCCGCACGCACGTGAATCAGATTTTGAACGATCCGCGCGGTTGGCGATCCACCGGCATTGCGTTCAAAGAAGTGCAGTCCGGCGGCAGCATGACGGTGTATCTCGCGAACGCGAATTCGATGACTAGTTTTTCGAGTTCGTGCTCTTCGAACTGGAGTTGTCGGGTTGGGCGCAATGTCGTCATCAACCAAGAACGCTGGAAGCACTCAACATCCACCTGGCGCAAAGCGAAAGGCACCACGTTAAGCGGCTACCGGCACATGGTCGTCAATCATGAAACTGGCCATTGGCTCGGCTGGAAACACCGCACCTGCGGCGGCAAAGGCAAGCGTGCTCCACTCATGATGCAACAGTCCAAGGGGCTGAAGGGCTGCAAGCCAAACCCGTGGCCGATAAAGTCCGAACGAAACCCGCCACGCTTCCGGTGAGCACCGACATCGCCGTAGGAACACCCCCGTAGTACTGCGGTTCGTGTCCGCGCGTCAATTAGCATGAACTCCATGCGTGGGCAATGGAAGCAGTGGCTGATCCCTGTCGGGCTGACCCTTTTGACGATTGCTTCGGTTATCTTCGTCCTCGAATCAGACGGCACACGCGGTGGATCAACCGGCGAACCCGAAAAGACTCTCGCTCAGATGACTGTCGTAACGCAGCCCGCTTTGAGTGGCCCGTTGCGGTTCGGCAAGAAACTCTCGTTCATTTCCCCCAAGGTCTCCGAAGCCGAAGGCGTCACGTTTGCCACGCAATGGCTTCGGGATGGCAAGCCGATCGAAGGCGCCACTGAACTGGACTACCGGACCGGTATCGACGATGTCGGCTCCACCATCTCGGTCGAAATCAAAGCAACCAAATCGGGCTTCAAACCGCTCACGATGAAGGCCGAAGCAAACGGGCCTATCGGGCATAAGCGTGACAGGCGAGTCACCGTTGAATACACGATCGCTTCGCGCGGCGACGTGCTCACGGCCAGCGATGAGTTCGCCCAGAACGTTGCGAAGATTCTTGACGATCCACGCGGTTGGCGCTCCGACGGTATCGAGTTCAAACAGGTCGAAACGGGCGGTGATCTCACCATCAACCTGTCGACCTCGGCGAAAGTTCCCAGTTTCTCGTCGACGTGTTCAAGCTATTGGAGTTGCCGCACGGGCGACAACGTCGTAATCAATGAGGACCGCTGGCTTGAGTCGACAGACACCTGGAAGGCCGCGCCGGGCACAACGCTGGCCGCCTATCAACACATGGTGGTTAACCACGAGGTTGGGCATTGGCTCGGCCTCAGCCACAGTTACTGCCGCAGCCAGGGCGAAAAAGCGCCGCTCATGATGCAGCAGTCAAAGGGACTCAACGGCTGCAAACCCAACCCCTGGCCGCTTGAGTCTGAAATGAACCCACCGCGTTTCCGTTGATGCTTCGACTTTTGATCTGAGTCGCACTGTTATCGAGGGTCGTTACCACTTCGATTCCCATGATTCTCACCAGTCTCACGCGACTCAAGCTATCGCGTTAATAGTGAAAAAGGACTATGCGCATGGCAATTTCGTACTAACGTTTGGGGCAACTTGCGACGTGACGATGACCACGTCGCATCCCTTTACCAAGGAGAACTTCATGGTTTCACGCCTTTCAAGCGCAGGGAAACGAGTCGCCGTAGTCGCGGCCACCTGTGCAACACTCATCGCCACGACCGCTGGTCCAGCATTGGCCTCAAATGCAACTGACAAACTCAACGATCAGCTCAACTCTGCGTTGACAAAGACCGAACAAGCTCCAGTTGCGTCTAACCCGGGCGTGACCCTGCCATCGAACTCGAAGGGCGTCGGCGCCTTGGAAGGCAAAGCCGGGGAACTGACGCTTTCACTTCCAAGTTCGGGCAAGCCACTCGCGAGTAGCAACAACCGTGCAATCTTCCGAGCCAAGAACTCGCAGTCGGCCGTGACGTTGGAGTCGACCGACGAAAGCGTGCGCAGTCTCATTGCCGTAGATAGCGCTTTTGCGCCCGAACGCTGGAGTTTTGACGTCGGTGGCGATGTGGCGAAACTTTCGGTACTTCCAGACGGTGGCGTCATTGCCCTGGACGACAAGGGTGGAATCGTGGCGGGTGCGCCCGCACCGTGGGCCATCGACGCCAAAGGCAAAGCCATCCCCACGCATTTCGAAGTTAAGGGAACAACCTTGACTCAGGTGATTCGACACCGCCCCACGCTGAAGACGCTTCGCACTCCGACCGCGTATCCGGTCATCGCTGATCCTTCCTTCGATATGAACTTCGAAGCCGCGTTGCAGCGTTGCGCTATTCAAGCGGGAACGACCGTCGGAACGAGCGCGATCTCTGGCATCGTCGCGGGTAAGAACGTTGATCTTGAGGGTCTCGTCGAACCGGCACTGAATGCCTGCATCAAGGGAATGACCTCTGGCTCACTCCTTGCCAACGCGGACTTCTCAAGCCTCATTTCTTCACTCATGACTGCCATCAAGACGGGCAACTTCGACATTGAGTCAATCGATGTGAGCTCGCTGCTCGGCAGTCTGACCGGAGGATCGAAGAACGGAACTTCATCGCCTAGTTCCGGTGCGCTCGGCGGTTTGGACCTTGGCAGCCTGCTCGGTGGCTCGGACTTGAGCAGCCTGCTCGGTGGCTCGGACTTGAGCAGCCTGCTCGGTGGCTCGACTGGTTCAGTAGATCTGGGCAAGATCCTCAACAGCATCGATCTTGCAGCACTTTCGGGCGCACTTTCAGACCAAGACCTTGCAAAGCTTGCTCAACAGCTCTTGCCAGTCGTGATCGAATTGCTTCCGATGATTATCAAGATGATCTGAGCACGTTCCAGGCTCGCATCAAACTCGTATCAATCTCAGCGGGGCTGGTACCGACGTTATCGTCGGTACCAGCCCCGCTGAGTTTTTGATTGGCCCGTTTTGGAACGAGCCTTCACACCGTCGCGTTCACGGGCGGCGCGGGAACTTCGTGAAGTCAGGCTTGCGCTTTTCTTTGTAGGCTTCGCGACCTTCTTGCGCTTCTGCCTGCCCATAGAACAGCAGGTTCGCGTCGTGCGCAAGCTGTTGGATGCCGGCGTAGCCGTCCTCGTGCGCATGGAAACTCATCTTGGATAAGCGCAGCGCCCAGGGCGAAAGCTCCAACATTTCGCGCGCCCACTTGATGGTCTCGGCTTCGAGTTCTGCCAACGGCACGACCGTGTTAACCAAGCCCATCTCCATCGCTTCCTGCGCGTCGTACTGACGGCACAAGAACCAAATCTCTTTGGCTTTCTTGGGACCGACCAAATCCGAGAGTATGCTCGCGCCGTAGCCGCCATCGAAGGAGCCAACTTTGGGGCCAACTTGGCCGAAGCGTGCGTTGTCAGCCGCGATGGTGAGGTCCGCGACCAGGTGCAACACATGGCCACCACCGATCGCCCAACCGGCAACCGAGGCAATGATCGGCTTGGGTGTGCGGCGCATTTGAGTATGCAGGTCGGTGACATGGAACCGGCCGGTTGCGGCCGCATCGGTCTTGTAGCCCGAGTCGCCACGGACGCGCTGATCACCGCCAGAGCAAAACGCATTCTCGCCTTGCCCCGTCAAGATAATGACGCCGACGCCTTCATCTTCCCGGGCGAGATTGAGGGCTTCTGAAATCTCGATGATGGTCTGCGGACGAAAAGCGTTATGCACTTCTGGGCGACAAATCGTGATCTTGGCGATTCCTTCAGGACTCGTCTCATAGGCGATGTCTTCCCATTGGCCAGCAGCATTCCATTCGATTTCAGTCATATTGACACTCTAGTGTTGTGCTCATGCGTGATGATTTGGGTGCTGACGTTCCGTTGACCGGGCCGCCAAAAAGGATCGTGAGCCTTGTGCCGTCACTGACCGAAGCGTTGGCTGTGGACCATTGTGAACAACTCGTCGGGGTGACCGATTGGTGCACTCACCCTGCTGACCTCGACGTGGCGCGAATTCGGGGCACGAAGAACCCCAACGTGGCGGCGATTGTTGAACTGCAGCCCGACCTCGTGATTGCCAACAAGGAAGAGAACCGCGAACTCGATGTCCTCCGGTTGCGCGAAGCGGGAGTTTCTGTCTGGGTAACCGATATTGAGACGCTCGACCAGAGTTTTACCTCAATGCGAAGGCTGTGGAGCGAAGGGCTAGGTGCGCCGATCCCCGAATGGCTCGTTGAGGCCGAATCCATCTGGGCTGAGCCAAGTCGATTGAGTTCGGCTCGTGTGGCGTGCTGCGTGTGGCGCGACCCGTGGATGGTGGTCGGACGAGACACGTTCACGGGAAGCATGTTGAGCGCGCTCGGACTCAACCACGTGCTTTCGGGGTCCGAGGGTCGTTATCCCGCGATCGATATTGCCGAACTCGACTCGATGTGTCTCGATGTGGTTTTACTGCCGGATGAGCCCTATGTATTCACCGCTGAAGACGGGCCCGAAGCATTCGCTTCCACGCCGACAGCCCTGTGCAGTGGTCGTGCGCTGACCTGGTTCGGGCCGTCCATGATTGAAGCGCGAGGACACCTCGAGAAGGTCTTGAGCGAGGCGTTAGCTCTGCGGTGAATCGAGTTCGGCCTCGAGTGCTTCCTTGGCCGCAGCGATCTGTTCGGCAGACTGATGCTCGTGCGCGTCGCGAACTTCACCACACACCGCGCAGTGCGTTTTGGGTTCGATCGCTTGCACATATGGCGTCTCGCCGACAATCGCATTGTGGCTGCGCCAGAGCAGGTACTTGAGCGTTAGGTTGGTCATGGTGGCAAACCGGTTCCGGTTCCCCAACAACAGCGCGACGTGCAGCGCTACCCAAATGACCCAAGCAGTGAAGCCTTTGAGTCGCGGCAAACCCTTCACTTGCGCGATTGCCGAAGCGCGACCGATGGTTGCCATCGTGCCCTTGTCGCTGTACCGGAACGGCTTGGGTAGTGGCTTGTCGGCAACGAGAGCGCGGATCACTTTCGCCACGTGGTGTCCGCCTTGAATGGCGGGCTGACCCAACTGCGGAAGCGCGGCATCCGGATTGACGGATACGTCACCGATCGCAAATACCCGGTCCCTGCCGACTACTTCTTGATGTTCGTTGACCACGATACGACCGCCCTGCCCTTGCGGAACATCCCATTGGCTGACGATCTCGTGTGCGGTAATTCCTGACGCCCAGACAACAATTCCCGCATTGACGAACTCTTGGACGCCGTCCTTCTCTAACAAGACGCCATCTGGCGTGACTTCCTTGACGACTGTTCCCAATCGCAAATCGACACCGCGCTTTTCGAGTTGCCGTTTCGCATATTCACGAAGATTTGGGTGGAACGGCGCCAACACGTGCTGGCCCATCTCGACCAACGTGATGTGCACTTTCGTTGGGTCAAGTTCGGGGTAGGTGGTGGGCATGTCGAGGTTGCGCATTTCAGCGAGCGCGCCTGCTGTTTCCACGCCTGTCGCACCTGCCCCGACAACGACGAGTCTGAAGTTGTCGTTTTGGCCGTTGATCGCCGCGTCTTCTAGCGCTGCGAACATGCGATCGCGTAGCGCGAGCGCCTGTGAACGCCGATAGAGCGGCATCGAATACTCTTCGGCGCCCGGTACGCCGAAGAAGTTCGCGGTGACGCCGTTGGCGAGCACAAGATAGTCGAAGCCGACGGTGATGTCGCCGTCGAGCAGGATCGAGTGCGCCTCGTGGTTGATGTCAACAACCGTGCCTTTGAGGAACCGGACATTGTCTTGCTTCGATCGAATCGCGCGCAAGAACCAGGTGATATCGCCGGGGTTGAGGCTCGCAGTTGCAACTTGATAGAGCAACGGCTGGAAGGTGTTGTAGTTGTGGCGATCGATCAGCGTAATGTCGACGTCTGCCTTAGCGAGTTTGCGAACTACCGCGAGCCCACCAAACCCGCCACCAACGACTACGACGTGGGGCCTGACGCGGATGGGAGCGATAGAAGAATTCTGTGCCACTCCATCGAGATTAGTTGAAACTTTGACTCTATGCCAAAGCAAATCCGCTGCTTGTGACAGTTTTCACATGAAGGTTGCGCGACTGTCTTCGCGGAGTAAAACGATGAGGACGTATACGACGGGTATCGCCGTAACAATTCCCAGAGGGATCGTCAAGACCGACAACCCCAACGCGCCAAGGCAGGAAACGAGAACCATCCACCAGGCGATCTTCTTACGGGTGAAAGCAAGTGCTGCGCTCAGGATCGAGAACAGGCACGCCACCGTGATGATCGCGAAGAACACGGTGAAGAGTGTGCCAAGCGCCTCAACGCTCAGGCCTGTTGCATCGAGGAGTTCTTTCGAGTCGGGCGTCGCTTCGAGTTCAGCCAACACCTCGTCGCGCATGGTGAGCATTGCTGTCAGTACGAGGCCCGAAAGCCCCCCGATGATGCCTGAAGCGACGCCCATGACGGCCAGGGCAGCTTTGAGTGCACCGGTCATGGCTCTAGGTTCTGATGGAATGCGTGCCGTGGCGACTGCGGAAGCACCCGCCCGGAAGTGCGATTCAGGCAAAGGCGGGAACGCCGGAGCGGATCCTGCAGCGAAGTAGTCGCTGGGCGAGATGATCGGCGTATCCTCCGACACCGCAGGTTGGGTCGGTGACGGCTGGGGCTGTGACAATTGGGAGGATGTGGCTGAGCTTGGAGATTCGGGCTTCGCGGGCGGATGGAATGCGCTGAGGTCGCGCGTCTCACTGATGCC
>CALMUY010000200.1 GCA_937873005.1 uncultured Aeromicrobium sp. | reverse complement strand
CTAGCAAGTACGTCATCGGTCTCACACCAGTTGCGAGTACTGGAGTCAAAGGGCTTCATTAAGCGCGATCAGAGTCGACCACGAGCGCTTGAAATTCGACTTCCTGAAGGTCGCGAGAGCGCTCGCCGCAGTTCTGCGAATCAGGATGAAACTGGCATTGGCGATGCTTTCCCCGAGGCTTCCCTCGTACCTCTCGTCGGGCGCATTGCGGCCGGCGGGCCGATTCTTGCCGAAGAGCGCGTCGAAGAAGTCATGCCTCTGCCGAAGTCTCTCGTGGGCGACGGCACGCTCTTTCTCCTCGAAGTCAGTGGCGATTCCATGGTCGATGCGGCCATTTGCGATGGCGACTTCGTTGTCATCCGTCAACAATCCGTTGCCGAGAATGGCGAAATCGTCGCGGCCATGATCGACGGCGAAGCAACTGTCAAGACCTTGAGCAAAAAGAACGGCGAAACCTGGCTGCTCCCCCATAACGATGCGTACGAACCAATCGACGGAACCCACGCAACAATCCTCGGCAAAGTGACCGCCGTCTTAAGGCGCGTTTAGTTCAAGCAGATTCGGTGTTGCGAGCGCTCCAGGCGCTCTCGACCATTTCGTGCAAGGAATGGCGCATCTGCCAGTCAAGATCACGGGATGCGAGGTCGCCTGAAGCAACAATTCGCGGTGGATCTCCTGCACGGCGGGCGGCAACTTTTGGCGTGAACGCAATTCCGGTAACGTCTGCCACTGCCGACATGATCTCCTTGACAGAAACGCCAGTTCCGCTGCCTAGGTTGTAAATCGGTTCGATAGAGTCGCCCGACACTAGTCGCGTTAGCGCCACCACGTGTGCCGCAGCCAAGTCGCTCACGTGCACATAATCGCGCACGCACGAGCCATCGTGCGTCGGATAGTCATCGCCGAATACGGTTGGCTCACGCCCCGCAAGCAAAGCATCGATAACAAGTGGGAACAAGTTGTGTGGGCTTGAGTCATACAACGTAGGCGACCCGGATCCCACCACATTGAAGTAACGCAGATTCGTAAACGTCAATCGCCCTGTTCCGGCTTGGTTCGTGATGATCCGTTCTGCCGCCAACTTCGATTCGCCATAGGGCGATTCAGGATGGGTGGGTTCCGACTCCAAGACCAAGGGCACGTCGGTTGTTCCGTACACGGCTGCCGTCGATGAAAAGACCAGGTTGTGCACATCGTTTTCGGACATGGCCGCCAACAGACTCATTGTCCCACCGGCATTTTGCTGCCATGTGTGGAGCGGGCGATCTACCGATACACCCGCGTATTTGTAGGCGGCTAAATGAATGGCAGCGGTAATCGATTCAGCGGCAATTACCCCACTTAGCCGTTGAGTGTCGAGAATGTCGAGTTGATGAAACGCAACACCGTCGGGGACAAACTCGGCATGGCCGGTCGATAAATCGTCAACCACAACTGGTGTGAGTCCTGCTTCGAGCAAAGCAAGAACCACATGGGAGCCGATATACCCTGCACCGCCGGTAACAAGGACCCGCGGGTTTTGCGGTGCGCTGTAATCCATCGAACTTCTAGTTAGTCTTCTTTGTCGATTTGAACTTCAGCGTCCCAATCGACTTCGTCTGGTTCGCCTTAACGGTGACCTTGCTAACGCCCTTGAACCCACGACTAATTCCGCGCCATGAATCGGCATTGACAACAACACGATAGGTGCCTGGCGCCAAGCCGGTCACCTTGAACTTGCCACCGCCATCAGTGAGCGCCGTGCGGTAGACCGTCTTGCCATCGGTCGAAACGAGGCGAACAAGAACTTCAGCCTTCGTTTTAGCAGTCGGGCCGCTTACCTTGCCTGTCACAACAGACCCGTAACGGTTAACCAGTTCAACCGTCTGAGCACCGGCTCCAGAGACGCTCACCCACTTGTAGGCGCCCTGCGAATATGCACGACAGTGCTCACGGTACATGCGATAGTTCTGTGCTTTCCATTTTTCCGCACCGCGATCTTCGCCATTAAAGTAGCCGTTATTGTCTTTGAATCGGCTGCTGTACCAAGCCGAGCATCCTTGGCGGCGACCAGTTTCAACCCAGTATTCACCCGCACCAAGCGTCGCCGTACGTGCTGTGCCTTGATACACGACGTCCGAGCTAAGGATGCTCCGACCTGTTGAATATTCACGGATGGTCGTCCATTGATCAACCGGCGCCGACGTCGAATTCCCTTGATAACCCGTGACTGACATCGTGATGGTGGTTCCGTGGCGATCTTCGGTGAGGTTCTTAGTTACTGCATTCGTGCCGACCGAAACCAAGCCCGGCGTCGAGCCACCATGGTTAGCGTTGCGGTGAGCCACCGCCGCGTGGCAGGTGCCCTTGTCGTTATTCCACCACGAGTTCGTGGACTTGACGACGTAGACGTTACTTGAATTTACGGGCACAAAACCCAGGTTGTAGTGACCTGAACCGTTCGTGGTTGTGCGGCCAATAATGTCGACACAACTCATGACATCGAGTTCACGCAATCCGGCAGAGGTGGTCGGCCACGCTGCGGGGCGAGCATAAACAGTCACTTCTCGTCCGGAAACCGGCGAACCGCCCTTGGTGACAGTGCCTGAAATCGACGAGTAATCAAAGTCTGCGACATAGGTAAATTGCTCACTTGCATTACGTGAAACGACGACTTTCGTCGATTGCGCTGAATGGGCAGCACCGCCCAAGGCGTTGTTGTTGCTGCCACGCCACCACCACGTGCGTCGATTGCCATCTTGCTTACCCATGACTTGAATGCGGTAGGCAGCAGTGTTGGAGTTGTTCACCCCAAGCGGCACTGTGAAGGAGTAGACGCCATTGTTGGCGGGCGTGATGCGGTTGACGCTCACGAGACGTTCACGCGTCCCAACGCGCCACAACTGGACTTCGACATCTGAAATGGTCGGCCCTGAGCGTCGCGTGACTGTGCCTGAAATCGTTGCAGCCTTATACGGTTCAAGAGTGACCGGGACAGGGTTTGCCCCCGTGACGTGAAGCGTGACGTGGCGGAAGCCTCGCGAGTCGGTGGGCAATGAATACCACGGCGTCACTTTGAATCCGACATATGCGTACGAGCGCGCCTTAACTGTGAATTTGCTTGCTTCTGCGCCATATCCAGCCGCCCAGATGCTGCCCGTGCACGCTTTCTTTGCGTAACAAGCGACTTGAACCTTGCCAACGCCTGCGCTGGACATAGCGACGTGAGTAGTCGTGATCGCGACCAAAGGCGCGGCTTGCGCGGGTGCAGCAACCAAGGTAGATGCGAGAGTCGCCACCGCGATCAGCGAACCAGTTAGCAGGCGTTTCATACTCAAAGACTTCCCCAAGATTGATGACAGGCTTGTCAAGGATATCAAACTCAAGCTGTGCAGGGCGCTGCCGTTGAATCTGGTGAAAGCCGAGACAAGGAACCGCACACCGATTCCAAGTCAATCGAACGATGCATGGGCGGGAGGCTCCTGGCGAGAAAACTCCCATACCTGGCGTTAACAATCCGCGAGTCAAGAATGGCAACGACACCCTTGTCATCATGACTTCGAATGAGCCGACCAACCCCCTGGGCAAGCAGTAGCGCAGCATGCTGGGCCGAAACTTGCATAAACCCGTTTCCGCCGGATTTGGCGATTCGTTGTTGCCGCGCGTTCGTGACCGGATCGTCTGGGCGCGGAAACGGAATCCGATCGATAATGACGAGCGAACACGCTGGGCCCGGGACGTCCAGTCCCTGCCACAAACTCAAACTCCCAAAGAGGCAGGTCGACTCGTTCCGGGCGAACGTATCAATGAGTTCGGACAAGTGCGCGTCGCCTTGACACAAGAAATCGATCTCAGGCAATCGCTCACGCATCGCAGCGGCAGCCTCCTCGGCTGCCCTGCGCGATGAGAACAAGCCCAAAGTTCGGCCACCTGCAGCGGCAATGAGCGCTTCGATCTCGGCTAGTCGTTCGGGTTCAAACTCACCACGACCAGGCGGCGGTAAGTGCTTGGCGGCGTAGAGGATCGCCTGATGCTGGTAGTCGAAGGGTGATCCAACATCGAGCCCCAGCCAGTCATGTCCGCCAAGGGTTAAACCGAGACTGTGCGCGACGGGGTCGAAGGTGCCCCCAAGCGCAAGTGTCGCGCTCGTCAAAATGACTGTCTTTTCAGCAAAAAGCCCCCGGCTCAAGAGTCCAGCGACGTCGATGGGCGCAATACGTAGGCCGAAGTCGAGTTTTGAGTCGGAAAACCAAAGCACGTCAAATTCAGAGCCAGCAGTCATGCGTTCAGCAACCTTGAAGAGCGCTTCAACGTGCGTCTTCGCAGTGTGTGTTTCCGGGTCAGGTGTCTGACCGTCACCTTTCGCGAACCCCGAAAAAACAGCCCGCGCCGCGTCTCTCACGAGCGACAACGCATCGACAACGGGCCCATCTTTCGCGGCGATGGCGCCGGGCTTGAGGTGGGTAAGAACATCGGCGAGTGTTCCGCCTGCATCGGCGAGTCGGTCGGCATCGCCTTCGTCATCGAGATGCGTTCGAGCCCGTCGCGCCACACGTTCGATCAACGCTGGGTCGAGGCTGTCGGTGGAAGCTTGCGTCACCCGTGACACTAATTCATGAGCCTCATCAACAATGACGGCATCGTATTCGGGCAGCATCGGAACGCCTTCGATCGCATCGATCGTGAGCATCGCGTGATTAGTGATCACGACCGACGCTGTCGCGGCGTCTTCTCGGGCTCGTTCCGCGAAACACTCTTGCCCGAACGGGCACCGACTCGCCCCGATGCATTCCATTGCAGAGACGCTCACCTGTCGCCACGACTGATCGGTGTGCGAGGGAGCATCCTCTCGGTCCCCCGTGCTCTGATCTTCGGCTTGCTCTTCGGCCCAGGTGCGGAGTGCGATGACTTCTTTTCCAGTCTTGCCAATGTCGTCATCGAACAATGAGTCCTGAGCCTCACCCACCTCGCGCACCTTACGCAGACACGCATAGTTGCTTCGACCTTTGACGACAGCCACCTTGGGTGGCATCTTATTCAGAGTTGACATCGCCGAACGAACATTAGGCACATCGCTCTCGATGAGTTGGTGCTGCAAGTTCAAGGTCGCCGTGGCCACAACCACTCGCGAAGAATGCAACACGGCGGGAACCAAATATCCCAACGACTTACCCGTGCCAGTGCCGGCCTGAACCAGGAGATGCTGTTCATTGCCCAACGCCTCGGCGACAGCCTGCGCCATGCGAGTTTGGCCGGGCCGTTCGCTGCCGCCGATGTTCCCAACGGCGGCGCCGAGGACAGATTCAAGATTGCTCACGTTCACCGCGCCGCGTCCTCGATCGCCGCTGCCAAGCCGCCATCGACATGCGCAACAACGTGAGTGCCCTCGGCTTCATGTTCCAGCAGTGAGATTTCGCCTTCAGCGTGGATCCGATGAACGAGATCGCCTCGGTTGTACGGCAAGACCACGTCTACCAAGACCGGTGGAACGGGAAGTTCGGCCTCGATCGCTGCGAAAAGCTCATCAATTCCTTCGCCTGTTCGGGCGCTGACCACAACTGCGCCGGGCTCTTGCGCCAACAAGATACTGACGTTGAGCGGATCGGCGACATCGGCCTTATTGATCACAATAAGTTCGGCAACATTGGCTGCACCGATCTGGCTGAAGACGTCTCTCACCGCCGAGATCTGTCCCTGCGGATCCGGGTCTGATCCATCAACGACATGCAAGATGAGGTCGGCCTCGGCCACTTCATCAAGCGTCGAACGGAAGGCATCGACTACCTGATGTGGAAGGTGGCGGACGAATCCGACCGTGTCAGACAGCGTGAATACCCGTCCGTCGCTATTTTGAACTCGGCGAGTTGTTGGGTCGAGTGTCGCGAAGAGCGCGTCCTCAACCAAAACTCCCGCACCAGTGAGCTGATTAAGCAGGCTCGACTTGCCTGCGTTCGTATAACCCGCGATGACGACCGAGGGGATGCGATTGCGTCGGCGCTGCGCCTTCTTCGTCTCTCGCTGTTCGGACAACTCAGCCAGTTCGCGCCGGAGCTTGGTCAGGCGGGCCTGAATGCGGCGCCGATCTGTTTCGAGTTTCGTTTCGCCCGGCCCACGACCACCGATACCTTCGCCACCAGCCGCACGCCCACCGGCCTGCCGTGACAGGTTCCCGCCCCAGCCACGCAGTCGTTGCATTTGATACGTCAACTGAGCCATTTCGACTTGCGCTTTGCCTTCAGCGCTCTTGGCGTGCTGAGCGAAAATATCGAGAATGAGAGCGGTCCTGTCGACAACTTTCACACCGACTTTGTCTTCAAGGTTGCGCAATTGGCTCGGCGCCAACTCGCCATCGCAAATGACCGTATCTGCGCCCGTAGCTCGCACAGTCTCACGAAGTTCGGCGACTTTACCGCTGCCGATATAGGTGGAAGGATCCGGCTTTTGTCGACGTTGAATGAGCGCATCCAGAACGTCCGATCCCGCTGTTTCCGCAAGCAGTTTTAACTCTCGTAAAGAATTTTCTGCGTCCTCAACTGACCCGCTAGTCCAGACCCCAATTAGCACCACGCGTTCGAGACGAAGTTGACGGTATTCAACTTCAGTGATGTCTTCGAGTTCGGTCGAGAGACCGGCAACTCGTCGCAAAGACGACCGTGCTTCAAGATCGAGCGTTCCCGGATCAACTTCCGGTGATTCTTTGCCCGGTTCCTTCACACAAACCACTCCATGGTTCCGCCCGCCACAATTTCAGCAGGCCCCGTGAGCATTGTGCGATCTTTGTCGACCTCAACGTTCAGCACTCCCCCTGGCACGTGAATCTCATACGTAGCCGGATGCGCAGCGTGATCAGCGGCCGCCAAAGCGATTCCTACCGCGCACGCGCCAGTCCCACACGAGCGAGTTTCGCCCGAACCGCGTTCGTGGACGCGCATTCGTACGACGCCGTCGCGAACTCTTTCAACGAACTCGATATTCACGCCTGCCGGGAAAACACCAGTATCGAAACTCGGCTGGTCGGTGAGTGAACCCGCATCGTGGAGAGAACCGACGATGGCGACCGCGTGCGGGTTACCTGTATTGACTTCGAGAGCCGTCCACGTGTGGCCGGTGACACCAACTTTCGAATGATGGCCCACCGTGTATCCGCCCATGTCCACAGTGACTGCGTCGTCAGTAACCGTGACGAATTTGAGCCCATCACGGGTATGGACAGAAAAATCGTTCCCTTCAACGAGACCCTCATTGACGAGATGTCGAGCGAAGACGCGCACCCCGTTGCCACACATTTCGCTGATGGATCCGTCTGCATTGCGATAATCCATGAACCATTCGCCAGGCGAGTTGTGGCCGGCAACCGTTGACCGGATTACGCGCAAGACACCGTCGGCGCCGATGCCGGTGCGCCTATCGCAGAGTCGCGCCACAAACGCGGGATCGAGGTCGCCATGGATTGAACCGTCATGATCAGGGAGCAGAATGAAATCGTTCTCGGTGCCGTGTCCCTTAAACCATGCGAATCCCATGTCTCTAGCCTACGGTGTCGCGGTAACGTCGAGTCGCCTTGAGTGCTTTGTCGAGTAAGTCGTCGTCATCGTGAGCGAACCAGGTGATACGCGGGTCTTTGTGCAGCATGCGTTCTTGGCGGCGGGCGAGGCGACGCGTTCCAGCAACCGTTTCTTCTTTGGCTTCTGCCTCGCTCAACAGGCCGGCCAGAAACGCTAGGACTTGTTGATATCCGATTGCCCGCGATGCGGTCGGACTGCCCGCGAGTCCATGCACGTGACGAACTTCGTCAACGAATCGGGCCGCCCACATGTCTTCGACACGCTGCACGATTCGGGCATCAAGGACGGCTCGATCAACCTCGAGGCCCAGCATCACGAGATCCGGGTAGATCGATTCGTACGCAGGAAGGCTCGCTTTGAACGGCTCGCCGGTCATCTCGATCACCTCAAGCGCTCGCACCACGCGACGTGCATTTGTGGGAAGTATCTGGGCCGCGGCCACCGGGTCAAGGACGGCGAGTTCAGCATGCAGTGCCTCGGGCCCGATTTCTTCACCTCGCGCTTGCCACTTCGCTCGTACACGTGGATCAGTCCCAGGAAAATCCAACGGATCAATCACCGCGCGCACATATAACGCCGACCCGCCCACCAGAATGGGAGTTTTCCCGCGCGCTTGGATGTCGGCGATCGCAGCACGGGCTAGTCCTTGAAACTCAGCGACGGTGGCATCGTGTTCAACTCCCCACACGTCCACCAAGTGGTGCGGGACGCCGAGCCGCTCTTCGAGCGTCGGCTTCGCGCTGCCGATGTTCATATCTCGGTAGGTCAGGACGGAGTCTGTGTTGACAATTTCGCCGTCCAGTCGCCGTGCGAGCGCGATCGAGAGGGCGGTCTTGCCTGATGCGGTCGGCCCGACCAGCACTACGACACGTTCCCCCAAAGTTTCACCGTCAGGGCTCACGATTTGCCCCACCTAGCGGCCAAACTACGCGCCCATAAGGATGTTGAAAGAGTTGTCGAATACAGAGAACCACCGTTGGGATCGTGGCGTGGATGAAGACGATCGAGTCCCAACGCCTTGTCTCTGTTGTCGTCACTCATAGGTTCTAGTTTGGCTCAGATTACGCGCGAATTCCTGCAAGGCTAGGCTCGCCTGTCACCCGAATCGCGGGTAACCGAGCGGTCAGTCACCGTTTGGCTTCTGCTGCTTTCGCGCGTCGAGCACCCCACCAGAACAACACGGCACCACCGATAAACACGAGAATTGCCATCCACATATTGACGCGCACACCAAAGATGTCATTAGCCGGATCAATTCGTAATGATTCAGTGACCATCCGACCGGTGGCATACAGCATGAGATAAGAAGCAAATGCTCGCATGTGGGTCAACGAGAACGTCTTGTCGAGATACATCAGTACGGCCGCTGCCGTGAGATTCCACAAGAGCTCGTAAAGGAAGGTGGGATGGAACGTTTCGAAGGATTCGTATCCGGCTGGCCGATGCGCAAAGTCGATCGCGAGCGCCCACGGCACGTCCGTTGGGACGCCGAATAGTTCTTGATTGAACCAATTGCCAAGGCGTCCTATCCCCTGCGCGATGAGAATCCCCGGCGCGATCGCATCAGCGAGCGTCACGAGATCAAACTTGTGGACCCGACTAGCGATCCAGACACCAAGTGCACCGAACGCGATGGCCCCGAAAATGGCGAGGCCACCTTCCCACACCTTGAACACGTCCCAGAAGTCTTTGCCCGGACCGAAATAGTCTTGGTAGTGGGTGATGACGTGATAGGCGCGTCCGCCAACGATGCCGAACGGCAGTGCCCACACAGCAGCATCGCTCACCGCGCCAACTGCTCCCCCGCGTGCCTGGAAGCGTTTCTCACCCAACCAGATGGCAATGAGCGCACCCAAAATGATGCACAAAGCGTAGGCACGCAAAGGAATCGGACCGAGATACCAAATCGAAACCGGTGGCGATGGAATTGTCATCAACACGATTAGTCCCGTTCCACGCCCGCACGAAGTTCGAGAGTGAGTTCGCGCAGCGCAGCCAGCCCAGACTCTTCGTCGTCAGCATCGAGCACACATTTGATCAGAGCGGATCCCACGATCACGGCGTCTGCGAACGCGGCCACCTCATGCGCTTGCTCGCCGTTACTGACGCCCAAGCCAACACCGATCGGCTTGTCGGTCACGTCACGCAGGCGGGCAACGAGCGTGGGTGCCGCACTACTGGTTTGTTCACGCTGCCCGGTCACGCCCATCACTGCGGTGGCGTAAATGAATCCACTCGCTTCGTTGGCTGTCATTGCTAGTCGCGAATCGGTGGATGAAGGTGCCACGAGATAGATCCGATTCAGATCGTGTGTTTCGGATGCACTGGTCCATTCCTCGGCTTCGTCCGGGATCATGTCGGGTGTAATCAGACCAGCGCCGCCGGCCTTGGCCAAGTCCGAAGCAAATCGATCCACGCCATACCGTTCAACGGGGTTCCAGTACGTCATCACCACGGTCGCCGCTCCTGCTGCGACGCTTGCCTCAACGACATCGAAGACATCGCTAATTCGCGTGCCTGCGGCGAGCGCTTGCCCTGCTGCGGCCTGGATGGTTCCACCGTCCATAACAGGGTCGCTGTAGGGCAGACCCACTTCGATGATGTCTGCTCCCGCAGCGATCATCGTTTCGATCGCGCGGATCGAGCGTTCTTTTGTGGGGAAGCCCGCTGGCCAATATCCAACGAGCGCCGCTCGACCCTCGGCTCTAACTCGCGCGAGGGTTTCATCTAGCGATGTCATTTCGCGTCCCCTCCGAGTAGGCCAAACCATTCGCCGGCCGTTTGCACGTCCTTATCGCCACGACCCGACAAGTTCACCACGATGACCGCATCGGGACCGAGTTCTTTGGCCACCTTGAGCGATCCTGCTAAAGCGTGTGCGGACTCAATTGCCGGGATGATGCCTTCGGTACGGCACAGCAACTCAAATGCTTCCATCGCTTCGGCGTCAGCGATGGCCTGATATTTGGCCCGACCAGTCGCGGCTAAATAAGCGTGTTCTGGACCGACACCGGGATAGTCGAGGCCTGCGGAGATCGAATGTGATTCGAGCGTTTGACCGTCTTCATCCTGAAGCAAGTACGAGCGGGCACCATGCAGGACACCCACCGAACCATTACTGATGGTGGCTGCGTGGCGATCGGTGTCTACCCCGTCGCCCCCTGCTTCCATGCCGTACAAGGCGACGCTTTCGTCACCAATAAATGCAGTAAACAGGCCGATCGCATTCGAACCGCCACCGACGCATGCGACGGCCGCATCTGGAAGGTTGCCTGTGAGTTCGAGGCACTGGGCTCTAGCTTCGTCACCGATCCCGCGCACAAGATCGCGCACCATGGTCGGGAACGGGTGTGGGCCAGCAGCGGTACCGAACAAATAGTGGGTCGTGTCGACAGTCGTGACCCAATCGCGCAAGGCTTCGTTGATGGCGTCCTTGAGCGTCCGGCTTCCGTGTTCAACGGCGACGACTTCGGCACCGAGCATGCGCATGCGGGCCACGTTGAGTGCTTGACGTTCCACATCAACGGCACCCATATAGACGGTGCATTCCAAATCGAGGTAGGCGCACGCCGTCGCCGAAGCGACACCATGTTGTCCCGCGCCCGTCTCAGCGATGGCCCGCGGCTTACCGAGTCGCTTCGCCAGCAGCGCTTGGCCAATCACATTGCGGATCTTGTGCGCGCCCGTGTGGTTGAGGTCTTCGCGTTTGAGCAGGATGCGAGCTCCTGCCGCCTTCGAAAATCGCCGTGCTTCATAGAGCGGGCTCGGGACGTTCGCGTACTCGCGCATCATCCGTTCGAGTTCGTTGGTGAACGTGGGGTCGTTTTGGGCCTCGTGCCAAGCGATCGTGATTTCTTCAAGCGGGCCGACGAGCGCTTCGGGCATGAAGCGACCACCAAAACGGCCAAAGTGCCCGCGCTCATCGGGCATGTCATAGGTAGGTACAGCGGTCATGGCGTTCTCCATGGTGATGAAAAAATGGGCGAAATTGGCAAGGAATTAGCCAGATTGCCATCGGTGGTGCAACGCCGGATGCGATCCGGCCGCAACCAAGTCCGCGACAGACTCGCGCGGGTTGTCCCCGCGAACAAGCGTCTCACCAACCAAGACCACATTGGCACCTAACCGTGCGTAATCGATAACGTCCCGCGGACCAGTAATGCCCGATTCCGCCACCTTAACGACGGAGTCAGGGATCAGCGGCGCGAGTCGTTCAAATGTTCCAGTATCGACTTCGAGCGTCTTGAGGTTGCGAGCGTTGATCCCGATCAAATCGGCATCGGCCGCGAGCGCGCGTTCGATTTCGCTTTCCTCATGCACTTCAACCAATGGCGTCAACCCGATCGAGCGAGCGCGTTCAATGAGTGATTCAAGGGCGGACTGTTCAAGCCCGGCCACGATGAGCAGTGCCATGTCTGCGCCGTGGGCTCGCGCTTCCCAGAGTTCGTAGGAGGTAGTCAAAAAGTCTTTTCGCAGGACGGGAACATCGACGCTGGCGCGCACGGCCGTCAAGTCTGCAAGTGAACCGTTGAAACGGCGCTGCTCAGTGAGCACACTAATCGCGGTGGCACCACCAGCTTGATAGTCAAGAGCGAGCGCAGCTGGATCCTTAATATTCGCCAACGCACCTTTGCTGGGGCTCGACCGCTTCACTTCGGCAATGACAGACACGCCATCAGCACGGAACTGGGGCATCGGGTCGAGCGCGGGAGGCTGCTTGCGGGCGCGTTCTTTGAGATCTTCGAGCGAGACTTTCGCCATTCGTTCGGCCAAGTCTTCAGCGACGCCAGCGATGATGTCGTCAAGTACGGTCACGGTTTGCCTCCCCTCACGTAGGTCGGGTGTTGACTGCTCAGATGTATTCCCAAGGGTAACGAGTCGAACTTGAGGCACTAACCGCCCCCCATTTTTTGCACGGGCCTAGGCACGGCTATAAAAGCCATCAGCCAAAACACCGGCAATGTGCACCAGTGCAATGATTCTTTCCCTGTAGAAAAGCCGTTGCGAACTAGATATCGTTTCGCCTATGACGACGAATGAACCGCCAGTGGGCCCCGGCCCCGAAGAACCGACCGAGAACACACCTCCGCCTCCCCCGCCTCCTGCAGCGCCACCGGTGTACGGCAGTTACACCGATCCTGGTGCGCCACCTCCTCCACCGCCCGGCTTCGGACCAGCAGTCGGTGGCACCGGTCCCTACAGTGCTGTCGAAGCCGCGAAGTTCGGCTGGGCCAAATTCACAAATAACCCAGGCCCGTGGGTACTCACATTGGTCCTGATGTTCGCCGTTACCGTCTTCTTGTCGATCGTGACAATGCCACTTACTAGCAGCGGCAACCCGACTGATCTTGATTCATTGGCTTCCCTTGCCCAAGCGGGTGGATTTAGCTTCGTAGGAACGCTCGTCAACATCGCGATTTCTGCCGTGGCATACATTCTCTCGGCGTTGTTGGTGCGCGGATCCCTAGACGAAACCGAAGGCACGAAGTTCTCGATTTCATCGGCGTTCTCGCGCCTAGATATTGTTCCGGTTCTGTTGCTCGGTATTTTGCTTTCCATCGGAACCACTATCGGCACCATGTTGTGCTTCCTACCTGGTATCGCCTTCTCGTTCTTCACGATGTTCTCGCTCTTCTATCTCATCGATCGCAACGTTAATCCGATCGAAGCAATTGTCGAAAGCGCCAAGCTCGTCGCAGGGAAGTTGGGCGAATCAATACTGACGTTCCTCGTCATGGCGGGCGTAATAATCCTCGGCATCCTCGCATGCTGCATTGGTTTGATCGCGGCAATTCCAGTTGCCCAGATCGCCTTGGCTTATGCCTACAAGCGTTTGAACGATCAACCTGTCGCATAGCGTCTCGCTAACGCCTGCAAACAATGATTGTGGCCCTCCGCTCATGCGGGGGGCCACAATCATTTGAAGGCGCATTTGGGAAAGAACTTGAGTGAAGTCTGAGAATTTAGGGTGCTAACCACGAGCCCCACGGGGTAAGACGGAGAATCCAGAATACAACGGCTCCAGCAGATGCTACGGCCAGGATTCGCGTTGACAGCACGATCATGCGGGCGTCGGAATTGCCTCGCGCTCGCCGCCACAACCACACGGCCCAGGCGATAACCATGACTGGCACAAGAACAACTGCCAAGAGGTTGGACGAGGCAGCCCCGACAAGATCGCCATTCGTGAGCAAGTTGATCGCACGCAAACCGCCACATCCGGGACATGGGTATCCGGTCAGCGTGAGGAATGGACACAAGACCCACGTCGACCCATGCGGGTCACGGAAATGAAGTGCAGCAAGGCCCACCGCTCCGACCGCGCCCACGAGAAGCGGATCTCGTACCGGGTGCGGGGCCGATCGTTCAACAGCCGCGGTGCTCATTGATCAGTGCTTTTCAGCAGCGCCTTCGCCCAAGCCCATTTTCGACAAAATCATGCCCAGCGGGAGTGCGCCGACAACCATGACAGCGCCCACGGTGAAGACAACCCAGTTCGGGTTCGGGATCAGGCTGATACCACCGATCAGGAAGCCTGCCAAGCAGACGAGAGCCGCAGTCCACGACGCGGGTGAGGAACCATGTGACATGGAGTTCTCCTTGAATTCAAGTTCGGGCGTTAGGAGACAGCCTACTCGTCGCTCACTTGGGTCGGATCGATACCTGCGTCAAGCAATTTCCACGTGTCGACCTCATCGAGTTCGCCCGCGTTCGCTGGCGCTTCAAATCTGGCACTCATTTCTGCCCACGTATGACTCCGGAAGACAACCCACACCCCTACCAAAGCGGCGCCAGCGAATCCACCTGCGGCCATGGTTCGCCACCAGGATTCAACCCACACAACAGTCGCGCCCGAAACGGCTGTGACGTCCAAGGCAGTTTGTTGCGCAGGGTTGCCTGAGACAGTCGTGACTCCAATGACGCCTGCGATTCCCGCCGCGACGGCGATCGTTCCCACAATTCGGCGAATCGCGACGGATCCCGCAATAATGCCGAGCGCGGACGCCATCAACAGTAGTGACAGTCCGATCGCCCATGGCAACGCCGCTGATCCGATCGCTTCAACTTCAGTGCGGGGCATGCCTGCAGTGGTGACTGTGGTGGACCACCATGGTCGGGTCGTCGCAAAGAACGCGAGCCCGCCGGTGGCAAGTAACGCCAGCAGCGAGGCGCCCTTCCCGAAACGCGTGGGAGCTTTCTCGCTCACGCCAGTCGGTCCGCATCGAAACACGTGGAGGCTCCGGTGTGGCACGCGACGCCCGTCTGCTCAACGAGCATGAGCAGGGTGTCGCCGTCACAATCCAGTCGCACTTCGCGAACCGCTTGGGTGTTTCCCGAGGTCTCGCCCTTGACCCAAAACTCTTGCCGTGAACGGCTCCAGTAGGTGGCTTTTCGCGTCTCGATCGTGCGATGCAGTGCTTCGACGTTCATCCAGGCAAGCATGAGCACGTCTTTCGTTTCAACGTCCTGCACAACGACCGGGATGAGTCCCGCATCGTTGAGAGTCAGCCGGTCGAGAAGTGCCGGATCCAGGTTCGTCATTGTTCTATTCTCTCAGGGTCGCCTTCGACGGGTGCGTCCCCCGCCAATCGTGCTTGCGCCACCCAGCTTGAATGCAGGCGAGCGTAGATCCCGCCTTTCGATACCAACTCGGCGTGCGTGCCGTCTTCAACGAGTCGTCCGTCGTCGAACACGAGCACCCGGTCAGCGCGCTCAGCGGTCGAAAGCCGGTGCGCGATGGTCACGCTTGTCCGGTTTTCGAGCAGCACCTCGAGAGCTCGAGTGGTCCGTAACTCGGTTTGCGGATCGACCGCGCTGGTCGCTTCATCAAGAACCACAATGTCCGGATCGGCCAAAGCCGATCGAGCGAGTGCCACGAGTTGGCGTTCGCCTGCCGAAAGCGACTCACCCCGTTGCCCAACCCGGGTCGCCAAACCGTGCGGCAGTGTGCCGAACCAGTCGCTCAGTCCGAGCGAGTCGATTACCTCAAGGAGTTCACCTTCGCTCGCGTCAGCCTTGCCGTACCGAAGGTTTTCGGCAAGCGTCGCATCAAACAAGAACCCCTCCTGGGGCACCATCAAGACGCAGTCGCGAAGTTCCCCGAAAGCGACGAGATCCAACCTCACGTCACCGAGGTAAATCTCGCCCGAACTCGGATCGATGAGGCGGGTCAGCAATTTGGCAAACGTGGTCTTTCCCGAACCAGTCTCCCCCACCACCGCGACTCGCTGACGCGCCCCGATGGTGATCGACACGTCACGCAGGACGGTCGGCCCACCCGGGTAGGCGAAGTTCACGTTTTCGATACGCAGATCACGAGAGGAACCCAACGGTTCGGGCACATCGGCTTCAACTACGTCAATCGGGGTTTCAATCACCTCGATCACGCGGCGCCAGGACGCAATCGCGTTCTGCGAATCGGCGATCACTTGCGTCGCCATTTGTGCCGGGCCCGTGAATAGGCCGATCAGGAAGATAAACGCGACGAGTGTCCCCATCGTCAAACCCTGGGTTACGCCGAGCCAGGTTCCGATCAACAAGACCGCAGCATTCGCAACTCCGCCCACCACAATGGCTGCGCCGAACGTCACAGAGGTGATGGCTTGGGCGCGCACGTTGAGGCGATAGTTTTCTTCAATTGCCTCGTCCATGCGTGCCTGCGTGCGCTTTTCGATTCCAAACGATTTGATAACCGGTGCGCCTACGACGGGTTCAGCAATGACGGCGAGCAACGTTCCCACGCTCGCTCGCACTTTGTCGTATGCCCGCGACATTGTGTCTGCCAAGTACTTGAGGCTCAACACGAGCGGCACGAAACACAACACCACGATGAAGGCGAGCTGCCACGACATAACTGCCATGACGATGAGCGCGAACACCATTTGACCGACGCTGACGATCAAGAGGATGCCCGCGAACTGCAAAAACTGCGACACTTGATCAACATCGCTGGTCACGCGGGCCACCAACGAGCCGCGGCGTTGCGCGTTTTGAGTCAAGGTCGAGAGTTCGTGAATGTGCGAGAAGGCCTTAACTCGCAGCGTCGACAGGCCCATTTCAGCCGCCGTGAAAATCCGGACTTTCGACCACCTGCTGGTGATGGCGACAATCACCAACAAGACCGTCGCAATCAACACCATGCGCGCGGTTCGATCCAAGTCAAGGTCAACGACCGACCCCAGTCCGCGATCCAAAGCGTCTCTGACTACCAACGAGATGATCGAACCGCCTGCTGTGGAAAGCGCAGCAAGCCCAATTGTGAGCCACAAACCATCAAACACTTCGGGACTGTGTTTGAGACCTTCACGGACCACCGCGATACCACCGCGTCGGCTCTGCACCTGGTTAGTTTCACTCATGATCCACACCGCCTCGCGCGACATCGTAGGCATCGACAAGATCGCGATAGCGCGACGATCGCGTGCGCAGTTCGGTATCTGTGCCTTGGTCCATGATTCGCCCATTCGCCATCAACAGGATCTGGTCGGCTAGGGCGATCGTGGCTTTCCGATAAGCCACGACGATCATGGTCGGGGCGTTCGTATGCGAACCGAGCGAACGCAAAATTCCTTGTTCGATGTGGGGATCGAGAGCGCTCGTCGCATCATCGAGCACAAGCACGCGTGGCTCGCGAATGAGCGCGCGAGCCAAGGCAATTCGCTGGCGTTGTCCACCCGAGAGGGTCGTGCCACGTTCCCCTAATTGGCTATCCAGCCCGTTCGGCAATGCCCGCACGAAGTCGTCTGCTTTGACTCGCGCAAGCACCTCGAAGACACGGTCGTCATCGATATCGAGGTCAAGACACACGTTTGCCCGGACAGTGTCGTCAAAAATGAACGTCGTTTGCGGCACTAGTGCGAGAGTCTTGCCGAGTTGAGCCCGTGCAAGTTCACGCACGTCAATGCCGTCATAAAGTATTGAGCCGGATGTTGGGTCAACTAGTCGGGCAAGCAACGAAACGAGCGTCGACTTCCCACTTCCGGTCGAACCGACGATGGCGGTGACCGAACCCGGCTTGGCATTGAACGAGATCGCATCCAAGGCGTGACTGTCGGGAGCGTCAGCGTGGGCATAGTTCAGGTCTTTGACCTCGACAGATGCGGCAGCACTGGGGTCAGGGCCAAGGTCGTCGGTGGCAGGGCCTTCGGTGTTGGGGCCGTCAAAAGTCGCGGTTCCCCACTCCATGTGCGACGTGTCTGAAAGGACCGACGTGACCCGTTCTTCTCCAACGACAGCACGAGGCAACTCACCCAAAACCCAACCGAATGAGCGAACCGGCATCGCCACGACCGTAAACATGAAGGCAATCTGAACGACATCGCCAGTCACGGCTTGCCCGTTAAGCACGCGCAAGGCACCGAGCCAAATCACCGCCAAAACGGATAAGTTCGGCAGCGCTTCGATGATGGGGTCAAAGACTGCACGTACTCGTCCGACTGCGATATTCGCGTCTCGCAACTGTTCACTCAGCTCTGTGAACCGGCGTGTTTCTGCCGCTTCCTGCCCGAGAGACTTAATGACCAACGCGCCATCGAACGACTCGTGCGCGATTTCCGAAAGGCGTGCTCGCAAGCTCTGTGCCAACGCGATCCGTGGTCCTTGCCAACGCTGGTACACAGCATTGGCCGCAAAGAGCAGCGGGAATGCGATGAGTCCGACAACCGTCAACACGACATCAGCGGCAAGCATCGTGACGACGGCCGCGACCAACATGGCGACAGTTCCGATAGCCATCGGCAGGGGCATGAAGACTCCCCACCGCGCTTCCACATCGGCGTTCGCGTTGCTGAGCAGGCTGCCCGCCGAGCGCCGGCGATGCCAGCTCAATGGCAATCGCACGTACGCCCGGGGTACCTCAAACCGATCGTCGCGAACCAATCGGTAGTAGACGACGCCGCCGAAAAGCCGTCGGCCAATAACGGCCAACGTGCGCAAGAGTGCCACAGCGAAGAACAGCAGTGCGGCGAGTTGGACGGCCGCCGTCGGGGCTTTCCCTTCGGCGAAAGCCGGCGAGATGGCCTCATCCGTCGCCCAGCCAAGGACCCATGCGTCAGCAACCGTCAGGAATCCGAACAACACCGAGGAAAGCACTGCGAGGGTGAACATCCACCCTTCCCGCCGTGCACCCGACGTCATCACCCGCACGCCGCGTCGCGTGTAGGAGTGGGCGGTGGTGTCCTGATCCGCCGAAATCAGCGGGTCGCTCACCGCACCACGTGTCCGGCGGCAGCGAGCGCTTCCTTTACTTGCGCAATCGTGAAACCACCGAAGTGGAAGCCGCGGGCGGCAAGAACTGCCGAGGCGCCCGCCTCGACTGCCTGCGCGAAATGCTCAAGTTTGCCGGCGCCACCGCTGGCGATAATCGGCACATGCGTATGTTCGCGTGCGGCGCGAATCAACTCAAGATCAAAACCGCTCTTCGTTCCGTCGGCGTCCATCGAGGTCAGCAAGATCTCGCCTGCCCCCAAATCAGTTGCGGTGGCGATCCATTCCATCGCGTCGAGTCCAGCCGCCTGCCGTCCGCCGTGGGTCGTAACCTCGAAGCCGCTGGGTTGGCTCGATGCTCTTCGCGCGTCAACGCTGAGCACGATGACCTGGCTGCCAAATCGTTCTGCAATCTCGCTGATGAGTACGGGGCGAGCGATCGCTGCGGTGTTGACGCCAACTTTGTCGGCTCCAGCACGCAGGAGTCGGTCGACGTCGTCAACCGTCCGCACTCCCCCGCCGACAGTCAACGGGATAAATACTTGTTCGGCGGTTCGCGAAACGACGTCATAGGTGGTTGACCGATCGCTACTCGATGCTGTGATGTCGAGGAAGGTGAGTTCGTCTGCGCCTTCGAGGTCGTAGGCTCTCGCCATTTCCACGGGGTCGCCAGCATCGCGGAGTTCAACAAAGTTGACTCCTTTGACGACTCTGCCAGAATCAACATCAAGACACGGGATCACTCGAACAGCTAGGCTCACTCTTCGAGACTATCTGGGGCTAGGAGGCAATCGATGAAGCGCATGACTGCAGCACTCATTGCGTTGCTGTTTACCGTGTCCGCATGCAGCTCACGAGACGAACCACAACCGAGCGCTGCAACGCCCACAGTCAGCCTGGCTTCGCCTTCGCCGGCATCACCAACGCCTTTCGAACCGCCCAAACTTGAGTCGCTCATCATTTCACCCGGCGCGGTCGGTCCAATCGCAGCTGGCACGCCCACTGCTGATGCACTCGCCACGAATCTGATGATGCGTTCAGGCGCCGAGCCCAACGACGAATGTGAAGTTCCGCCGTTGAGGTGGATCGAACAATATGGCGACGCGCTTGATGTTCGAGTTAGCCAGGCTGGAAATATCGTGTCGGTCGGCGTATTCAAACCAGGGCCGCACACACTCGAGGGACTTGGGGTCGGTAGCACGCTGGCCGACATCGAGAAGGTGTACGACGACGCAGAAATGGCTGAGGCTGGCTACAACCAAACCGGAGTCTATGTCTCCGACGGCGACCGATGGATCGGCTTCCTCTTTAACGAGACACTTAACGACATCACACCATCGGCGCTCGTACATTTTGTTGAAGTCTCAGCACACGACAAGCCCGAGTTAATCCGCGACGGCTGCTAGCCTCACTCGCACGCCAGACACTGGAGCGAGCGCTACACCTCAGAAATGGCTGCGAACGCTTCTGGAAGGGTGAACGCGCCCGAATACAAGGCCTTGCCGATGATGGCACCTTCAATTCCCTGACCAGACAGTTGGGCGAGCGCACGCAGATCGTCGACGCTCGAGATACCACCCGACGCAACAACCGGTTTTCCGGTGTAGGTTGCCACTTCGGTCAGCAGTTCGAGGTTCGGCCCCGTCAAAGTTCCATCACGAGTGACGTCCGTGACGACATAGCGTTGGCAGCCATCTTCTTGCAAGCGATCTAACAAAGCGAAAACGTCACCGGCGTCTTGAGTCCAACCGCGCGTCGCGACAGTACGCCCGCGAACGTCAACCCCGACTGCGATTCGGTCACCGTACTCGGCAAGCACACTGCGGCACCAGTCTGGATTCTCGATGGCAGCGGTACCCAAGTTGACGCGACGGCAACCGGTCGCCAAAGCAGCGGCGAGAGATTCGTCATCGCGAATACCACCCGAAAGTTCAACGTTGACGTCAACTGACGCCACCACCTGAGCCACAAGGCTACTGTTACTGCCTTTTCCGAACGCGGCGTCTAGGTCGACCAGATGAATCCACTCCGCGCCGTCGGCTTGCCATTGCTGGGCCGCAGCGACGGGTGAACCGTAGCCGGTTTCGGTGCCGAGTTCGCCTTGCACCAAACGCACGGCTTGACCGTCGACAATGTCGATTGCAGGAAGCAGTTCTAAAGTCACTGCGCAAGGCTATCGTGCCGAGGAGCGAAGCGGCCTACCTGCTCAGAACGAATCGATCCAATTGGCCAACAATTGCTGGCCAGCGTCACCGGACTTCTCGGGGTGAAACTGGGTCGCCCAGAGCGGACCGTGTTCGACGGCTGCGACAAAGCTGTCGTCTTCGTGCTTCGTCCACGTCACGAGTGGCGCCGGACCTATCGGCTCGTCCATGGCCCACGTCCGCACTCCGTACGAGTGCACGAAGTAGAACCGTTCGGACTCGATTGCGGCGAACATGCGGCTACCGTCTGGCGCGCTCACCGTGTTCCAACCCATATGCGGAACGATGTCGGCTTGAATACGCTCTACAACTCCGGGCCATTGCCCACAGCCATCGCTCGTGATCCCATGTTCGATGCCTTGGGTGAACATCATTTGCATACCGACACAAATCCCAAGGACGGGACGCTGAGCGACGAGACGTCGATCGATGACTCGCTCGCCGTCTACGCTGCGCAGCCCCTCCATGCAGTGCGCAAAAGCGCCCACGCCAGGCACAACAAGGCCTTCGGCTTCGGTCGCAACGGCGGGGTCACTCGTTAGTTGGACAGAAGCTCCCGTTTTCTCCAAAGCGCGAACGACTGAACGCAGATTGCCTGATCCGTGGTCGAGAACGGCAACTGACTTCACAAGGCTCCCTTGGTGGACGGCACGCCCGACTCACGGGGATCGATTTCGATCGCCATCCGAACAGCGCGCGCGAGCGCCTTGGACTGCGCTTCCACGATGTGGTGCGGATCGCGGCCACCGAGCAAGGTCATGTGCACGGTAATGCCGGCTCGGTGCGCGATCGACTCAAAAACGTGCGACGTCAAGGATCCGATGTAGCGGTCGCCAATGATCGCAGTGATCTGCCGCTCGGGCTCGCCAGTGTGCACGAAATAGCTGCGGCCCGAAATGTCGACCACACATTGCGCTATCGCTTCGTCGAGCGGCACAATCGCGTTGCCGTAACGCCGAATGCCAGCCTTGTCACCCAAAGCTTCTTTAAGTGCATCGCCAATACAGATGGCGGTGTCTTCGACCGTGTGGTGGGCGTCAATGTGCAAATCGCCTTCGGACTTCACGGTCAAATCGATGAGCGAGTGGCGGCACAGTGCCGTCAGCATGTGGTCGTAGAAACCGACGCCGGTGGAAATGTCATGGGTACCAGAACCGTCGAGGTTCACCTCAACAACAACGCTCGACTCTGAGGTCTTGCGTTCGATACGTGCGATACGACTCATCGTGGATCCACTTCCTGTAGTGCTGTCCGGAAGGCTGCCATTTCTGTTGGAGTTCCAACGGAAACTCGCAACCACCCGGCTGGTCCGGACTCGCGAATTAACACGCCCCGGTCGAGCAAACCTTGCCACACTTTGTGACGATCTGTGAAATGTCCGAAGAAAACGAAGTTCGCGTCGGAGTCGGCGACCGTATAGCCCTGCGCCCGCAACCACTGGGCTAACTCGTCACGTTCTTCCCGCAACTCGGCCACTCGCGCCAACAACTCTGCGCTATTTGCAAGCGCTGCAATGCCAGTCGCTTGCGTCACCGCCGACAAGTGATATGGCAATCGAACGATCCGCAAGGCATCAATGACGGCCGTATGCGCCGCAACATATCCGATGCGGGCGCCAGCAAGCGCGAACGCCTTGCTCATCGTCCTCGTGACCAGCAATCGAGGATTGTCGGCCAGAAGCGCCAGCGCCGTCGGGGTCGTTTCACGACGGAACTCCGCATACGCCTCATCAACGACCACAATTCCAGACGTCAAGTCAAGAACCTCTGAGATGAGTTCGGGAGCCAACGCCGTTCCGGTTGGATTATTAGGCGACGTCAAAAAGACAACATCGGGAGCCTCGGCAGCAATCAACTCGCGCGCGTGTGCCGGGTCGATCGTGAAGTCATCGCGTCGAATTCCTTGCACCCACCGAGTATGCGTATTTCGGGCATATTCGGGATACATCGAATAAGTAGGTGCAAACGAAAGCGCCGTACGACCGGGGCCACCAAACGCCTGCAGAATCTGCATCATGATCTCATTAGAGCCATTCGCCGCCCAAACGTTTTCAATCGTCAAGTCATGACCAAGGTAGTTGGCCAACGACGCACGCAGTTCCGTCGCTTCCCGGTCTGGATAGCGGTTCAGTCCGAGGGCAGCTTGGCGGACCGCCTCGGCGATGTCGTTCGCCACTTCGGCACTCGGCGCCCACGGGTTTTCGTTGACGTTGAGGCACATGACGTCCTCAATTTGCGGCGCACCGTACGGTTCTTCGTGGCGCAAATCAGAACGAATCGGCAACCACTCAGGAAGCGTCACTGGATTGCCTCCAAGCGAATGGACACGGCGGCACCGTGTGAAGGCAAGTTCTCGGCTTCGGCCAGCGTTACAACATGCGGCCCTACTTCGCCGAGCGCTGCCGCGGTGTAGTTCACGATCTGCATGTTCTTGGTAAACGCCCGCACCGACAACCCTGACGAGTGGCAGGCACAGCCAGGGGTCGGCAATACGTGATTAGATCCGGCCGCATAGTCGCCTAGCGACACGGGCGCATATTGCCCCACAAAGATCGCACCTGCATTGATGATGCGGCCAGCCACCGCCTCGGAGTCACTCGTGTGAATCTCGAGGTGTTCGGCCGCGTAAGCGTTCGCCACATCAATGGCTTGGTCGAGATCGCGAACCAGCACGAACGCAGATTGTTCGCCCGTGAGCGAGGCACGAATGCGTTCAGTGTGCCGCGCCTCGGGCACAAGCCGCGATAGCGACGCGCGCACTTGGTCAAACAACGATTCATCGGCACTGATGAGCACCGAGGCAGCCAAAGGATCGTGTTCAGCTTGGCTAATCAAATCTGCCGCCAGGAAGTCTGGATTCGCGGTGCCGTCGGCGATGATGGCAATCTCGGTGGGGCCAGCTTCTGCGTCAATTGAAACGAGACCCTGCAAGAACCGCTTCGCGGCAGCGACATAAATGTTGCCCGGACCGGTAATGAGATCGACCGACGGGCAGGACTGTGTGCCGTAGGCGAGCATCGCCAAGGATTGTGCGCCGCCGGCGGCATAGACCTCGTCGACGCCTAGCATCGCACAGGCAGCGAGAATCGTGGGGTGCGGCAAGCCGCCGAACTCCGCTTGCGGCGGACTCGTCAAAGCGATCTCGGTTACGCCAGCAACTTGTGCCGGCACCACATTCATGACGACGGTGCTCACGAGTGGTGCGAGACCACCGGGGACATACAAGCCCACACGCTCGATGGGAACCATTTTCCGTTCAACGGTGGCACCATCGGCAACGACCGTCACAACCGAAGATTCCAACTCGCGTTCGCACGTCGCGCGCAATCGACGGATCGACTCTTCTAAGGCTGCTTTAACGGACCCGTCGAGACCGTCGAGTGCTGCGTCCAGCGCCGACTGCGGCACGCGTAGGGATGCTGGGCGAACTTTGTCGAACTTCTCACTGAAGTCAAGCACCGCTTCATCGCCGTGATCACGCACTGCATGGCAGATGGGTCGAACCACTTCAAGCGCTTCACCCACATCGAATGAGGCTCGCGGAACACTGCCTCGATATTCTCGGGCAGTCGTTGCATTCTTGGACCGTAAATCCACTTGGCGCATCACGCATCTATTCTACGGAGCAACCGGGTACAGCCAGTAATGCCCCAGAATGACGGCGCGACTCACCACAGCGCACACTTTCCATATGGCGAAGAAGTCAGCGGGCACCCCTGCACTTATCGAACTGAGCGCAGCGAAAGCAGAATTTACCGTTCACGAATATCAACACGATTCCCAAACCGGCGGTTGGGGTCAAGAAGCCGCGACAGCCCTCAACATCGAAGCACAACGGGTCTTTAAGACGCTCATGATCTCGCTCGACGGTTCGCTCTGTGTCGCTGTCGTGCCGGTCTCAGGGAATCTCGATCTCAAAGCGGCCGCGCGTGCCCTGGGCGGAAAGAGAGCCGAGCTTGCTGATCCGCAAGTGGCGCAACGCGCCACCGGTTACGTACTCGGTGGTATTTCTCCGCTAGGACAGAAGAAACGTCACGTGACCGTGATTGATGAAAGCATCTTTGACTTCGCCACTGTTTTGGTGTCGGCCGGCAAACGCGGTATGGACATTGAACTTCGACCTGCCGATCTGGTGAAACTTACGCACGCTCAGGTTGCACTGGTTCGGACTCCGTAGCGGGCGCTCGCGTGCCCTCGGCGAGATAGAACGACACAAAGACGACGATCGCCGCGCACAATGGCCAGACAGCAAAACTTGCCGGCGTATCGACAACAAGTTGCGCCGGAACGCGCTCGCCTAGGCCGACCGTGGTCTCGGCCGTCGGGTCGTTTGGCCCGAATATGATGCCCAGGAGCCAGCACAGTCCCGAAGCGAGAACCGCTCCCCCGACTGCTGGCCACACTGTGTGCCACGTTCGAACGCCAACGACGAAGACGACAACGATTCCGACCAGTGTGCCAACGACCGCACCGATCAAGGAGAACGTGGCAACAGAATTGAACTGACCTGCCGCGAGGTCTTCCGTCATGACAAGTCCGCGTTCGGTCATGAGCCACATTGCTGGTTCAGTCCACAACAACCACACCAGACCAGCAGGCAAACCCAGAAGCCCTGACATGACGGTTGCTTTTGCCGCCTTACTCACGATACGCACCCCGGCCCCAGGATCTCCTTGAGATCGGCAATGAGCGCAGACGAATGGGCCACGCGAAGCGAGGGGTCGAGACGCATGAGTTTCGAGGAATTGCTCGAGACGAGACGCAACTGCACTTGAGTCACGCCCGGATGCTGCTTCAGCACGTTCTTGAAGTCGCGAATCGAGTGCTCGGTGCAATGGTTCGATCGCATTGTGACGACAAGGGGCTGACCCGAACTGCTCTTGCCGAGGTTCGGTTGAGTGACTTCCGTGGCACTCAAATCGAGACGTTCCTCATCGGCACGCACGCGTACCTTCATGACCACGGTCGAATCGCGGTTGAGAACGGGGGCCGCGAGTGCAAATGCTGCCGGAAAAACGTTCACGTCAACGGAAGCATCAAGATCCTCGAGCGTTACCGTCGCCCAAGTGTCGCCCTTCTTGCTGATTCGACGCTGCACATTCGTGACCAAGCCGCACAGGCGAAGTTGCACCCCGTCGGGATGCTCTTCGCGTTCAAGTAACTCGACCAAGCCAAGATCTGAGTTTGCGGCCAATACGCTTTCCATACCGGCGAGCGGGTGATCGGAGACATAGAGACCCAACATGTCACGCTCAAGACTGAGCAAATGCATCTTTTCCCACTCGGGCATGTCCGGCACTTGAAAGGCAAGCGACGGGGACGAGTCGTCAATTCCGCCAAATAGCGAGTCTTGACCGATCGCAGCGTTCTTCTTGAGATCGATGTGATGATCAACTGCCTCATCGACGACCGCGACGAGCGCTCGTCGAGATTTCCCAATCGAATCGAAGGCGCCCGCCTTGATGAGTGAGTCGAGAAGCCGCTTGTTACACACTTGCAAGGGAACTTTCTCGAGGAAATCAACGAAATCCGTGAAGCGCGGGTGTTCTTGACGGGCCTGTTCGATTCCTGCCACGACGTTCTCGCCAACATTGCGAATCGCCGAAAGCCCAAAGCGAATGTCGGGGCCCACTGCTTGGAAGTTGGAGACGGAGTCGTTGACGTCCGGTGGCAGAACCTTGATGCCTAGTCGACGACACTCGGCCAAATATAAAGCTGGCTTGTCTTTGTCGGACTTGACGCTCGTCAGCAGCGCTGCCATGAATTCGGCGGGATAATGCGCCTTGAGGTAGGCCGTCCAGTAACTGATGACTCCGTAGGCGGCCGAGTGCGCCTTGTTGAAGGCGTAGTCGGCGAAGGGAACAAGAATGTCCCACAGGGTCTTGATCGCTTTGGAACCGAAACCGCGTTCGAGCATTCCTGCTTCGAACCCGACAAACTCCTTTTCGAGCACTTCGCGCTTCTTCTTGCCCATGGCTCGACGGAGGTTATCGGCTTGACCGAGCGAGAACCCGGCGAGCTCTTGCGCAATCGACATGACTTGCTCTTGATAAACGATGAGCCCGTAGGTGCCGCCCAGAATTGGCTTGAGCGCCTCGGTGAGTTCAGGATGAATGAAGTCGATCTCTTGCTTAGCGTTTTTGCGTTTCGCATAGTTGGTGTGCGAATTTGCGCCCATAGGCCCTGGTCGGTACAAGGCGATCACGGCTGAGATGTCTTCGAAATTGTCTGGCTGCATGAGTCGCAGCAGTTGCCGCATTTGAACGCCGTCCAATTGGAAAACGCCCAAAGTATCGCCTCGACCGAGGAGATCGTAGGTTGTTTTGTCGTCGAATGGAACGTCTTCGAGCACCAAGTCGATGCCACGATTCGCCTTAATATTCGCGACTGCGTCGTCAAGCACGGTGAGGTTTCGCAAGCCAAGGAAGTCCATCTTGACCAGACCCAACGACTCACACATCGGGTAGTCGAATTGGGTGATGATCGCGCCGTCTTGTTCGCGCTTCATGATTGGCACGATGTCTAGGAGCGGTTCGCTACTCATGATGACGCCGGCGGCGTGTACGCCCCAGTTACGAATCTGGCCCTCGAGCCCGAGTGCGGTGTCGTAGACCTTGCGTACGAGGGGGTCTTCGGCGTGCAGATCTCGGAACTCTTTGCCGTCGTTGTAGCGGTCGTTGCTCTCGTCGAAGAGTTTGGAGAGCGGAACGCCCGAACCCATCACGTCGGCAGGGAGCGCCTTGGTGATGCGATCGCCCACGGTAAAAGGTTGATCCAAGATGCGTGCCGCGTCTTTGATGGCCGCTTTTGCTTTCAAGCGTCCGAATGTCGCGATTTGTGCGACTCGTTCGGTTCCGTACTTTTCCGAAACGTAGTTGATGACTTCACCGCGCCGACGTTCATCGAAATCGATATCGAAGTCGGGCATCGAGGGGCGTTCGGGATTGAGGAACCGTTCAAAAATCAGGCCGTGCTGCAATGGGCACAAGTCGGTGATGCGGAGCGCATAAGCAGCAATCGAGCCCGCGCCTGAACCACGACCAGGGCCAACTCGAATTCCTTGTTCCTTTGCCCAGTTAATGAAGTCAGCAACCACGAGGTAATAGCCGCAGTAACCCTTTTGGGCAACAACGTCGAGTTCCATCTCGGTTCGAGCACGCACGTCCTCGGAAATGTCCTCGCCGTATCGGGCTCGGATACCCGCCCACACTTCGTGGCGGAACCAGGACTCTTCGCTTTGGTCTTCAGGAACATCGGCGCGCGCCATGTAACCGCCGGTGGACTCGTTGAAGGAGACGTCGCAGCGCTCCGCGATCAGAAGCGTGTTGTCACACGCTTCTTTCATGTCGAAGCGGTCTTCCCACAGTTCGCGCATTTCCGCGGCGGACTTGATGTAGTAGCCCGAACCCTCGAACGCGAACCGCTTTCCACCTTCGGCGTATGTCGGCTCGCTCAAACGACTGCCCGAGTTCACGCACAAGAGCGCTTCTTGCGCAGCGGCGTCTTCAGGACGCGTGTAGTGCGAATCGTTGGTGGCAATCGGCGGAATGTTGAGTTCTCGCCCGAGTTTGAGCAAATCCTCGCGCACCCGGCTCTCGATTTCGATGCCGTGGTCCATGAGTTCGAGAAAAAAGTTCTCTTTACCGAAGATGTCTTGCAATTCGCCGGCTTCGCGGCGGGCCTCCTCGTATTGCCCTAAGCGAAGCCTCGTTTGGATCGCGCCGGAAGGACAGCCGGTGGAGGCGATGAGACCTTTGGAATAGGTTTCGAGAAGTTCGCGGTCGGCGCGTGGCTTGTAGTACTGACCTTCGAGGCTCGAGCGCGACGACAAACGAAAGAGATTATGCATGCCTTCGGTGCTGGAAGCCCACATCGTCATGTGCGTGTACGCACCACGGCCCGATACGTCGTCGCCGCCCTCTTCTTCAGCGTTTCCACGCCCCCACAGCACTCGCTTTTTCTCACTGCGGTGAATGCCTGGAGTGAGATAGGCTTCGATGCCGATGATCGGCTTAACGTCGAACTTTTTTGCTTTCTTCCAGAAGTCGTAGGCCCCGTGCACGTTGCCGTGGTCGGTCATCGCGATCGCGGGCATTTCTTGAGCAGCCGTGTGCTCAAAAAGTCCGTCGAGGAGCGAGGCACCGTCAAGCATCGAGTATTCGGTGTGGACGTGCAAATGCACGAAACTCGATGAACTTGCCATGGTGTGCTGCGGCCTCCATACGTGACGAAACTACCCGAATTGGGCACCGTTGGGGAAGAATGACCAGCCTACGTTACCCGGGTGCCCAGCAATCTTTGGCGCGCCCGAACACGGTGCATGTTCATCCTATTTTGCGCTCGCACGCACATACTGACGCACCGACAGTGGCACGAACACAATCACAATGATGCCGACCCATATCAAGGTGTACACGACGGGATGCTGCAGCGACCACGCATCGGGCGCAACAAATCCGTCGGGGACATTGCCAAACAACTCGCGAACCGCTTGCGTCACCGTGGAGACCGGGTTCCATTCCGCGAAGGTCTGCAATGCGCTCGGGAAGGTTTCAAGTGGAACAAATGCGTTCGACACGAACGTCAACGGCATGATCACCATGAACGAGGCATTGTTGATGACGTCCACGCTAGGCACGATGAGCCCGATATAGGCCATAACCCAACTGATGGCGTAGGCGAACACGATAAGCAACAAGAACGCGGAAACCGAATCAAAGAACGAACCACGCGCTCGCCACCCAACGAGCAGACCCGTCAGCGCCATCACAACGAGCGAAATGACGTTGTACACAATGTCGCTTCCGGTGCGTCCGACAAGGACAGCCGAGCGCGACATCGGCAGACTTCGGAAGCGGTCAATAAAGCCCTTTTGCATGTCTTCAGCAAGACTCGCACCGGTGAAGGTGGCACCAAAGACAACGGTTTGGGCAAAAATCCCGGCGATCAGAAATTCGCGGTAGTTCAGACCTGGCCCTGCATCAATGGCACCGCCAAACACATAAGCGAAGAGCACGACGAACATGATCGGCGAAATCAGCACAAACACGAGGATTTCTGGCACCCGCTTGATCTTGATGAGGTTTCGCTGAGCTACAACCCAACCGTCTATGAGTACACGTGGGGCGCTCATGCGACATCCTCCTCGTCGCTCGCAGTTTCACCAGTCAGAGTCAGGAAGACATCATCGAGTGTGGGGCGTCGCATGCCCAGATCAAGAATGGGAATTCCGGCATCGAGAATCGCTTTGCCCACCTCCACGAGGTGGGTCGCACCGTCCCCGCTGATGGCTGCCGAAATATTGCGGTCTTTGACCGTGACATCACCGAACGCGACTGTATTCACGATCTGAGCCGCCGCAGCCGCATCGTGCGCGTCAGCAACAACCACATCGATTCGTTCCTGACCGAATTGCGATTTCAGATCGTCTGATGTGCCCTGAGCAATCGCTCGACCATGGTCAATCACGATGATGTTGTCTGCCAGCATGTCGGCTTCTTCGAGATACTGCGTCGTAAGGAGCAGCGTCGTCCCGCCTGCAACGAGTTCTTCGATGACATCCCACATTTGCTGCCGACTGCGAGGGTCAAGACCCGTGGTCGGCTCATCGAGAACCAAGACCGGCGGGTTCGCTACGAGAGCTCCGGCCAAGTCGAGTCGCCGACGCATACCGCCCGAATACGTCTTGGAGGGCCGATCTGCGGCATCAGCTAAGCCGAACCGTTCGAGCAGTTCCCGGGCACGCACGCCGGCCTCTTTGGCACTGAGACGGTAGAGCCGCCCAACCATGCGCAAGTTCTCGTATCCGGTGAGGTACTCATCGACCGCCGCGAACTGGCCCGAAAGTCCAATCTTCCCGCGCACGCCTTGGGGGTCGTCACGTACGTCAATCCCCGCAACCATCGCTTGGCCGGCATCTGCTTTGAGGAGCGTGGTCAAGATCTTGACTGCGGTTGTCTTACCTGCACCGTTCGGCCCCAAAAGCCCCAGGACGCTGCCCTCAGGAACGTCTAGATCGAGACCATCGAGCGCCGTGACTTTTCCGTAATTTTTCACCAGACCACGCGCTTGAATCATGTCAACCATATCCGGATTTCCTCTCGTCGCCGATGCGACTTTACCGCTACGAGAAACGACGTGCACGTCGAGGCGCACGATTTATTACGGAGTTCTCACATTAGTCTTCGAAACCACTATTGCAGTGCGGACGTGAGCCGGAAAACGTTGTCGAGATACTTCTTGCCCGCAGAGCGGCTTTCCCATTCTTCGAGCGTGAGCTGGCGCGAAATCGCGCGATAGGCGTCTTCTATCGTGCGCATGTCCTCGACGATGTCTGAGCCATACATGATGAGTGAAATCTCGTAATTCAGGCTGAACGACCGCATGTCCATATTGCTCGAACCAATCACGGCAGCTTTGTTGTCGACAGTGAAGTGTTTCGAATGCAGTATGAGTGGATCCGGATACATCCAGATTTTGACGCCTGCTTCGAGCAGCGATCGATAGTACGAGGCCTGAGCATGGCCCACCACAAACTGGTCGGACGTTTCGCTCACGAACAGTTCCACATCCACCCCTCGCATCGCCGCTGTCGTGAGGGTGTAGAGCAATGACTCATCGGGCACGAAGTATGGGCTGGTGATGGACAGCCGCGTTTCGGCGGCGGCAATAAGTGATGCGAAAACTCGCAGGTTGTTTTCCGCCACGAAACCCGGACCGCTGGGGAGAAGTTGAGCAAGCACGCCGCCAGCAGTCGGCTTAGGCGGTGGCACATCAAGCGGGACTGCCGTTTCGGTATACCAATCGGAAGCAAAAACCGCGTCCAACGCAGACACAACCGGACCGGTGACCCGACACATCAGTTCAACCCATTCGCGACCAAGTTTGTGGTTTTTCGGCTTGTTGTATCCAGGCTCGGTGAGGTTCATCGAACCCATGAACCCCGCTTCACCATCCACCACGAGGAGTTTGCGGTGATTGCGCAGATCAGGCCTACGGAAACGGCGCTTGCGAAAGCTAAGTGGCAGCATTGGCGCGAAATGTATGTCCGTCTGTTTGAGCCAAGCGATCATCTTTTTGTAGCCGTTGATGCGGCGCGAACCGAGGAAGTCAAACAAGAAGTAGACATCAACTCCGCGCGCAGCCGCCTCGGCCATGGCGTCAAAGAAGGGTTGCGTCATCTCATCGCGAGCCGCGATATAGAACTCAGCATGCACGTAGGATTGAGCGCCACGGATTTCGGCAACCATACGATCCATCGTGGCCTGATAGTCAGGCAATAATTCAACCTGGTTACCCGACTTGATCGGCATCGCCCCAAGATCGTGCGCCAGACGACTGATCGTGCTCATGAGTGGATCGTCAACCAAGCCATTTGAGGCATCAACCTCGTGGAATCTTCTCTTGATCGCTCCGTGCGCCGCATTCTGCCGCTCAGCCCGAACGCGGCCCAATCGAGAGTTTCCGAAGGTCCAGAAAGCGACGAGCCCAAACCACGGTGCGAGCA
>CALMUY010000199.1 GCA_937873005.1 uncultured Aeromicrobium sp. | reverse complement strand
TTCGTGACGCACGATCAGGAGGAAGCACTCGAGGTTGCCGATTCAATCGTGGTGATGAACGAAGGTCAGATCGAACAGGTGGGCACGCCGGACGACATTTACGACAAGCCTGCGAGTGAGTTTGTGTGGCAGTTCTTGGGTCCGGTCACGCGTTTGCGCGGGCATTTGATTCGTCCGCACGATATTGATGTTTCGCGGTTAGAACAGTCGTCGTATGCGCACGGTCCGATCACGTCGTGGAATCGGGTTGGCTTCGAGATTCGGTTCGAGGTGACTCCCGAGGAGCCGGTTGCTCATCCGCCGGTGAAGGTGGCTGTAACGCGCACTCAAGCGAACGCGCTGGGCTTGCATCTGGGTGCACACGTGTGGCTGCGCCCCGCCCCCGGCGTAGAAATGCACTAACCTCCCCCGCCTCCCAATTCCCAGAATCACATGGGAATTGGGTTAAGTAAGGGTGACCTTTATTTGAATTATTAAAATAAAGGCGTATGGTGGGTGACATGACCTTGGCTCACGCTCCTGCTGACTCGCGCGATCTGCTGCGCAGTGCGGGCCTGCGTGTGACCAACCTGCGTCTCAGTGCGCTCGACCTAGTCGAAGCACACCCCCACGCCACCGCCGAGCTCATCTTCGGCGAACTGCAACAGCAGCACGAGGGAACCTCGATCCAAGCCACCTACAACGTGCTCAACGATCTGCACGGGGCTGGCCTGCTGCGCCGCATCGAGCCAGCGGGCTCACCTGCCCGATTCGAGCGCCGCATCGACGACAACCACCACCACCTGATTTGCCGAAACTGCGGCGACCTGCGAGACATCGACTGCGCCGTGGGCGAAGCGCCGTGCCTCGCCCCCTCCGATACTCACGGCTTCATCCTCGACGAGGCGGAAGTCGTTTATTGGGGCCTGTGCCCCAGTTGCCAAACCACAACATCCACCACAACCACCACCCATTAGGAGTTCACTATGTCGAACATGCCTCATCCGCCGACGCCAGGAGTCAGCCACACTGCCGCTGGCGCCCCGGCCGATAGCGACCGCAACAGCCTGAGCGTCGGCAGCAACGGCCCGCTCTTGCTCCACGACGTGCGCCTCGTCGAAACCCTCGCGCACTTCAACCGCGAGCGTGTCCCCGAGCGCAACCCGCACGCGAAGGGTTCCGGCGCTTTCGGCACCCTCGAAATCACTAACGATGTGTCGGCCTACACCAAGGCAGCACTGTTCCAGCCCGGCGCGAACACTGACCTCGTGCTGCGTTTCTCGACGGTGGCTGGCGAACAAGGCAGCCCTGACACCTGGCGTGACGTGCGCGGATTCGCAATCAAGTTCTACACCGACGAAGGCAACTTCGACATCGTCGGCAACAACACACCCGTGTTCTTCTTGCGCGATCCGATGAAGTTCCCCAACTTCATCCGCAGCCAAAAGCGCCACCCAGCCACTGGCTTGCGTAACGCCGACATGCAGTGGGACTTCTGGACCCTCAACCCCGAATCGGCTCACCAAGTCACCTACTTGATGGGTGAACGTGGCCTGCCTCGCACCTGGCGTCACATGAACGGCTACAGCTCGCACACTTACATGTGGATCAACGAAGCTGGCGAACAGTTCTGGGTCAAGTACCACTTCCACACCAATCAAGGCATGGAGTTCTTCAGCAACGAAGAAGCCGAAGCAACCTCGGGCAGCAACGCCGATTTCCACCGTCAAGACTTGTTCGAGTCGATCGAAGCTGGCGAGTTCCCAAGCTGGAAGGTGTCCGTTCAGGTCATGCCGTACGCGGACGCGAAGGACTACCGTTACAACCCCTTCGATCTGACGAAGACCTGGCCACACGCCGACTACCCGTTGATCGAGGTCGGCACGATGACCCTCAACCGCAACCCAGAAAACTTCTTTGCTCAAATCGAGCAGGCGGCGTTCTCGCCGGGCAACACGGTTCCGGGCACGGGCGTTTCGCCAGACAAGATGCTGCTGGGCCGCGTGTTTGCTTACAACGACGCCCACCGTGCTCGTATCGGCACGAACTTCCACCAGATTCCGGTCAACAAGCCCAAGGCTGGCGTGGGCGGCAACACCTACCTGTTCGACGGCAACATGACTGTCGAGCACTCGGGCGCTGCTCCGGTTTCCGCACCGAACTCGTTTGGTCGCGAATACGCCGACAACACCGGCCCCATGCACGACGGTTGGGAATCGGATGGCGAGATGGTGCGCAGCGCTTACGCTTTGCACGCTGATGACGACGACTTCGGCCAGGCCGGAACGCTCGTGCGCGAAGTGTTCAACGACGCGCAACGCGAAGCCTTCGTCGACACGGTTGCCGGAGCGCTTTCGGGTGTCGAAAGCATCCAGGTTCTCGAGCGCGCTTTCTGGTACTGGAAGAGCGTTGACGAGACCATCGGCCAACGAATCGAAGACAAGGTTCGCGCCGGACTCTGACCGAACCAGACGCAACATGAGGCTCACATCCGGTGAGCTGCACGCGTGACAGTGGCTCTCGACCATCCGTGGTCGGGAGCCACTGTTATTCCTGAACCGAGTTTGCGGTAATTTCAAGGGTAGGAATCCCACTCAAGGAGCACATTGTCGTGAGCAAGACCCCTATCAAAGTCGCCGTCACCGGCGCAGCCGGCCAAATCGGTTACAGCCTTCTTTTCCGCATCGCTAGTGGCGCCATCTACGGCCCCGATCAGCCTGTTCAATTGCGTTTGCTGGAAATCACTCCTGCGCTTAAGGCGCTTGAGGGCGTTGTCATGGAACTTGACGACTGCGCTTTCCCGACGCTCGATTCGGTTGAAATCGGCGACGACGCAACCCACATTTTCGATGGCGCAAACCTCGCTCTGCTCGTGGGCGCACGCCCTCGCACCAAGGGTATGGAACGCGGCGACCTGCTTGAAGCAAACGGCGCGATCTTCACCGCTCAGGGCAAGGCCCTCAACGAGGTTGCTGCCGACGACATCCGCATCGGCGTGACCGGCAACCCAGCCAACACCAATGCGCTGATCGCCTCGAAGAACGCGCCAGACATCCCAGCAGACCGCTTCAGCGCGTTGACTCGCTTGGACCACAACCGTGCGTTGAGCCAGTTGGCTGCCAAGACCGGCAGCAAGGTTGCCGACATCAGCAACCTCACCATTTGGGGCAACCACTCGGCGACTCAGTACCCAGACATCTTCCACGCGAAGATCAACGGACAGAACGCTTTCGATGTTGTCAACGACCAGGCATGGCTCGAGAACGACTTCATCCCCACGGTCGCTAAGCGTGGCGCCGCGATCATCGAAGCCCGTGGCGCATCCTCGGCTGCTTCGGCTGCTTCGGCCACCATCGACGCTGCCCGCGACTGGATCTTCGGAACCCCTGAAGGCGACTGGGCATCGATGGCTGTCGTTTCGGACGGTTCGTACAGTGTGCCAGAAGGCATCATCTACTCGTTCCCCGTCACCACCAAAAACGGCGACTGGGAAATCGTTCAGGGCCTCGAGATCAACGACTTCAGCCGTGGCCTGATGGACGCAACCGCGGCCGAACTCATCGAAGAACGTGACGCTGTCACCGAACTCGGTTTGATCTGAGTTTCACCAACTCGAAGGGCGGTGCTCCGGGTTTACTCCCGTGAGCATCGCCCTTTGTTGTACGCAGCCGCGCTCACTCCCCCTGCAGGAGCCTCTCATGGACGAGGATGTGTCTCCCACTTCATCACCTTTGGGTTCCATGAACTTACCTTCGTTTGAGTAAGTACGGGGTCAGCAAAATCTGCCACAGCGTTCAGCACCTCGGCGAAATCCAGAGGCAAGTCACTTTCACGATGCACGCGGTTACGCCAGGCACGCCACTTCGGTTGGGCGATCTGCGCCATCGCTCCCAGCGAAGGAAGCAAGGGGCCGAGTTCGATTTGTCGATACTCCGCTACTGCCCTCAGCGATGCCGCGAGTTCACCTGCCGGAACACGATGGGTCCGCGTGAGCACGTAGATATCTGCGAAGTCACGCCAGCGAGTATTGGCTGGCCCACGGTCGAGCGCGGTAACAATCTTTTCAGCGAGGATCATTGTCAGCGGATATCCAAGCAGTTCAACCGGCGGCTGGTCGAGTTGAACGACACGAGGAAGTTCGATGAGCCTAGGCTCCGGCCAGATGGGATCACCGAAGTTCACATCGATCCCAATAGTCAAGCGTGCGCTCCCCAGATGACCAACGATCTTCACGCGGGTTCCGGCGTACTCGTTGTCATCGCGAATAGCTGAGGCAGCGAGGCTGTCCGCGTTGAAAACGACCCCGTCCGACAGATCAATACTCACGATCTCCCGGATTCGTTCTGTCACATCATGCTCGTCATTGCCGACGCCAGTCGCCTGGAGATCAATGTCTTTTGTGGGGCGGCGCACAGCAAAAGCAGCCAGCAAGACCCCTCCCTTCAACACAAAGTCGTCTCGGTAGGGCGAAATAGCCAAGCGAGCCAGGAGCGCTTCGAGTACAAAGAGTGTCTGTAACTCTTGGACGTCGCCGCCAGCCTGTCGAGCAAGCCTCTGGATCGCCAAGGTTGCATCTCCTGCGGGAGTACCACGTTGCGGATTCGGACTCACAGCAGAATCTCGAGAGCATTTTGTAGAGCCGGTCGGGCTTTGGGGAACTGCTCGGCCAATGCCAGAAGCGTAGCCGGACTGTTTCCTCGTTCCCGAAGCCACCGTTTGAGAGCCCCAACCGCTAGATCGCTTCCCCACTCATGGCGGAGTCGAAATATATCGATGATTGTTCGTTCGGGCGAGTAAAGACCGATGGTCAGGCCACTGGGAAGGGGATGTTCGATCCGTCCGATCCCAAACGTAGCTGCATCGAAGCGATGCCACGTGATAGGAGCGCGTTGAATCACTAACGGCTGGCCACCGCGCGGGATCGCTATATCGGTGCGAGTGGGAATCTCGTCAGTTAGATCATGCATCGCGAGTGCCGAAAGCAAGCAGATCGTAGCTCCGGGCTTTTTCTTGGCAATCGCCATCCAAGCAGCCGTGCTGTCATCGACGATGCCTGCACGCAAGAACAACCCTGCCGCAATGCGCTCATAACTGCCCTCATCGACCAGTCGGTCAAGACGGTGACGGGTCACACCGTGCCTGTCGAGATCTCCGTAGCCAAGCAGATCGGGTAGCGAAGAAATATCCATTCTCAACCCCCTTCCGACAAAAAGCATACCAGAGATACTGTATGTGGTGGTGTTTCTGCTGGATGGCGTACGACATCGAAAGAATTCAAAAGCCCAGTTCACGCATGAGATCGTCGTGAGGGGTCTGCTGCATGAATAGGTGACAACTTGTTCGGCTGGTTCAGGTGAACTGGTC
>CALMUY010000198.1 GCA_937873005.1 uncultured Aeromicrobium sp. | reverse complement strand
TTCGATCCGGCCGCCAGCCTGTTGAAACGACTCATCGTCGCCACCGCCTTGACCATTCCGGTGATGGCAGTCTCAATGATTCCTGCGCTCCAGTTCGACTATTGGGCCTGGCTGGCACTCGCGTTCGCCACTCCTGTGGTCACGTGGGCCGCCTACCCCTTCCATCGCGCCGCGATTCTGAACGCACGGCACGCGACCGCCACGATGGACACGCTCATCAGTTTGGGTGTGACTGCAGCATTCACGTGGTCGCTGTATGCAATGTTCTTTGGCCACGCCGGCGACCCAACGATGCGTATGCATTGGACTTGGCTGTCCCAAGGCGCCGGAACCCACGAGATTTATCTCGAAGTGGCCAGCGCCGTCACCATGTTCATCCTCTTGGGCAACTGGCTCGAAGCCCGCGCCAAGAAACAATCCAGCGCCGCGCTGCGTGCGTTGATGGATATGAGCGCCAAAGAAGTCACGGTGATCCGCGATGACGCCGAAGTGTCGATCGGGATCGAACAACTCGCGCTCGGCGATATCTTCGTGGTGCGGCCTGGAGAAAAGATCGCCACCGACGGCGAAGTCATCGAAGGGCATTCCAGCATCGACGAATCCATGCTGACGGGCGAATCTGTTCCCGTGGACGCCAGCATCGGCTCGCACGTCACCGGCGCAACCCTCAACACCGACGGCCGACTACTCGTGCGCGCCACAGCGATCGGCGCTGACACTCAACTGGCGCAGATGACTCGCCTGGTGGAGCAAGCCCAAGAAGGCAAAGCCGACATTCAACGACTTGCCGACAAAGTCTCCGGCATTTTCGTTCCTGCCGTGTTGCTGATCAGTCTGGGCACGCTACTGGCGTGGTTCGCGATCGACGGATTCACCACACACGCCTTCGCCGCAGCAATTGCTGTCCTGATCATCGCTTGCCCTTGCGCACTCGGACTCGCCACACCCACCGCGCTCATGGTCGGTACCGGCCGCGGCGCCCAACTCGGAATCCTGATTTCTGGGCCCGAAGTGCTCGAATCGACGCGCACCATCAACACGATCGTGCTCGACAAAACCGGCACGCTCACCACCGGCATCATGGGTGTCCAAAGCATCGATCCGATCGGCGATGCTGATGAGCAGCGGTTGATCGCCTTAGCCGCGGCAGTGGAAGCCGCTTCCGAACACCCGGTAGCCAAAGCGATCGCCGCGCTCGTCGACCAACCCGCCGCAGTGACCGACTTCCGCAATACGCCCGGTCAAGGCGTCTCAGGCGTGGTCGAGGGTGTAACGGTACGTGCGGGACGCCCATCGTGGCTGGGTGTCGACGCGTCCACCAGCACCGGCACCACCATCGCGGTTGAAGCAGACGGTGTCGTGATTGGCACCATCACCGTGGCCGATGAAGTGCGCGAAACCTCTGCCGAAGCGATCCGCTCCTTCCGCGAGTTGGGCCTCGAACCGATCCTGTTGTCTGGCGACGCACAAGCAGTAGCCGAACGCGTGGCCGGCGAGGTCGGCATCGAGGTAGTCCACGCCGAAGTGACGCCAGAACGCAAACTCGAAGTGATCACCGAACTGCAAAACGAAGGCCGAATCGTGGCCATGGTGGGAGACGGCGTCAACGACGCTGCCGCACTCGCCGGTGCCGATCTGGGTATCGCGATGGGCGCCGGAACCGATGTCGCAATCGCCGCGGCCGATGTCACCCTGATGGGTAACGACGTCCGCTGCGCGGCCACCGCCGTCCGGCTCTCGCGCGCCACCCTGCGCACGATCAAAGGCAACCTGGTGTGGGCTTTCGGCTACAACATCGCTGCCATTCCGCTGGCCGCATCGGGCTTCTTGAACCCGCTCGTGGCCGGCTTGGCGATGGCGTTCAGTTCCGTATTCGTGGTCACGAACTCGCTGCGGCTGCGCAACTTTGGCCGCTGACCTACGCGTAGGCGAGCACCCTCAGTGCTGCTCGCCTACGCTGGAGTCATGACTCTTTCGGTGTTCACTGGCACACTCCTCATCCGCGAACGCATCGCCATTCCGGCTCCCGTCGTAGCAACCGTGAAACTCGTCTCCGCCGACGGCGAGGTTCTCGCGGCCACCGCCGTTGAAGCGAACTCCGTTCCTGTGGAGTTCAGTGTGACGGTAGATCCAGAAATCTTGGGCGCGCACAAACACCTCTCGCTGTGGGCGTTCGTGCGTTCGAGCGTCGGCGCTTGGGGCACGCTCGAACTCGCACCTGCGAAGGGGAACACTGCCGAAGTCGTGCTGACTCGTATTCCCGAATAAGTAACGAACAGTAAGAACGAATTTCGTGCCCCGGCCCCCCATCAACGCACCTCAACTCAGTAGCGACGAGTTGCATGCCGAGCACCGGCCGACTCTCGCCCGGATCGTTCAACTACTCAAGCCCTACCGTTCGAAAATTCTCGCCGTTGCGGTGATCGTGGTGGTGGCCGCGAGCATTTCTGCCATCGTCCCGTTTTTGACGCGCGCCGTTTTTGACGACGCCTTATTTGCTGTGGGCGGTCCGCGAATGGACCTCCTAGCGTGGCTTGTGGCTGGCATGATTGCGCTGCCAATCATCGCCGCGGTTTTGGGAATCGGGCAAAACTGGTTGACGTCCAATATCGGCAACTCAGCGATGGCAGACCTGCGCAGCGACCTGTTTGCACATTTACAGAAATTGGAATTGGCTTTCTTTACTGGCACCAAGACGGGCGCCATTCAGTCTCGGCTTGCCAACGACGTGGCTGGGGTGCGCAACGTCTTAACAGACACCGCCACCTCGATCTTGCAAAACTCCGTCACGGTCATCGCCGCCGTGATCTCCATGGTGTTGCTCTCATGGCAACTGACGATCCTGACTCTCTTCGTGATGCCACTCTTTGTTTGGCTTCAGCGCAAAGTGGGCGTGCGGCGGCAAATCTTGGCGCGCAAGACTCAAGAGAGCCTGTCGGACATGACTGCTATCACCGAGGAAGCCCTCAGCGTGTCTGGCATCTTGCTTTCGAAGGCCTACAACCGTGGCCCCGATGAAGCCGAACGGTACCGAAAAGCCAATCACGAGCAAACGAAACTCCAAGTGCAGCAAGCCATGACTGGCCGCATGTTCTTCGCGATAGTTCAAACGTTTTTCGCGATCACACCGGCGTTGATCTACCTGCTCGCGGGATTGATCTTGACCGGCACAATCCCCGGTGGCCCCGAAGCACTCACCGCGGGGACCTTGGTCGCGTTCACAACCGTCCAAGCCCGGCTCCAAATGCCGCTGCTGCAACTCATGCGCGTTTCACTCGACGTCCAAACATCACTCGCGTTGTTCCGTCGGATTTTTGAATATCAAGATCTCGTTCCGAGCATCGTCGATCAACCTGGTGCGATTGATGTTTCGCCCGACGAACTACGAGGTGAAATCGAGTTTCGGCGTGTGTGGTTCCGTTATCCCGAACCGCGCACGCTCACCGGCACTGCCCACCAACCTCGGTTTGGCTTGACCAATCTGGACAGTGCTGAATCAGACGTGTCAGACGGTTCGGATCCGTGGATCTTGCGTGACGTTTCATTGACCATTCCGGCCGGGTCCATGGCCGCGATTATCGGCCCGTCCGGTTCTGGCAAAACCACGATGACGTACCTTGTGCCCCGATTCCATGACGTCACGCGCGGTGGCTTGTTTATTGATGGAATCGACGTGCGCACCATGACACTGTCGTCACTAGCTGATTGCGTTGGGGTCGTGACGCAAGAGTCTTATTTGTTCCATGGCACGATTCGTGAAAACATCGAATACGGCAAGCTCGGCGCCACGATGGACGAGATCATCCAGGCCGCGCGCGACGCTAATATTCACGATCGCATCATGTCGTTTCCCGATGGCTATGAAACGATCACGGGCGAACGCGGCTACCGCCTCTCCGGAGGCGAAAAGCAACGCATCGCAATCGCTCGCGTCATCTTGAAAAACCCGAAAATCCTTCTGCTTGATGAAGCAACCAGCGCATTGGACAACGAGACCGAACGCCTCGTGCAGCAGGCTTTGGATCGCGCGAAGTCCGGGCGCACCACCCTAGCTATTGCGCACCGACTCAGCACGATCCACGACGCCGACGTCATCTTCGGTCTCGAGGATGGTGAACTCGTGGAGTCAGGCACCCATGACCAACTCATGTCAAAACCCGGCGGCTTGTACTCCCGGCTCCAGCGCGAGCAAGTCACATTCGACTAGCCCGCTCTGCTCACCTTCTGCCGATCAGAGCGGTTGGGCAAACCCCACGTACTTGACGTTGAGGTATTCATCGATTCCCTCGAAACCGCCCTCACGTCCAAAGCCCGAAGACTTCACGCCACCAAACGGGGCTGCAGGGTTCGAAACGACGCCTTGATTGATGCCGACCATGCCTGTTTCGAGACCTTCGTAAACGCGAACAACACGAGCGTGATCGCGCGTAAACGCATACGCAACCAGTCCATATTCCGTGTCATTTGCCAATGCGAGGGCTTCGGCTTCGGTCGAAAACGTATAGATCGGCGCAACCGGCCCGAAAATTTCTTCGCTCCAGATTCGCGCCGTTCGTGACACATTGCTCAGCACGGTGGGCGGGTAATGCCAACCGGCGCCTTCGGGGACTGCGCCACCCGTTTCAACTTTCGCACCACACGCAACCGCATCATCAACCAATTCAGCCACCGAGTTCCGCTGTTTGGCGTCGATGAGCGGTGCGAGTGGCAACTCCGACATCCGCGCAGCAAATTTGGCCGCGAACTCGGACGCAACAGACTCATGCACAAGGAACCTGTTGGCCGAGGTGCATGCTTCGCCGAGATTGCGCATCTTCGCGAGCATCGCGCCATCGACAGCCTTGTCTAGATCCGCATCATCAAACACGATGAACGGGGCATTGCCTCCCAGTTCCATCGATGTTCGCAACAGACTCGTGGCGGACTGACGCACCAACATCCGGCCCACCTCCGTGGAGCCGGTGAACGTGAGTTTGCGCAAGCGCGGATCTTCGATGATTGCGGTCGAGACCGCTGAGGTGCGTTGGGTGGTGACGAGATTGACGACACCCGCAGGCACACCCGCTTCTTCGAGTATCTCGACGAGACTCACCATCGAAAACGGCGTCAGTGCAGCCGGTTTGATGACCATGGTGCAGCCTGCCGCGATGGCCGGTGCGATCTTGCGTGTGCCCATCGCAAGGGGAAAGTTCCACGGCGTGATCATGTAACACGGACCCACTGGCTGCTTCATGGTCACGAGTTTCGTTCCGCCAGAAGGGGCTTGGGCATACCGGCCCGAAACTCGCACTGCTTCCTCAGAAAACCAACGCAAGAACTCGGAGCCATAGGCAATTTCAGACCGGCTCTCGGCAAGGGGCTTGCCCATCTCGGCAGTCATTTGGGCAGCCAGCTCTTCGCTGCGTGCCGTCACGAGATCGAATGCGCGACGCAAAATCTCACCCCGGAATCGGGGGTCGGTGGCCGCCCATTCGGCTTGCGCGTCAACGGCTGCGTTGAGCGCAGCGACACCGTCTTCAACGGACGCATCAGCCGATTGGCCCATCAACTCGCCAGTTGCCGGATTTTCTACATCAAAGACAGCACCATCGGAGGAGTCGCACCATTGACCGTTGATAAAGAGTTGGCTAGCCATGCCTCTACCCTAAAACGCGGTGGCGTGACAGTCAGCGTTCGCGCGGATCCTGTCGTTCTCGAATGCGAACGAAAACGAAGACGGCCATGACTCCCAAGACGGCGAGAATGACGAGGCGTTGGAACCAGTCCGCGTACGGCTCAATCACGTGCCAGTTCTCGCCGAGCGTGAAACCAGCGGTCACGAAGATCGAGTTCCAGATCAGACTGCCCAACGTCGTCAAGAGCAGGAAACTCACTTGGTTCATTTTCTCGACACCTGCTGGAATCGAAATCACACTACGGAAAATGGGCACCATTCGCCCAAAGAAGACCGCTTTAGGTCCGTGCTTCGCAAACCATGCCTCGCTTTTTTCCAGATCGCTAATACGCAGGAGTGGCGTGACAGCGAACATCCATTCGGTGCGATCGCGGCCAAATCCTCGGCCGATCCAGTACATGACAAACGCGCCAATGACCGAGCCCGCGGTCGTAGCGAAAAGTGCACCCGCATACGTGAACGTGCCCTGGCTGGCGGCCAATCCTGCCATCGGTAGCACGATTTCACTCGGGATTGGCGGGAAGATGTTGTCGAGGCCCACGGCTATCGCAGCCCCCACCAGCCCCAACCGTTCCATGAGTTCGATCATGAAACCGGCAAGGCCGTCGATATCTTGATTTCCCTGTAGAGTCACACGGTGAGCATAACGAGCCGAACTACCCGCATCTCACTCCTCCTCATCATTGCGAGCACTTTTAGTCTGACCGCGTGCTCACAATCGGAGTCCGAACTGACGCTTCGCAACACTGCGGAGTTCGTTCGGGTTAACACCCCCACCAACTCGGTCGAAGAACGGCTCGTCGGGCTGACCGGCGCTCTCGTGGCCGATGCCACCGATGTAATCGTCGCCAAGAACCCGAGTTCCGAAGCGGCCCTCAAGGAGGCCGGCGACGCGGGGCTTCCGGTGCTTCCGATCACGAGTCAAAGCAAAACCCTGATCAAAAAGCTCGGCGCACAGACACACACCTCAAACCCACAGGGAAGAGCGAAAGTCGACACCATCAGCTCAACCCTCGTCTTGTTTGCGAGCGAGCCGACCAAAGCCGAAACACACCTACTGAGGTTGACGGGCGCCAGTTCGCTGACGGTCACGCGCGACCCCCGACTCGACCAAGAGGCTCAGGTACTCATCGCCAAACACAAACGCGTCGTTTCTGCCTTGCCACAGCACTATCCGGCTGAAGTCGTGTATCGCAAAGCGACCGTCGCAGGCGATACCTACTTGCTGTTCGATAATCAACACTTTTTGGCCATGTACGGGCATCCGTCGGGGCCTGCCTTGGGCGTGCTCGGCGAGCAAGGCCCGAAAGCATCAGTCGCTCGGGTGAACACCTTGGTCAGCAAATACGAAAAGTCTGCGCCGGGAGTGACTTTTCAGCCAGCCTTTGAGATCATCACGACGGTAGCGACAGCCGGCCCGGGTAAACGCAAAGACTATTCGGCTCGCACCGACATTTCCGAACTTCGACCGCTGGTCGATGCAGCCAAGGCGAATGGCATCACGGTGATTCTCGACCTACAGCCGGGGCGTTCATCCATGTTGGAGCAAGCCAAGTACTACGAAGAACTGTTGCGTGAACCCCATGTCGGTTTGGCTCTTGATCCCGAGTGGAAGTTGGGCAAGAAGGGCAAGCCTCTGCAACGCATCGGTCATGTGAACGCTCGGCAAGTGAATGAGGTTTCTGCTTGGCTCGCCGCCTTGACTCGCGAGAATGTTCTCCCCCAAAAAATGTTCGTACTGCACCAGTTTCAGCGGCAAATGATTCGCGATCGCGAGGACGTCAACACAAACCATCCAGAGTTGGCGTCCGTGATTCACGTGGACGGCCAAGGACCAACAGGCGCCAAAATTGCCACGTGGAAACACATCCGCAAAGACGCTCCCGACAACGTTCATTGGGGTTGGAAGAACTTCGTTGATGAGGACATTCCCATGCTAAACACGACCCAAACGTGGCAAAGGGTTAAGCCGCACCCAGATCTCATTACGTATCAGTAATCACATCGCAACCACACCCCGTACACATACCCCCCTCTGTATGCGATAGTGGATCGGCCAGTATTTCGTTGAAGGAGTCCCATGCGTTCTATCGTTTCCGTCCGCCGCGCCCTCGCACTCGTGCTTGTCGTCCCCCTCGTCCTAGTTGGCGGGTGCAGTTCACCATCAGACGACGCCACCGACAAGACCGATCGTGTTTCGCTTGAGATTTCCGACGCATGGGTCAAAGCAACTGACGAGAAAATGTCTGCGGCCTTTGCCAGCATCGAAAACGATACTGATTCAGACATCACGATCGTGTCGGTTTCAAGCCCCGTGAGTGATGAGGTTCAACTCCACGAGACCGTCACGCACGCCGACCACAGTTCAGCCATGCAAGAAGTTAAGGCTGGCTTCACGATCAAGGCCGACCACGATCTTGAGCTCGAGCCCGGCGGAAATCACATCATGTTGATGAACCTCACCAAGCCGCTCCTGCCAGGCGAAGATGTCACCTTCACTCTCACGTTCAAAGACGGCACCACCCAAGACTTCACCGCCCGCGTTAAAGAGTTCAGTGGCGCGAATGAATCGTATGACCATGGCGAAAAGAAACACTGACGAGCAATTCGTTTCACGCCGTCGGCTTCTCACCACCGGCGCGGCACTTGGTGTTGGAGCGGCCGTGGGTGTCGGCGTCGATCGCACCGTTAACGCCAGCCCGGATGTCGTCACGAGCACGCATGGCGCGACAACGATTCCGTTTTATGGGAAGCATCAGGCCGGAATTGAAACTGAACCCGCCGCGCACGCGACGTTTATTGCCTTCAACCTGAACGACGATGTAGACCGACCGGCCCTGATTCGGCTCATGCGCCTCGTGACCGACAGCGCATCTCGACTCACGCAAGGCCAGCCGGCGCTCGCCGACACCGAGGCTGGTCTCGCTCGCAACCCCTCGCGCCTCACCGTCACGTTTGGGTTCGGCCCAGGATTCGTCGCTCGCGCCAAGGGCATCGCCCCATCGTGGCTCGCGCCGCTCCCCCCGTTCTCAATCGACAAGCTCGAGGAACGCTGGAATGGGGGCGACCTTCTCTTGCAGGTTTCGGCCGACGATCCCGTATCGGTATCCCACACGGTACGGGTGCTCACAAAGGACGCTCGCTCGTTTGCCAGCATCCATTGGCGTCAGGACGGTTTCCGACACGCACCAGGAACGCTTAAGCCCGGAACCACGATGCGCAACCTCTTCGGGCAAGTTGACGGCACCGTCAACCCTGAGCCGGGCAGCAAAGACTTCGCGCAGGTCGTGTGGGCGAACAAGGGCTGGTGGGCTGATGGCACTAGCCTCGTTCTGCGCCGCATCGCGATGAACCTCGACACGTGGGATCCAGTGAGCCGAGTAGGACGCGAAGAAGCCATCGGCCGGAGGCTCGATACGGGCGCTCCGCTCACGGGCACAGCCGAACACGATGTTCCTGACTTGGACGCCAAAGACCACCAGGGACTCACGGTTATCGCCGAATATGCGCACATTCGCCGCTCCCAGACGGGTGATGCGGCTGAAGTCATTTTTCGGCGGCCGTACAACTATGACCTCGCGCCTGAAGGAGTCGAGTCATCGGCGAGCGGACTCTTGTTCGCGTCCTATCAAGCAGACGTCACCAAGCAGTTTGTGCCAATCCAACGACGGCTGGATGAACTCGACATGCTGAACGAGTGGACCACGCCGATTGGGAGTGCAGTGTTTGTAATTCCACCAGGCTGTCGCAAAGGTGGATACATCGGCGAGACTCTATTAGAAGTCTGAAGCCGACACGCCACCGTCTGAGGGTGGCTCTGAAACTCGTGCCAAGTTCCCAAACCGCGAATAGTGGCCTTGAAACGACACCGCCACCGTGCGCACTGGACCAGAACGGTTTTTCGCGACGATGATGTCGGCTTCGCCCGCACGCTCTTCGCCGTTCATATCTGGCCGGCTCAACAGCATGACGATGTCGGCATCCTGTTCAATCGAGCCCGACTCGCGCAAATCAGAGATCATCGGGGTCTTGTCGGTGCGCTGCTCCGAACCACGATTCAACTGGCTGATCGCGATGATCGGCACTTCGAGTTCTTTGGCGAGAAGCTTGATCTGGCGGCTGAACTCGGACACTTCCACCTGGCGATTCTCGACACGCTTGCCCGATGTCATGAGCTGGAGGTAATCCAAAACGATGAGGTCAAGACCGTGTTGCTTTTGGATGCGACGAGCCTTCGAACGGATCTCAGGCATCGTCATATTGGGGCTGTCGTCGATGACGATCGGTGCGCCCTGAACTTTGTTCACCGCTGCCGAAATTGCTTCCCATTCGCGGTTGCCCATCGTTCCGCCACGCATGTGGTGAATTGCGACGCGCGCTTCTGCTGACAGCAAGCGCATCACGATTTCCGAAGCCGTCATTTCGAGCGAGAAAATCGCTGCCGTTTTCCCTTGGCGAATGGCCGCATGGCGTGCGATATCAAGGCCGAGCGTTGATTTACCAACACCAGGGCGGGCAGCAACGACGATCATCTGCCCAGGCTTGAAGCCGGTCGTGATGGTGTCGAGTTCGACAATCCCCGAAAGGACACCGTGCACGTCGCCACTGCGAACTTCAATTTCTTCAAGTTCGTCGATGGCGAAACCGGCAAGGTCGGACAGCAGTCGGAAGTCCTCTTTGTTGGCATTGCTATCAACATCAAGTACGGCAGACTGGGCTTTGTCGACAATTTCTTCGATTTCGCCTTGGCCTGTTTGACCAAGTTGAGCAATGTGTTGGCCGACTTCGACGAGTCGCCGCAAGACCGCTTTCTCATGAACGATGTCGGCGTAATAGTCAACGTTCGCTGCGATCGGGGTGCTTTGAACAAGATCGTGCAGGTAGGCCGCTCCACCGACGCGAGCGATTTCACCGCGGCGCGTCAATTCGGCGGCGACCGTAATCGCATCGGCAGGTTCGCCGCGGTTTGACAAGTCAAAAATGACGTTGAAGATCAGTTCGTGGGCGGGACGATAGAAGTCGCGGCCTTGCAACATGTCTGTTGCCGGGTCGATCGCATTTTTACTGATGAGCATCGCGCCCAACACGCTCTGCTCGGCCAAGAGATCTTGCGGTGGCGCGAACGCACCACCTGCGGGTGCATTGTCTCGGGGTTCTGCCTGGTCGTAAAGATCAGCGACGCTCAAAACAGTTCCCTTCTACTTCCGAGATTCAACAAACTTTCAGCCATGACACAGTCAAACGTAGTCCTCACGACTGACAGGAAATCACGAGTGATTTTCATGCAAAAAAGGTGGACAAGAACAGTGTCGTCACTGACCCTAAGTCACGGAGGGAAGCACCGTCCAGTTGATTGGCCACGAGTACATCGCTGCCTTGTGGATAAGCTGTGGGCAACGCCGAACAACATGTGCACAGTCTGTGGAAAGCCCTGTGCACAACTGGCTGTAAGCCACGTCACATAGTGCTCTGACCTGCGTAAACTTCGTTCACATTCTGTGGATAAAAGAAATATCTGTGCATTGTGATCAACCGGCACTACTCACAAGCACCGGTGGATAAGTCGACAAAACGACGTTCGTTTAGGCCCTATTAGAGTTACTACTATGACGTGGACGCAACTTGACAAGAAGATCTGGATGATCGCCTTGCCAGCGTTCGCGGCACTCATCAGCGAACCACTCATGCTGGCCGCTGATACGGCCATCGTCGGAAGGCTGGGACGCGAACAATTAGCGGCGCTCGGGGCGAGCAGCACCATCATCGGAACAATCATCGGGCTCTGCATTTTTCTCGCTTACGGAAGTACCGCAGCAGTCGCACGGCACCAAGGCACCGGCGACCGATCGGCAGCCATGTCGAGTGCCGTGGGCGGCGTTTGGTTGGCGGCCGGAATTGGCTTCAGCCTCGCCATCGCAACGCAACTGAGCGCTTCGGTTCTTGCCGAGATTTTCGCCAGTTCAGCTGTCGTCCAAGAACATCTCGCGCACTACCTGAAAGTCGCGGCTTGGAGTATTCCGGCTGCCCTGCTTGTGATGGCGAGCACCGGCGCTTTGCGTGGGGTGCTCGATCTGCGCACCCCGCTGATCGTCATGATCGCGGCGAATATCCTCAATGTCGCTGCAACTCTCGTCCTTGTCTTTGTATTGAACCTCGGTCTGACTGGCGCAGCGGTTGGCCTCGTGTTTGCCCAATGGTGCGCTGCAGTGTGGTTACTGCTGGTTCTGAGATCGCGTGTTCATGCGGCTGGCGCATCCATTCGGCCGAAAGTTCCCGAGATCATCGAGTCGGCTCGCACCGGTGCTACGCTCGTGATTCGCAGCGTCTCATTACGTGCCGTCCTCGTGATTGCGACATGGCTGGCCGCCACCATGGGCGATGCAGAACTAGCCGCACAGCAAGTCCTGATGACCCTCGTCATGCTTACGGCATTTGCGCTCGATTCTGTCGCCATCGCCGGTCAAACAATGGTGGGTTACGCGCTCGGAGCCGGCGACCGTCACGATGCACGCATAATCACTCAACGCGTGATCGGTTGGGGCGCAATACTAGGAGCAATTTTCGGGATCATGCTCGCTGTCGGGGCCACAGTGATACCTGGCCTCTTTACACCAGACCCTGTCGTGCAGTCGACGGCTTTTTCGGCAGTACTAGTCCTCGCGCTCTTCATGCCTATCGCTGGGATTGTCTACGCTCTTGACGGCATACTCATCGGCGCGGGTGATGGTCGATTTCTCGCCAAAGCGGGGGTCCTCGTTCTCGCGACCTATCTTCCACTTGCACTGGCGATTGCTCACACCGACGCCGGTTTCACGATGCTGTGGCTTTCCTATGGCGCCGTTTTAGTTGCCCGCTGCTCGACATTGTGGTGGCGTCAGCGATCCGACTCATGGCTCATCACCGGAAGCACGGTCACGTAGCGTACTGGGTCAGGCGCGCCAATAACCAGTCGCGTCGAGCAAATCCCGTGGGACCCCTCGTTCACTCGTCACAAATTGACGAATCGCGCGCACCGCTCCGGCTTCGCCGGCAATCCATGTGAACACGTCACCCGTCGGCCAAGGCACGTCTCGTGATGCAGCCACCCAAGCGTCACGACCGTGTACCCACGTGACAGCAACGCCATCGGGAACCGGCATGTCAAGGATGCTTGCTTCACTCGGCACGTCAACAACAATCGTCGTGGGAACCTCCCGGTCCGCGGGCCACTGGGCGAGTAGTCGCGCAATGGCGGGCAGCGCAGTCTCATCTGCGAACATCACGGCAGCATCGATGTTTCTCGGCCACAGCGAAGATCTCGTTGGCCCCACGATCCACGTGAGCGATCCGGGTTTCACATCCTCAACCCAGGTCGAGGCGAACCCATGCCCGTGGCGCACAAACTCGAGTGCGAGCGAATCTCCCGAGAACTCTCGCGGGGTGTAATCTTTCGCGATTGGGCGGCCGCCCGCGGCACCCCACTCCAACCGGTCCGGCCCCTGAACGGGTAGGGGCGGTCGCTCATCGTTAGCGAACGGAACGAGCACTTTCACCGAATCGTCAAAGCCTTGGCTTTGGTAGGCCGCAGCGGTTCCACCTTCAACCGCGAACTCACGCAATTCGTCTCCGGTCAAGATGATCCGGCGAAGGGTTGGGGTCACGTCGATGACGTCCGCGACAGTGAGCTCGCGGATTACCGCAGGCCAATGTAGGACTTCACGACGGGTACGAGCCACGGCTATTTTTCCGAACTCTTCTGGTCCCAACCCACCAACGTCCAGTCGATGTCTTCGAACTGCGTCGGACCGAAGTTCACGACACCGTCTCTCACCACCAGAGCGTTGGGAACTACGGCAAGGGGGACGATTGAGGCTTGGTTGTTGGCGACGATTCCGATCTGGTGAATTGCGTCCACACGCTTGTCTTCGTCTAGAGTGCGAATGGCCGTATCGAACGCCTGCGAAATCGCTTTGGATGCCTTCCCAGTGAAGTTGTCTGGACTATCAAGCGGGGTAAACCACGAACGACTCGGAGTCAGATTGAATGCCGAGCCCGTACGCGTGAACGTAACGAGATCAAAATCGAGCGGAATGACGCGGCGCGAGTGGAACGTATTGGCTGGCACTTCTTGAACGTTCACTGCGATGCCGATCTGCTTCAGTTGGCTCGCGGTGAGTTTCGCTCGCGCCTGAGATGACGCGTGGCCTTTCGGGATAGGCAGCGTGAGCGTCATCTGCTGACCTTTTTTCGTGGTCTGCTTGTCGCCTACGTTCCAGCCCGCCTCTTTCAACAGGGACTTGGCCTTCGCCACGTCTTGCTTTACACCGAGCGGTTGGTGGCCGGTTTGCCCTGGCATGAGCACGACGGTATCCATTTCGCGGCCGACGTGGCCAACCGTAGTTTTCAGACCTTCGGCGAACTCGGTTCTGTTGATAGCGAGCGAGACTGCTTGACGCACTTTGGCATCGGCCAGGGCTCCCCGACCACCATTGAGCGTGATTTGCGTCCACGAAGTACTAGCCGAGACACGCACAACACCACCTGCAGGGGGGTTTTTTGCGTCCGCTTTTTCAAGGTGCGCTACGTCGATCTCGCCGAGTTCAAAGGCCTGCTTCAATACGCCCGATTCAGCAAAACGCCATTCAATCGTCTTGAGGGCGGGCTTCTTACCCCACCAGAGCGGGTTTCTATCGAGGCGAAGCGTGTTTGTGGTCGGATCGATCTTCGTCACAACGAATGGACCGTTCGACGGGATAGCGCGAGTGGTGTAGGCAGTGTTGAAAATTTCGGGTTTCGCGGTCACGGCTGCCGGCAAAGTCGGATAGATGACAGCGGGCCAATCAGCATTGACCCGTTTGAAAACCACGTGATAGGTGAACTTTGATTTTTCGACGACTTTGTCGATGTCGTTGATAGCCGGATGCCCGGAAGCTTGATAACGATTGTCTTTCATAGCCTTGACAAACGCGACCATGTCAGCCGACGTAATCGAGGCGCCGCCTTGCCACACGGCTTGCGGCTCAAGCACGACTTCAATCGTGAGCGGCTTCGCATCAACGACTGAAACGCTCTTGGCGTAATCCTGGTTGACTTCCCACCGGCCATCGGCGAGCACGCGAACAGCGGAACCCATGCTGGGTTCAAGGAGTTTCGGTGCTTCAGCCAAGATGCCGTCAACGTGAACAGGATTGAGGTTGGTCGGGAAGACGACTTCACCTAAGCGTAAGACGCTCTTGCTCCCGAGTTCGCTCGGCGATGTCTTCACATAGTCGGTGAGTGGCAACGATTCATCATCGTCTCCACCACTCAAGAGAGAGCATGCCGAAAGCACCAGCGCGAGGCTGGCGAAAAAAGCAAAACGCCGGGCCCTGACTAAAGGGCCCGGCGTGCTGCGTGTCATTTGGCTGCGACGACGTCCAAGGTCACATCCGCTTCAACTTCGGGATGTACCTTGACGCTGACCTTGAAGGTGCCAAGTGTCTTGATGGGGTTACCCACCTGGATACGACGCTTGTCGACCTTGGCGCCAGCTTCGGCAAGTGCTTCGGCAATGTCGGTCACTGTGATGGCGCCGAAAAGACGACCTTCTGGACCGGCGTTGACAGGAACTTTGATGGCCTTCGCTTCGAGGTTGCCCTTGATGGACTGAGCCGTTTCAAGATCGTGAACCGCGCGCGCATTGCGTGCAGCCTTGATCGAGTCGACCTGCTTTTCAGCGCCCTTGCTCCAGGCAATCGCAAAGTTGCGAGGCAGGAGGAAGTTGCGGCCATAACCGTTCTTGACCTCAACGATGTCGCCGGGCGAACCGAGGTTGGGGACTTCATGCGTGAGAATGAGTTTCATTTTGAGCCCTTTCTCAGCGTCCGCTGGAGGTGTAAGGGAGCAAAGCCATTTCGCGGGCGTTCTTGATTGCCTTAGCGATTTGGCGCTGTTCCTGTACGGAGACACCGGTAACACGACGGGCGCGGATCTTGCCGCGGTCCGAAATGAACTTGCGCAAAAGCGCGGTGTCTTTGTAATCGATTGTGCTTACGCCGGCGGCAGCGAGAGGATTGCTCTTCTTGCTGGGCTTCCGGACTACTGGCTTAGCCATATGGTGTTCCTCTTTGATTTCTTAAACGTATGTCAGAAGGGTGGATTGCCGTTTGACGGCGCTCCGGTGTCCCAAGCACTCGTACTCGGTTGGCCGCCAGCATTTGCTGCCGGTGCCGAGCCCCACGCATCAGTCGACGGAGCAGATCCGCCCTGTGCGCCACCGCCGCCAAAGCCGCCCGAATCCGAGCGGGCAATGCGCGTAACTTGCGCCGTTGCATAACGCAACGACGGACCGATTTCATCAACATTCATTTCGACACTGGTTCCACGGGAACCATCTTGGCGCTCGTAGTTGCGAACCCGAAGCGCACCGGTGGCGATGACGCGTTGGCCTTTTTGCAAAGAGCCAGCGACGTTTTCGGCTACCTGACGCCAAACCGAACAATTCAAGAACAGCGGATCGCCGTCTTTCCATTCGTTCGTTTGACGATCAAACGTTCGGGGTGTGGACGCGATCGTAAAGTTCGCGACTGCTGCTCCCGATGCGGTGAACTTCAATTCTGGATCGTCAGTCAAGTTGCCAACGACCGTGATGATGGTTTCGCCTGCCATGTGTCTAGCCTTTCGAGCTGAAGCTGAAGTGTGTGTGGTCGAGTGTTCCTCAATGCACTGACAAATGCCAGAAGGCATCCACAGGCGTGAGGGAGGACCGGGATCAGCGTGCGTCTGGGCGCGTGACCTTGGTACGAACGATGGATTCGTTCAACGTGAACTGACGATCAAGTTCCTTGACCGAAGCTGGTTCAGCGGTGATATCCAGAACGGCGTAAATGCCTTCGTTCTTCTTGTTGATTTCGTAAGCCAGACGGCGCTTGCCCCATACGTCGACATTTTCAACGCTGCCGCCATCTTGGCGAATCACATTGAGGTAGGTGTCGAGGCTTGGAGCGACGGTACGTTCATCGAGATCTGGGTCGAGAATGACCATGATTTCGTATTTACGCAGTGACACTGCGGACTCCTTTGGACTAAACGGTGACGGACTTTCCGCCACAGGAGGTCGCTGCCTTTGATAGGCAACCTCACGATTCTAGCAGAAAAAAAGAATCAAGATAAGTGCTCTTACACGGCCAACGCTCGGCCGCGAATCACCTCGGTACACAACGTGCTGCGGTCGGCTCCCTCACTCAACAGAAATGGCATCCAAGATGTTGAGTTTCGCTGCTCGATGCGCAGGCAGCACAGCCGCCATAACCCCCACGAGTGCGGAAACGGCCAAGAAAATGACCAACTGAGTGATGGGAATCGACAAGGCTGTGATGCCATCGTCAACGAATGTTCGCTGTAGGACGACCCCCGATACCGTTCCGGTAGCGATACCCAGGATTGCCCCCAACACCGCCAGCGCGACGGACTCAAGTCGAACCATTCTGCGAAGTTGCCCACGCTCAAGACCAACCGCCCTCAGCAAGCCGAGCTCTCGAGTTCGCTCAATGACGCTCAATGCGAGTGTGTTCACAATCCCCAAGATCGCAATCACGATCGCCAAGCCGAGAAGCGCATAGATGAGATACAGCAGGGTGTTGACTTGGGCGCGCTGCGCTTCGGCAAAACTCTCTTTGTCTTGAACCACGACGGTCGGGTTGTCTTTCGTGATCCGCTCGAGTGCGGCACGCGTCGTCTTGAATCCAGCGTTCGGATTCTTGTTGACTGCAATGACCGTATCGGCGCGTTTGACTCCGGCGTCTGCGAGCAGCGAATACGGCGAGATCGATTGACCGATGGCTTCTGAATCTTCAAAAACGCCTGCTACTTCCACCGGAACCACGCCCGTGAGGAAAGCGATTTCCACCGTGTCACCCACAGAAACGCCGAGCGCTTTTGCCTTCGTTTCATTGAATGCGATCGTTCCGGCGCGAGCGGGTGCTTCACCCTTCACGTAATTAATTTTGAAGATGTCGCTCCACGCTTGCGGATCCGTCACCGACCCGTAAATGGGTTCGTCACCAATCGTGAATCCGATCGACTGATTCGGTACAGCCTTCGCCACGCTGGGGAGTTCGGCGATTTGGTCTGTCAACGTTGACGAGATCGGCATCCGCGTTGGATTGGTCACGATGAAGTCGGTCGTGAATTGTTTGTCCACGCCCTCGTCGATGGAAGCATTGATCGACGCGCCCATGATCGACATCGTCGTGACGAGTGCCAACCCGATCGTGAGTGCAGAAGCCGTCGCAGCGGTCCGCCGTGGATTTCTCCGTGAGTTCTGTTCGGCGAGGAGTCCGACGAACCCGAAAATCGCGCGAAAACCACGACCCAGTCCAGCGAGTACCGGAATTGCCGTGACGACACTCGTAGCAATGACAGCAAGCAACAACGAGATGATGCCGGCTCCGACCATCCAGCCGGGTTTGGGCAGATCAGTCCACAACGCCAAGCCGAAGAGACCGAAGCCAAGCAACGCAAACACGACACCACTGATCACTCGCCAATGGACCGTACCTTCACTCAACGCTTGATCATCGCGCATCGCAGCTACGGGCGGAACCTTCGAGGCTCGTCGCGCCGGGATATAGGCAGCCAGCAAGGTAACGACGACACCCACAACAACGGCGACTACGACCGTTCGAGGCAAGAACACGAGGGCGGTTCCGCTCAAGTCAATACCGAGGTATCCGAGTGCCGATTTCAAAATGGCTGCAAGACCGAAACCGAAACCAAGGCCGAGTATCGACCCCGCAAAGCCAACGACCGTGGCCTCGATCAAGACTGCCGCCTGCACCTGTCGGCGCGAAGCACCCATCGCACGCAAGAGAGCCAACTCACTGCTCCGTTGAGCCACCAGCATGGAGAACGTGTTCACAATGAGGAACGAGCCAACAACGAGCGAGATCCCAGCGAAAACCAAAAGGAACGTATTGAGGAATCCGAGCACTTCATCGAAAACGGACTTCGTTTCGTTGCCGAGATCGGTGCCGCTCACGGCCTCAAGACCTTCGGGCAGCACCTCTTGAACTCGCTTGGTCAGGACTTCTTCGGAAACTGAAGGGTCCCGCTCGATCGAAATGGTGTTGAACTCATCGGCGCCATCCATGAACATTGCCTGAGCGGTCTTCGTGTCGAATAACACCAGCGTTGCGCCCGCGAGACTTCCCGAACTGAACTCGACGATGCCGGTGAGTTTGGTCTCGACGACTGGCGGGTCACCGAGCGTGGCCAGTTTGATGGTGTCGCCCACGCGATATCCGGCGGCTTTGGCGGCCCGGGCGTCGAGTGCAACTTCACCTTCACGAGCCGGCGCGCGACCCGAAACTAACGTCATAATTTCGTCGCCCGCCGCGTTACGAATGTCGTCAACGTTGAAGGCCAGTGTCGGTGCACCGGTCGTGCTCAGCAGTCGGTTTTCTTTCGTAATGACGAACAGACCCAGGCCTTGAACGCCTCCGGCCGCTTTGCGAACGCCGTCTACTTGGCGCACATCCTCAACGACAGAAGCATCGATCCGGCGCGCATCCATCGTCATGCTTGACGTCATCGCATCGCTTGATTCTTGAACCGGACGGACGTTAACGCTCGCGACGGTTCCGTATGCAATTTTGTCGAAACTGCTGGCCATCGTGTCGGTGAAGACAAACGAACCCGCAACAAAACCGACACCCAAAACTATGGCAAAGGCGCTGAGAAGTAACCGGACCTTACGTGCAAGCAGGTTCCGAAGAGTAAAAGACAACATCAGACTGGATTCTTAACTCGCCGATTGCGACGGGCCATCTTTTCGAGTACCTTCTCGGCCGTCGGCTCGAGCAGTTCGTCAATGATTTTTCCGTCGGCAAGGAAAATAACGCGATCCGTGTAGGATGCGGCGACCGGATCGTGCGTCACCATGACGATGGTTTGGCCAAAGTCATCGACGCTTCGCCGCAAGAAACTCAAAACTTCCGCACCCGACGCTGAGTCGAGGTTGCCGGTCGGTTCGTCGGCAAAAACTATGTCGGGTCGGCTCACGAGTGCCCGCGCGCACGCGACGCGCTGCTGCTGTCCGCCCGACAATTCACTTGGTCGGTGCTTCAAACGGGTGCTCAAGTCAACCGCATCAATCACTTTCCGGTACCAGTCTTTGTCGGGCTTGCGGCCCGCAATGGACAGTGGCAACAGAATGTTCTCCTCGGCGTTGAGTGTCGGTACGAGATTGAATGCCTGGAAAACGAACCCAACACGATCGCGCCGCAACTGCGTGAGTTTCTTATCGCTCAACGTCGACAATTCGACGTCCCCGATCTTGACCGAACCCGAATCAGAACTGTCGAGACCCGCCATGCAGTGCATCAATGTTGATTTTCCCGAACCCGAGGTACCCATGATCGCAGTGAACTCGGCCGCACGAATGTCGACGGAAACACCGTCGAGCGCTTTCACCATCGCTTCATTAGAGCCGTAAGTTTTGTAGAGGTCCGTTGCTGACGCCGCAATCTCAGAAGTCATGCCGTAAATCTAGTGGAATACGACAAGGTCCACATCGGGTATATCCCCGATGTGGACCCTGAGGTTCAAAACGCTAATCCAGACCTAGCCCCGGCGCTGGGGGTGGCGCGGGTGCTGGCGGCAATGTCGGCGTCGGCACCGTCGGCACCGTTGGAGTTGGCACCGTCGGCAGCGTCGGCGTTGGCTCCGGCTCCGGCGTCGGGGTCGGATCGGTGGGCAGCGTGACTGTTGGCTCCGGGGTGGCCTTGGTCTTACGCGGCTTGGTGTCCTTCTTTATTTCGACGCCTTTGGTGGCCTTGAGGTTCGCTGGCTTCGCGAACTTCCCACAATCATTCCGATCAAGAACCGCCTCTGAATACTTACGGAACGTCATCGCCGGATAGGTGCCGCCATAGTAGGGCGACAAATAACCTTCAAGTTGTTCGTTTCCGACACCACGGTTGTACATGACAGCGGTCGCCAACTTGGGTGTTGTTCCGACAAACCAAGACCCGGAGACGCGCGAATTTGCCTGCGTCCCGGCCGTTGCCGTTCCGGTTTTACCGGCTGTGGGGCAGAACGTACGACCACGCGTACCGGTACCCGACTTGGTCACCAACTGGAGTGAAGCGATCGTGTCCGATGCGATGTCTGGATCAATGGTCTGGGTCGTCGAGGCACTGTGCTTGTACAAGCTTGCCCCCGTGGGGCTCAATACGCTTTCGATCGCATACCAGTCAGCGCGATTGCCTTCTGCCGCCAAGGTGGCATACGACGTTGCCATATCAACCGGAGCAATCGGTGCGTAACCCAACGACACACCCATGACCGGGTTGATCTTGTCGATGGTGGATTGCGGAATCCCCGCGTCACGTGCCGCGGTAAGAATCTTTTGTGCACCGACCGTCAAATCAGTTATCGACGATTCTGTCGTGGTTCCCGTTGACTCGACTGACATCATGCGTGTGAGATCGATAAAGGCAGTGTTCACAGACGATTGCGTTGCTTTAGCCAACGACACCGTGCCAAAAGACTGGCCTCGATTGTCGCCAGAATTTGAAACCTTGTCCTTACCGATCTCGATCGGAGAGTTTCCATACAACCTTGTTTGGAGGCTGAACCCGTCACGCAATCCGGCCACGACAGCAAAGACTTTGAACGTCGAGCCTGGTTGAGTACCCAGCATCGCCCAGTTCAATTGGCTCTTCAAGAAGTCCGGTCCGCCGTACATGGCTCTAAGGGCACCAGTGCCGACCTCGACTGAAGCAAGTGCCGTGTTGACTTCTGGGATTCCACTGGGTCGCACTTCTTTAACGGCGCTCACAGCAGCCTTTTGCATGTCCTTGTCGAAGGTGGTCACGATCTTGTAGCCGCCACCAACAATCTCAAATTCGTTGAATCCGTTCTCTAGCATCTTGCGCTTTGTGAGATCGAGCAAGAATCCCTTGGTCCCCGCGTAACGCTGGTCCTTCTTTTGTTTCTTGAACTTCGGCAAGGTGCCACGAATCTCAGAGCCTTCGCTTGCCGTGATCGCACGCGACTCGACCATGCCGTTCACGACATAGTTGTAGCGAGGCAAAATTCGGTCACGAGCTCCATCAGTAAACGGATCATATTTCGTCGGATTGTTGATGACGGTCGCCAAGTAAGCCGCTTGGCTTGCGTTCAATTCAGAAGCCGGAATACCGAAGTAGGTTTGCGCTGCCACTTCGACTCCGTAGGCGCCGTTTCCGAAGTAGATCGTATTGAGGTAACCCTCGAGGATCTGTTCCTTGGAAAGCTGATTGTGGATCTTGATCGACAACAAGACCTCTTTGATCTTGCGTGTGTAAGTGCGCTCTTGAGTCAAATAGAGAATCTTGACGTACTGCTGCGTGATCGTGGAACCGCCACCGGTGATTTCCCCGGCTTGAGTGTTGTTGCGCGCGGCCCGAACGATGCCACGGATATCGATGCCACGGTTGCTCCAAAAGGAACGATCCTCAGCCGCGACAACCGCGTTGCGCATCACGTCAGGGATCTCGTCAATGCTGATACTGCGCCGGTCTTGATTGGAGAACGAACCAATCTGGGACTTGCCATCTGAATAGAAAACGTTCGTGGTTTGCGTCTGGAAATCCTTGTTGGGGTCCGGAATCTCAACCATGAAATACAGGCCAACCACCAGCAGAACCCCCGCAAGCCCACCAGTAATAAGGAGCGCAACGAGCCAACGCAGGGTGCGAACGGGCCACGGCCCATCTCCGCCGACTCGGCGAATAAACCCGCGTTTCTGGCTCTTTTTTGGTTTCTTAGCCACCTGCAGTCCCTTCAGTTTCGTGCAGTTCCAACTACCAAGTGTGCCTGATCAACCTGAAGAGACCTGAGAAAGTCCGCATCAAACGACGATTCGAGTCCGGTTTGGCTAGGTTGTAAGGTGTCTTGGGTACGAAGCGCACCCCGAGACAGTCGCCACCATTTGCCTGATTCGACCGCGCTAGGGCGCAAAGCGCGCTGGGATTAAGCAGTTCAGGAATAAATCAGCAATGGATCAAGACACACGCCCGAAAGTTCGCGTCGCAATCGTCGGCGTCGGAAACTGTGCAGCGTCACTCGTTCAAGGTCTCGAGTATTACCGCAATGCAGACTCGAACACCACGGTTCCTGGTCTCATGCACGTCAACTTCGGCCCCTACCACGTTGGCGATGTTGAATTCGTTGCCGCTTTCGACGTAGATGCCAAGAAGGTCGGTCTTGACCTCGCTGATGCGATCGGTGCGAGTGAAAACAACACGATCAAAATCACGGACGTTCCCACGACTGGTGTGACGGTCCAACGTGGCCACACTCTTGATGGTTTGGGTAAGTACTACAACTTAACGATCGACGAATCTGAAGCCGAACCCGTCGATATTGTGCAGACGCTCAAGGACGTCCGAGCCGACGTCCTCGTGTCCTATCTACCAGTTGGTTCCGAAATCGCTGACAAGTTCTATGCACAGTGCGCGATCGATGCGAAGGTTGCATTCATTAACGCACTACCGGTGTTTATTGCCTCAGATCCCGAATGGGCCCAAAAGTTTACTGACGCTGGCGTCCCAATCGTGGGCGATGACATCAAGAGCCAAGTTGGCGCCACCATTACGCACCGTGTTTTGGCTCGACTGTTTGAAGAGCGCGGTGTCGTCCTTGACCGCACCTACCAACTCAACGTCGGCGGAAACATGGACTTCAAGAACATGCTCGAGCGCGAGCGGTTGGAGTCAAAGAAGGTTTCCAAAACGCAGGCGGTTACCTCGAACCTCAATGGCCCGCTCGCCGACAAGGTAGACGACCGTAATGTCCATATCGGCCCATCGGATTATGTTGCGTGGCTTGATGACCGCAAGTGGGCATATGTTCGTCTTGAAGGACGCGCATTCGGCGACGTCCCATTGAGTCTCGAGTACAAGCTTGAAGTGTGGGATTCACCGAACTCCGCTGGAATCATCATCGACGCGATCCGTGCCGCAAAAATTGCACTCGATCGTGGGCTCGGTGGTCCGATCTTGAGTGCGTCGGCCTATCTGATGAAGAGTCCGCCCCAGCAAATGCCCGATGCCATCGGGCGGGCCGAACTTGAGGCGTTCATTCGCGGCGAGGCCTGAACCTGCCGTATCGAATCGGGCCGTTCATCCACAGGACTCCACAAGCTATGCATGTGTTCGGTTAACGACGTTAGGATCATTGTTTGTGGCTGATTTGACTGCGCACGAGCAACAACGCTGTGATGACCTCATCGCACGGCGTCCTTTGTTGCTCGAATTGGGCGAGTTATTTGCTCGCGCTGGTCACGAATTGGCCTTGGTCGGTGGTCCCGTCCGTGACGCCTTGTTGGGCCGCGAGGTTTCCGACCTCGACTTTGCCACCTCGGCATCGCCTGAACAGATCGAATCAATTGTGTCTGATTGGGCCGATGCCATGTGGGATATGGGTCGCGACTTCGGCACGATCGGTCTGCGTAAAGGCAATGAGCAAATCGAAATCACCACCTATCGCGCTGACTCGTACGATACCGATTCTCGGAAGCCGACCGTTGAGTTCGGGACCTCGCTTGACGCGGATCTTGCTCGCCGCGACTTTTCAGTTAACGCCATGGCTATCCGGCTTCCGTCACGGGAGTTTGTTGACATCTACAGTGGCCTCGACGATCTTGCCGATCGCACTCTTCGCACACCAAGTGGGCCCGACGTTTCCTTCAGTGACGACCCACTCCGAATGATGCGCGCCGTTCGCTTTGTGGCTCAATTGTCTTTCGAACTGTCTCCTGACGTATTCGAGGCCATTCGCGCGATGGGCGAACGGCTCACTATCGTTTCGGCCGAACGTGTGCGCGACGAGTTTTCACGACTTCTGACAGCCGATAACCCGGTTGCAGGATTGCGACTCCTTGTCGATAGCGGCCTCGCAGACATCGTTATCCCCGAGCTTCCTGCGTTACAACTCGAACGAGATGAGCACAACCGTCACAAAGACGTTTACGAGCATTCCATGATTGTTCTTGAACAGGCGATCGACCAAGAACATCGACTCGACGAACAACCTGATCTGACCATTCGCCTAGCGGCGCTTCTGCACGACATCGGAAAACCCAAAACGCGGCGATTCCAAGCCGGCGGCGTGGTTACGTTCCACCACCACGATGTTGTTGGCGCGAAACTCGCTCGCAAACGACTCAGTGCCTTGAGATACCCAAACTCGGTCGTTGATGCTGTGTCAACACTGATCGAGCTCCATTTGCGATTCCACGGATACGGCGACGGCCAGTGGACTGATTCGGCCGTTCGCCGCTATGTTCGTGACGCCGGGGACCAACTTGTTCGGCTCCACATCCTCACTCGTGCCGACTGCACGACCCGAAATGCACGTAAGGCCCTGAAACTTCAGCGTTCATACGATGACCTCGAAACTCGAATCGACCACCTAAGTCAGGAAGAAGAGCTTCAGGCTATTCGTCCAGATCTTGACGGAAAACAGATCATGCAGATACTCCAAATTCCACCGGGCCGAGTAGTTGGCGAAGCCTATTCGTTCCTGCTTGATCTGCGTCTCGACCGGGGTCACCTGTCCGAAGACGACGCTACTGCAGCGCTTCTCTCATGGTGGGCGGCCCGGAACTGACCAGATCTACAGCACGCGATCGCTACGATGGCCACGTGCGTGTTCGTTGGATTTTCGCCTTGATCGTCAGTGCGCTGGCGATACTTGGCGTGGGCGCGCCCGCCACGCAAGCGGCCACATCAGATGACCTGTCCATCACCATCAGGTCAATTTCTCCCACGATTCTGACTGGAAAATCCACAATCACACTCACCGGCACGGTCACGAATTCTGGAAAACAGGCATGGACGTCTGCAAACGCATATCTCGTGATGCCGCGTTGGCCGTATACGAGTCGCGAACAAGTTCACGACGTGCTCTCAAGCGACTACGCCTATGTTGGCGAGCGAATCGTGAGTACCGGCCGATTCGCTGAACTTGGCACACTCGAACCCGGTCAAACCAAGCAGTTTTCCATCCGCGTTCCATCGGGTGACTTGGATCTTTCCGCGGCCGATGGTGTTTATCCCGTTGGGGTTCACCTCGTTGCGACGGATCCGCAAGGTGCCCGGTCAGGGCAAAGCAAGGCCCGTGATCTGACCTTGTTGCCACGGGTGAGCAACGATGCTCGACGAGTCCAAACCGGAATCATCTGGCCATTTATTGAGCCTTGGTCACCCGCAACCGTGAAGCACGACGACATCGCTGAATCTGTCATGCGTGGGCAATTGCGTCACTATCTCGATGCGGCCATCGCCACTCCGCGCGACGCTCGCACGATCCTGATCGATCCGGCTTTGCTCGACTCGGTCTCTGCTGTTGCGAATGCGGCCGATGAACTGGAATTGACTGCTGACGAAGTGGCTCTCATTGACGACTGGATCGCCGATGCTTTGGCCTTGGCTTCAGCTTCTGACACGTACATCATCGATTACGGCCGACCCGATTATTTTGGCTTCCTCGGTTCACCACAATCGAAGAATCTCAACAGCAGTGTGCAGTCAGCAACCCGTGACGCGATTGAGCGATACAAACTCGTTGGCAAGTCGATCGTGTGGCCAGCAGCAGGTGATCCAACCTCGAAGTTCGTGTCCCACCTCGTCGCTCTTGATCATGATCTGGCGGTCGTCTCTTCAGAACGGGTCTCCTCGTGGAAGCCGACCGCTGGTTCGCGCGTCCCAGTTGGTGCCGTCGATTCCAAGATTGAAGGCTTTGTTCACACACCGTGGGCATTTTCACCACTGACAAGCAACGGCTCACTCGTGGTACAGAACTTCTTCAGCACGGCCACATTTTCGAGCCTAGAAAAGTCCCAAAATTCTAGTGCTCACAGCGACGCGCTGCTGTTGATGAATCCTCGCTGGGACCCCGTGCTCGAAGACCTCTCACAATTGTTGACGGCCCTCGAAGGGCAGCGTGGTTCCTTTCTCACACCCACAACCTTGAGCTCACGTGGCACCGCGTCTGAAAAGCCACTCGCCGTCAGAAAGTCGTCAACTTCCCCGGTATTTTCTCCTACTCGTTTAGCCCAGACACAAAAGTTGGCTAGAAAGAATGCCCTCGTTCAAAACGTGAACTTGGCGCCAACCAAGGGCAATTCTTCAACAATGGAAACTGCTCGAGCAGTGTCACTAGGGTGGCGGCCGTCTCCCACCGCCGTCTCAACCCACGTGGCGAGTTCCCTTGCTTCGGCTGATGCATTTCTCAACGAGATCACGCTCGAGACGCCCGGCACGATCACGCTGAGCAGCGACAAGGGCAGTTTCCCCCTGACGATCCGAAATGGCACCGATTCGCCGGTCCGGGTGTCGGTTCGACTAACAGCAGACGTGCCCGGTATCTCGTTTGCCAAGTCCCCGGCAGTTCGTATTGAACCTGGTTCGAGCCACACGATGACTGTTGACGCAAACATGCGCGAACAAGTCGC
>CALMUY010000197.1 GCA_937873005.1 uncultured Aeromicrobium sp. | reverse complement strand
CCGGCACGATACGCAGCTGGCTTGATCCAGGCACCTCAAAACCACCCGTAGTGCAAGACCGCAAACAACTCGTACCGGGCGCGCCCAAGGATTTGTTCTCGGCCATGGGATTTGGCGGACAATTCGTAATGATCGATCCGGGTAGCCACACCATCGTGGTGCGCATGGGCGATCCGAACGTAGATGGCCGGCTCTCGGAGTATGGCTTTTCTGATGCCGCACGCGTAGTGACCTACGCCTTGAAATGAGCTTGAACTAGCCGCCCAATAGCCAGGGATCTTCGCGTTCCCACACCGTTGGGAAGTGCAAGGAAACGCCGCTTTCTTCGGCGAACTGAGTGAAAGCACGCATCGTCACTTCGAGGTCATCGCCCGCGTAAGGCAAAGCGCGCAGGGGCTTGTCGAGTGGCCGGAAAAAGTCGTCCCAATGCGTTAGTGCGACGTGCTTCGCGCCGACGCGGACTACGGTCTCATCCCAGTATTCGCGGATGTAGTTAGCCGGCTGGATCCCGAGTTGGCCGATGCCGAGATAGGCAACGTCTGCTTGTTGGCCTTCGAGCGCTCCCGGTCGGTAGCCGGCGCTGCCTTGAATGAGGACGGATTGGCCGTTCGCGTGGCGGAAGATGAGCGACCAGGCTTCACCGCATTTGTAGGCGGTAGTGCGGACCGGTGGAATCACTTGGGTGTCGATGGTGCCGGGGTAGCGATCGGGTGGGCAATGTTCGCCGTCGATGAAGGTAAGCGTGCCACCAGCGATCTCGATCGCTTCGCCGTTCGTGACAGTTCGGATGTGCTCCTCAGTCAGCCCTGCCCCACGCGCGACGTTCGCCGACGACGTGCCGCCTATGACAACAGCGCCCGTGCGTAATGCGACTTCTGGGGAGTCGAGCACGTGGTCGTAATGCGAATGTACGGGGACAACAGCATCGAGTTCAGTGATGCCGACTCGGGCCAATGCGGAGTCGATACGTGTGCCGAGTGGCCGGATCTTGCCAATACCGACAGGCACGAGGCCGGGGCGACTAAAAAAGCCATCGGTCATGAAGGCCTGTTGTCCGTCGCTGACGAGGAGGGTGCTGACGCCGAGGAACGTCACCGTGAGGCGTGATGCGTCGTTGGCGCGTGGGACGTTGAAGAGTTCGGAGTACTGAGACAAATCGGGGCGGCCGAGTTTCAAACGCATGGAGCCTGCTTCGTGGGTTGTCGTGAACGGTCTTGTTAACTCTAGGTATTACTGCGTATTGGGTAGTGCTTTTGGGTGATTCTGGCTTCGCGGCCTAGCCGAAAGGCAACCGCGATCCTATTATGAAATTATGTCAGCGAAATCACACGCACGGATGGCTTTGGTCGCCATTGTGACGACCGTTGTTTCATTTGGCCTCATCACGCCAGCACAGGCCGCGTCAACGCCGTCAGTCAGCTTGAGCACCTCGCACGTGATCGCTGCGCCAGGTGCGTTTGTGAAGTTCAGTGGGTCTGTGAGTAAGAGCTCCGCTAAGGCGAAGATCATTTTGCAGCGCCATAACGGTTCTAGGTGGGAGACGATTGCGGCCAGCAAGGTTTCCAAGAAGCGCACGTATGCGTTCGTTTCGCGCGCGCCCACGGGCCGCTACTGGTACCGCGTTTACGTCTACAAGAACAAGAAAATCAAAGCCGCGAGTTCTGCATCTCGCGCGGTTCAAGGTTGGTTGCGCACAGGGGACTGCACTCCGGCTGCGAACGTCCCGGTTGCCGTCGGCATGCAACTTCCTACCGCAGTTTCTCGTCCTGGTGAACTTCAACGGTGGGACGGTTCAAACTGGGTTCGGGTTGTCGGATTCACGAGCGCCACGAACGGCGCAGGCATCGTTACCGCCGCTTTCCCAAGCGACACAACAGTCCGAATTTATACCCCCGCAGCTAGGGTGAAGGGCGTCAACTATTCGTCGTGGTTGAGTGCCGGGCAGACGATTTCCGTGGCCCCACTCACGGATGAGGAAATCATCTGGAAAGACGTCAACTGTGTGCGCGCGTTGGCGGGTAAGGCGCCTCTGATCCTCGACTCGCAGTTGAGTTCGGTTGCACGTAACTGGTCGAAGTTCCTTCACGACAACGACGAGTTTTATCACAACCCGAACTATTCGAGCCAAATCCGCCCAGGCTGGCGTCGCGCGGGTGAAAACATCGCGGCTGGGCAACAAGTGAACACCGTTGTCGAGGCGTGGCGAAACTCGCCGGGCCACTACAAGAACATGATCGGCGACTACACGCACATCGGCGTGGGCAACTATGTAGGCCCCTACGGTTACAAGCGTTACTTCACGAACAACTTCGGTAAGTACTGAGCCCGACGCTCACTGAACGGTGTCGACGAGAGCGGCAGTCGCGGCTTGCAATTCGCTCATATTCGCGGCCACGACGTCTCGACGGATTTCGAGCATGACTGCTTCGACTGCGCGATTCGAGCCGTATTGGTCCAGCGGAACGTAGCAGCCGGCGAAGGGTTGATTGACCTCGATCTCACCGGTAAACAATGCCGAACTCATCGCTTCGCGAGTAGCCGTTACGAGTTCTTCCGGTGTGTGGAAGTCGTCGGCACCGATGCACAACTCAGGCCGTGCATCGGACTTGTGAAGTTCATACCGTTTGGCTTTGTTGGGGAACGAATGCACATCAATGATGGTCACCTTGCCGACGGCAGCCAATCGTTCGCGCACGAGTTGGGCCATCGCCGCGGCGTAGGGTTCAAAGAACCGAGCGATAAGACTGTCGCGCTCGTCTGCGGTGGGTGTGCGAAGGGTTTGCAGATCGCTCGTCTTTTCATAGACCGCGCCCATGCCCACGGCGTTGAGTTCTTCGCGCTCGTCGGGGAAGCGTTCAGGATCGATCACCAAACGCGACATCCGGTTAACGAACCGCCACGGCCGAACGCTGGCTCGGTTTGCTGCGCCAATCGCGATGACATCGGTGTGCGTATCGGTGATCGCCGCTAATTCGGCAGCCAACTCATCGTTTGAGAGAAGGATGCCTTCTCGTACGTCGGCGGGAATCACGGTGGAGGAATGCGGGACGTGCAGGATGACGGTGGAATCTGCGTCGCCGGGGAGGATTTCAAAACTGTTCATGCGGTACGGGTGCCTTCTTTGGTGGTGTTGTGAGTTGCAATTCGCAGGCACGTGTCCGAGGATCCGGGCAGGTCATGCGAGTTGCCTAGCGGAATTCCGAGCACATCGCCAACGGCTTTCTTGATTAGCGCGAGTTCCGCGAGTGCGGCATCACGTTCTTCTTCAGCGCGCTGCATTTGGCGTTGGGCCCAGAGTCGTCCTGAATCTTGCATTTCGGCATGTGCCACGGCCTGCTCGGCGAACTCTTCTGCCTCGATGCGTAACTCCACCTCGTCATCAAGTTGCTTTTTGACTTCGGCGAGTTCGGATTCGGCGGCTGCTTGGGCCGCCTGGGCTGCGGCTACGTCGAGGCGGTCTTGTTTGGCGCGAGCGCTAAGCAGTGTGTATCGCAAATCTTGCAGACGGTTGGCCAGGTTGGTGGTCTGGTCGAGGGCATCAGTCAGGTGTTTGGGAACGAAGGGATCGGCGTTCAATGTGCGAGACATGATGAGTCGATCCTGCCTGAGGAAGAACTTGTATGAAAGGTGCTTGTTAGACAGTTCTTTGAGCGCTTCTGCGGCTTTTTCAAAATCGACTTCGGTGGCAAGCAAGGTCCACAATTCGATTCGTGCCGCGTTACGCACTTGCACCACGAGCGGTTCGGGGCCATTAAGCGACCACTTGATCTTCCCGTTGTTGGAAACGATGAGTTCCTCATCCATGTTTCCTTGGAACGTCGCTTCTACCCAGCGTTGCAACTCTTCATGAGATTCAGCCGAGCCCAACACTGGCACCACGACGGGGTTCTCGACGGGCGGGTTGTCTGGGATCCGGGGGACCTCAACCAGTTCCGTGTCGAGGAAAAGCGGGTGCACGACCTCCCACTTCTTGGTCACGATTCGGAAAACTTCGAACGCCGCTTCATCTTCATGGTCTGTGGTGAAAAGATAATTGCCAGCGGGCACGATCACGTGCTCGTCTTCAACCGTGATGGTGAGAGTTTTTCCGGTGGGGGTTGATACTGAGATTTCGTCGAACTCGTCCTCATCGAGTGCCTCGCCCAAACGTTCGGCAAGGTTCTTTCGAAAATCTAGCCACGCCTTCGAGATGTGCTCATCAAAAGCCCGGGCGTCAGATGATTCGGTCATCGCGATTCCTCCCAAAATATGTCGGTATTCAAGCTGAGTGTGGATAGTAGCGAAACGTTACAGGCTAGCACCGACATTTTCGGAAAGCGAATTTTTGATTTGACCCGTTCACTCGCTCGGCTGGCAGAGCCGGAGGAATCCGTTGAGGATTCAGTCCAATTCGCCGGTGCCGCCCGTATCGGGACGTAACGCCCGGCGCAGGTCGGATTTGATGCGAGCTTCGATTGCTTTGATGTCGGGGGCGGTCATTTCTGATTTACGGGTCAAGGCGTGACGCACTACGTCGACCATCGCGGGTGGGAATTTCTTATCGACCCACTTCAGCGCCCGCTCTACGAGATCGTGTTTCTTTGCCCATTCGGCTTTCCCGAGTGAGTTGATTTGTTCGTGAGCGTTGCGTTCGTTGCTGACGTCTACTAGGACGCTCTGGAAGACTGCTCGGATCTCGTCGGACGAGTCTTCGAAACCGAGTCGATCTTGAGCCGCAAGGACCGCCATATAGCCGATGAGTGACGCTTCGAGTTGTTCGATCGGGAGCCGCGACAAAAGGTGCACGAACAGTGCCGCATTTTTTGAACCGTTGGTGGTGAGCAGCGCCGATCCCACGTTCGACCCCAACGCGAGTGTCACCATGCCGCCGATTATGCCGCCAGGTTCAACCAACCTCAGCACCTCGGCGAGTTGCCTGGCGCCTGTCAAGCCGTGTGGGGAATCGTCTGACGGGGCAACGTCAGACGCGGCAAGGAACGTGGCTCCGGCGATATCGAGTGAGGCTCTAAAGAGTTGCGCGACAGGCAGGATGGCGCTCGTCGCTTCGGTGAGCGCATCGGTGAGTGCAGTCGCGAATTCTTGAGACGTTCGCTCGGGTGAACCGGTTCCGCGAACGCGGTCCAAAGTGTTCGTCAACGCGGCGAGTGATTGTTCGGGTTCGATCTTGAAACTGAACGGTTGCACGGGAGAGGCCATCATCATCGCGATCGCGAGCGGCACTAACTCTTCGTCGTCCCACACGTCGTTTACGAGAGCAGCGGCGTTGTCGAGCAGGTCGGTGGTGGTGGGAATCGCGTGAAGTTCGGGAGGCAAAACATGCTGGTGCGCGCGTACGGTCTCGATGATGCGTTCAGCACTGATGTGACGAGCGGCATCGAAGTCGGCACGCCACGCGAACTTGATGCTTTCGGTAGTGCGGGCGATCTCGGTGGCGTACGCCGAGGCTAAGAATTGCAAGTTCCAGCCGTCGCCAAACTGAGACATTTTCGCCGAGACGCGATCGCGGGGCCGTGAGCGTCCAGCAAAAACCGCTTCAGCGACAGCGGCGCCCACGACGGGCAAGGACAGGTAGTAGCGCGAGGCGTGCGTGGATGCCAGTTGCGCGAGAGAAGCGAACGACACTTGCACGTCTGTTGCTTCGTTGAACCGTTCCGAAACACCGCGTCCTACTGTGACGGGGTCGATGGCGTCGAACACGTTGACCCACATGCGCATCCGGTCGGCAGGGAAGTTCTGGCCACTGAACTCGACGTGTTCCCAGTTCGATTTGATTGACAGCGGGCTGCCTATCGTAATGAGTGAGACGGTGACACCGCGGGGCAGTCGCGGGATCAGATCGAGTGCCACCACCGAGCCGAGACTGTGGGCGATGATTACGATGTGACCGCGTTTGGGCAGTTGGGCGCGAACGCGACGAATGATCGCTTCTCGCAGTTTCGGATCGTTCGAATAGGCGTTGGCTTGCGCCCGTAACGGACTCCACATGAGAGACGCGAGTTCGGCGGCGTGTTCGGCTTGGGTTTCGGGGATCGTGTCGAGACGGGGGCCTGGTACTACGGCAAGGTACTCGCTGATCGCGGAGAGAACTGCCTGTTGCCGGACCGAGTATTCGGATTGCAGATTGGCGCGTTGTTCTTCAGTGAGTGTGCCGTCGGTGCGGTCCGGCATGCCTTCGTCGTTCGGCGGCTGTTCGAACACGTCGCGGTAGTCGACGGTCACGAACTGGATGCCGTGCGCGCTAGGTCGCTCGAACCCGTTGAGCGCGAGGGTTTCGTCCAGGATCGAACCCCACGCGGGCTCGAAACCAAAACGGGCGGTGGTCACGCCGTGGATGAAACAAATGGGGACGGGTGTGTCCACGGGGGCCTCCTCGATTCGCGTTGTGATTCTGGGCGTATGAGTCGAGGCTATGCGATCGGGCTACCGCGCCGATGCGCGAAGGTATCGGAACGGCCTATTTCTTCTTGAACAGGCTCTTCACGAGTTCGCGCGCGAGCGTGCGTGAGGCTTCGCCGGCAGCTTTTTCCCAGGGGCTCATCCGATTCGATCGACGCTTCGGTTTCGCTTCAGCCTTTTCGCGACGCGATTGCGAGGCCTTCGGAGTCTTGATGTTGTCGACGGCGGGTGCCTCGGCTTGAGCCTGCGCCGCTGCCCGTTCCTCAGCAGCTGCCTGACGCTGCGCCAACGCATCGGCCGCGCCTGAACGAGTCATCCCCGCCGCATACTTGCTGGCCAACAACGAGCCCGAAACTGCCGCAGCCATCGCCTCAGCCGGGGCCGGATCCATCGACCCTTGCGGTGCCCGCAAACGAGTCCACGCCACCGGAGTCGGCGCTCCCTTCTCGTTCATCACCGTCACGATCGCCTCGCCCGTCGCCAACTGGGTCAGCACTTCGCCCAAGTCGTAACCCGAATTCGGATAGGTCGACACGGTTGCCTTGAGTGCTTTGGCGTCTTGCGGTGTGTGCGCACGCAACTGGTGTTGCACCCGCGAACCTAACTGCGCCAACACGTCAGACGGCACATCTTTGGGCGTCTGGGTCACGAAGAACACGCCGACTCCCTTCGAACGAATCAACCGCACCGTCTGCGTGATCGTCTCGAGGAAGTCCTTGGATGCGTCCTTGAACAGCAAGTGCGCTTCATCGAAAAAGAACACCAACTTGGGTTTGTCTTGATCGCCCACTTCGGGCAACACCGCGAACAACGAACGCAACAAATACATCAAGAACGTGGAAAACAAGGCCGGCTGATCGGCCACGCCGGGCACTTCCAACAGCGACACGATGCCACGCCCGTCGGGTGCTGTGCGCAAGAAATCGTTGATGTCGAACTCGGGTTCACCAAAGAACTCGTCGCCACCCGCCGCCGCGAACGCAATCAACTCGCGCAAGATCACGCCCGCAGTCGCTTTAGACAGTCCACCGAGATCCTTCAACTCTTGCTTGCCGAGGTCGCTCGTCAGGTAGGCGATCGTGGCGCGAAGATCCTCGATCGTGATGAGCGGCAGATTGTTTTGTTCGGCGTAATAGAACACGAGCGCCAGCGACGACTCTTGAGTTTCGTTCAGGCCCAAGACTTTCGACAACAACAGCGAGCCGAACGATTCGACCGTTGCCCGAATCGGCACTCCCGTGCCGCGCGAACCGAGCGCGAAAAACTCCGTCGGGCTTGCGGTTGCCTGCCAGTCCTGTCCGATCGATTCACAACGGGCAAGCAGTTTTTCACTGCTCGTGCCAGGAACGCTAATCCCCGACAAATCGCCC
>CALMUY010000196.1 GCA_937873005.1 uncultured Aeromicrobium sp. | reverse complement strand
CCACCGCCAACTGGCCGCTGCGGGTTGAGCAGGCCAACGAGTTCCCGGCCTACTTGTCCCGTGAGAACCATGCGTACGACGTCCATCGTCTCGGGCGTTGTTACACGCAATCCGCCACGAAACTCTGGTTCAATACCCAGTTTTTCCAGCATTGAATTGATTTGCGGTCCGCCGCCGTGAACGACTACCGGCTTGAAACCAGCGAGCCGCAAGAACACAATGTCTTCAGCAAATTCGCGTTTAAGTTGCGGATCTGTCATGGCGTTTCCGCCGTATTTCACCACAACAATCTTGCCGTGGTAGACCTTCAGCCAAGGCAACGCGTGCGCCAAGGTGGCGGCCTTCGTAGTGGCTTGAGCCCACATATCTTCGTCTGTCATCAGTGCGCTTTCAGGTTGAATAGGCCGAATTCTCGTGGACATAAGCATGGGTCAGGTCGTTGGTCCAAACAGTGGCTTCGGCGGCCCCTGACTTGAGGTTGATCGTGACCGTCACGTGACGAGGATCGAGATCGACAAGGTCCTTTGACTCTCCCGGCCCGCTATTGCGGCATACCCAGACGTTGTTGAGTGCAACATCGAGATCCAACGCATCGAAGACCGCGTTGGTGGTGCCGATCGAGGCGAGCACCCGACCCCAGTTTGGATCCTTACCGAAGATCGCTGCCTTAAACAGGTTGCTCCGAGCAACAGAACGGCCCACTTCAAGTGCGTCAGCTTCACTTGCGGCGCCCAGGACGTGAATGGCAATTTCGTGGTCGGCACCTTCAGCATCTGCGAGGAGTTGCAACGCCAGATCCCGGCAGACGTGCGTGAGCGCGTCGGTGAATTCCGTAAGGGAAACGTCGATATCTACTGCCCCGCTCGACATCCGCAGTACTGTGTCGGTTGTCGATTGACACCCGTCAGAGTCGAGCCGGTCGAATGTCTGACTCGTGGCGGCACGTAGCGCCGTGTCAAGTTGCGTCGAGTCCAGCGCGGCATCGGTCGTGATCACGACGAGCATAGTCGCCAAGGCGGGAGCCAGCATGCCAGCGCCTTTTGCCATGCCACCAATGGACCACCCGGCCGGTGACGTGTAGACCGCTTCTTTGCTTACGGTGTCTGTGGTCATGATGGCCGTTGCCGCGTCCGATCCGCCGTCACTGGACACCGCAGCTGCAGCGAGCCGCACACCGTTGAGCAACGTGATTTCGTCGAAACTTAGGCCGATGAGCCCTGTGGAACACACTTGCACGTCGATGGGAGCTGCACCGAGCAATTCGGCGGCGAGTTCTGCCGTGTGGTGAGTCAACGCGAAGCCCTCTGGCCCTGTGAAGCAGTTTGCACCGCCTGAGTTCAGTACGACGACGCGCGCTTGTCCGGTGCGCATTGCCTCTTGGCTCCAAATCACTGGATGCGCTTTGCACCTGTTGGAGGTGTAAACAGCCGCAGCTGCCGATGAGGGGCCATCATTGACGACGACAGCCATGTCAGGTTTACCGCTCGCTTTCAAGCCGGCGGTGACGCCTGAGGCCCGAAAGCCTTGGGCCGCAGTGACGCTCATGGTGCTACTCCTATAGTGGTGAGGCCAAGCGTCTCGGTGAGGCCCAAGGCAATGTTCATCGATTGGATTGCCCCTCCTGCGGTGCCTTTGGCGAGGTTGTCCATCGCGGCAACCGCGATGACTTTCCCGGCCCGTTCATCAAGAGTCGCCTGGATGAGCACTGTGTTCGCGCCGATCGTGGCTTGAGTTTGGGGCCAGGTGCCTTCGGGTAGTACATGAACGAAGTGTTCGTCTGCGTAAGCAGCGTCATAGGCGGCCCGAACGTCCTCGGCTGTGACGCCAGATTTGGCCGGCGCGCTGACAACAGCGAGGATGCCACGCGACATCGGTACGAGCACTGGCGTGAAACTGACTACCGGATTTTCCGCGCCCATCGCCCGCAGGTTCTGCTCGATCTCCGGCGTGTGCCGGTGCACGCCACCAACTCCGTAGGCGCTTGCTTGGCCGAGGATTTCCGAGCCGAGCAAATTCGTTGCCAGTTTCTTGCCCGCACCCGACGGCGCAGTCGGAGCCACGATCGTGAACTCCGGATCTACCAGTCCGAGTGCTGGAGCGGCGGCGAGACTCGAAACGGTAGGGAAGCAACCGGGACCCGCGATGCGCTTAACTCCAGCGAGTTTCTCCCGCTGGCCAGCCAACTCAGGCAGACCGTAAGCCCATGTTCCTGCGTGCTCTGACCCGTAGAACTCTTCCCAGGCGCTCGCGTCTTCCAACCGAAAATCGGCACCGCAGTCAACGACGAGTGTGTCGTCACTGATCAGTGCCGCGACTTCCGCGGAGGTTCCGTGTGGAAGTGCCAAAAAGACCACGTCATGCCCTGAAAGGTTTTCAGCGGTTGTCTCGACGATCGCGCGTTGAAAAAGCGGCACCAAGTGTGGGTGATGTTCGCCCACGGTCGAGCCAGCGCTCGCACCCGCAGTGAGCGCACCGATTTCGATTTCTGGATGGCCAAGCAGCAAACGCAGCAGTTCGCCACCGACATATCCGGTAGCGCCTGCTATTGCGATTGTGTAAGTCATTAGTCCGTTCCAAACTCCATTGCGGCGGCGTCGAGACTGAGTTCTTCGTCCTCGGGCGATTCGCCGCGAGATGCGATAGCGTCGGCGCCACCCACTGGTGACGATTCGATCAGCGGGGTGCGCTGATCAATGAGGTTGAGTGAGATGTATTGGTCGAGTCGAGCGCGCGAATCAGCGATGTCGAGATTTCGCATCGTCAATTGCCCGATGCGGTCAGTGGGCCCGAACGCGGAATCGAGCGTGCGCTCCATCGACAGTTTGTCTGGGTGGTAGCTGAATGCGGGTCCCGTCGTGTCCAGGATCGAGTAGTCCTCGCCCCTGCGCAAACGAAGGGTCACGGTTCCCGAAACAGCCGAACCGACCCACCGCTGCAAGGACTCGCGCACCATGAGGGACTGCGGGTCGAGCCAACGACCTTCGTACATCAGACGGCCGAGTTTGCGGCCTTCGTTGTGGTAGTTCGCGAGAGTGTCTTCGTTGTGGATCGCATTGACGAGACGCTCGTAGGCGATGTGCAAGAGTGCGAGCCCGGGGGCTTCGTAAATGCCGCGACTCTTGGCTTCAATGATCCGGTTCTCGATCTGGTCGGACATGCCCAAACCGTGGCGACCGCCGATGGAGTTCGCTTCGAGTACGAGGGCGACATCATCGGCGAATGTCTTGCCGTTGATCTCGGTTGGCCAACCCTGCTCGAAGGTGATGGAAACATCTTCGGTGGCAATCGTGACGTTCTCGTCCCAGAACTTGACGCCCATAATCGGTTCGACGTTTTCGACGCCCGCATTGAGATGTTCGAGCGATTTTGCTTCGTGGGTGGCGCCCCAAATGTTGGCGTCCGTAGAGTAGGCCTTTTCGGTGCTGTCCCGGTAGGGCAAGTCGCGTTCTTTGAGCCATTCGCTCATTTCGGTGCGGCCGCCGAGTTCTTCAACGAATTGTGCATCGAGCCATGGCTTGTAGACGCGAAGGTTGGGGTTCGCCAATAGTCCGTAGCGATAGAACCGTTCGATGTCGTTGCCCTTGAACGTGGAGCCGTCGCCCCAGATCTCGACGCCGTCTTCGTGCATGGCGCGCACGAGGAGCGTGCCGGTGACGACGCGGCCGAGCGGCGTGGTGTTGAAGTACTGCCGACCCGCAGTGCGAATGTGGAACGCACCGCACATGAGGGCTGCGAGGCCTTCGCTGACCAGTGCCTTTCGACCATCAACCAACCGCGAAATTTCAGCTCCGTACTCGCCGGCCCGGCCGGGTACGGATGCGATGTCCGGCTCGTCGTATTGACCGATATCGGCCGTGTAGGTGCAAGGGATCGCGCCTTTTTCGCGCATCCAAGCCACCGCAACCGATGTGTCTAGGCCACCAGAGAATGCAATGCCGACACGTTCGCCGACTGGAAGATGAGTCAATACTTTGGACATGCGAACATTCTTGCACACTTTTGCACATTCTTGCAGAGCGGGTATGAGAAGCGTCTAAGTTGAGACGTTTGGCGGTAAACCTCCCTCATGTATGCCTAGCATCACCCACATGGTGAAACCGACACTCTGGCCTGCCCTTAGATTCGGGTTTCGCATTGCCCTCGCGGTGATTTTTACTTCCCTCATCCTCGCGCGTGCGAGCGAAAGCGAGTCGAAAACGTTTCTCTTGCCGAAAGATCCAGATTCCAGCGTCATCACGCAGTTCACGTCGGACCTCGTGGTTGATGACGACGGAGGCCTCACTGCCACCGAGTCGATCACGGTAGACGTTCCCGAAGGGAAACACGGAATCTTCCGCTTCTGGGACCTTTCGGACAAAATAGATCGCACGGTCCGCTATATCCCTCAGGACATCCGCGTCAGTAAAGACGGCGCTCCAGTTCCTGTCCGTTTGTCGTGGAGGAACGGCAAGGAGTTTCGCGTGGCAAAGATCGGCGATTCTGCACAAACGCTTAGCCCCGGTGAACACACCTACGTGATTTCGTATCGAATCCCCGGGACCATCAGCCCTGAGGGCCAAGGTTCACGGTTTGAATGGCGGCCGATTGCCTCGGGGTGGAGTATGCCCATCAGGCAGGCAAACATCACCATCGACTTGCCGCACGAACCCCGATCGCCCTTGTGCCGCGCAGACTTCGCCCGTAAATGTGACGAGTTCGAGGTACAGGACAACACTCTTTCGATCCAGGTCAACGATCTGGCTGCGCACCGAGAAGTTCGCGTTGCGGCGACCTTTGCACAAGAGGCACCTGCTCAAGTGACTCTGCCGTGGCCAATCCGTTTCGATACTGTCTTTGGTCGGTCGTTGTGGAGCCTTGCTCTTGTGGTGGTGCTGTCGCTGGCCGCACTCATCGCCGCATATGCTCTTGAACTTCGCACGCGCGAGAAAAAGCCCAGTTTCCCGCTCGCCTATGAACCACCCGAAGGCCTTGGCCCGGTATTGACCCGTTATGTGTCTCGCGAGACGGTCGGCAGACACGCGTTTACGGCCACCATGTTGCATCTGGCTGAACGCGGTGTGATCACGCTTGAGCGTCAGGAAGCCAAAAAGTGGACGATCGTCGGTAATTGGAGTTGGCCCGAATGGGAAACCCTTGATGAGGTGTCTCAGAGCTTCGGCGAGAGTCTTAGGATTCGGGAGCGCCAGGCTCTCTTTAAGATGGACGGTTCTGCATCGTCAGGTGAACGTCTCGCCGACGCGAAAACGCAGATGTCCACAGCAGCACGTGAGTGGGGCGAATCTACCGGATTCGTGGTCAAAGACAAGCGTGAGTTCACCTTTCGAATTGCGATTGGCATTGTGGCCGCCGCCGCGGTCGTATTCGCATTTTTCCTGCCGACGCCCACTGTGTGGGCCCTGCCTTTTGTGACCGCATTGATTGGTGGTGTAGGCCTGTTCGAGCGTGGCGTTGGGACGCGTCGTTCGCCGGCTGGCCTGGAACTATGGTCGAAGGCCGGAGGTTTCGAGCGCTTCTTAACAACTGCGTACATCCCCTACGCGATTGCATTCAATGCCGCTCGTTCGTGGACCAAGAGGTACCAGACCACGGTCGCCGAGATCCACGAAACTCCACATTGGCTCCCGGCAGATTCGGACATTTCATCGGTCCGAGCGATCTCTCGATCCATTTCGAGTTTCGACTCTTCGTTGGCGTCAGCGCTCACCGCGTATCGGGCAACCCAACTAACCTCAAGCATTGGCAGCGATCGCGACCGTGACCGCAGTGGCAGCGGCGGGGGGGGGAGGGGGGGGGGGGGGGGGGGGATCTCCGGCGGGGGCGGGGGCGGGGGCGGCGGGGGGTGCGGGGGGGCCCACCGACCAGGGGGGCGGTTTTCGGTG
>CALMUY010000195.1 GCA_937873005.1 uncultured Aeromicrobium sp. | reverse complement strand
TGGTCAAGGCGGTGGCGACGATGAGTCGTTTCAACAGGCTGGCGGCCGGATCGAAAGTCTGACTGCTGCCGGCATCGTGCACCGCAGCGGTGTAGCCGGTCTTCTCGACCGTCTCGACCAAAACGTTCGGATCGATTCCGGCCGGTGCGCTGATCATGGCGCGGGCCGTGGCGAAATTGACGGTCGCTTCGACACCGTCGATCTTGTTGAGCTTCTTTTCAATTCGGTTGGCGCAGGCGGTGCAGGTCATCCCGCCTACGTCCAGCCGAACTTCGGTTTCAAGAGTGCTCATATCAAGGGCAGGTCGCGAGGTCCGGCGAGGGAGTAGCCAGCTTCATCGATGGCGGCCGCAACGGCAGCCTGATCGAGTGGGGCGTCGCTGGTGACGGTGGCTTCGCCGGCATCGACGTTCACGCTGACATCGTGGACACCTGCGAGGGTCTTGAGTTCTTCGGTGACAGCTCCAGCGCAGTGGCCGCAGGTCATTCCGTTGATGCGATAGGTGGCGGTGTTCATGATTAGCTCCTGACTAGTCGTGCGATGGCATTTGAGGCTTCGGTGAGTTTGGCGGTAGCCTCCGGACCGCCTTTGACCGCCGCATCGACTACGCAATGAGCGAGGTGCTCATCCAGCAGTTTCAACGCGACGGCTTGGAGTGCCTTGGTGGTGGCACTGATTTGAGTCAAAATGTCGATGCAATAGGTATCGGATTCGACTTGGCGAGTGAGCCCACGCACCTGACCCTCGATGCGTGCGAGTCTTTTCAGGATGAGGTCTTTGTCCTCGCTGTATCCGTGGGTATGCATCTGCGGGCCGCCTTTCTTCTCTTCCAATGTATACCCTATGGGGGTATGAGTCAACGGCGAGTTGGTTCGCTGACGCTAGAGTTTGGTCATGACGAAACAACCCGGTCTCGACGGCGCGCTCGGATTCGAATTCACTGAGGTGACCGTCGACAAAGTCGTCGGGCAGTTCACCATCGGCGAACAGCACCTGCAACCTTTCGGCATCCCGCACGGCGGCGTCTATTGCGCCGTGCACGAATCAACCGCCAGCATTGCCGGCCAAATGTGGCTGGGCGACAAGGGCGTCGTGGTTGGCACCAACAACTCCACCGACTTTCTGCGCCAATCCAGCGTGGGCGAGGTCATCACCGTGACAGCGACGCCCATTCATCGTGGCCGCACACAACAGTTGTGGCACCTCGATTCCACCGACTCTCAAGGGCGTCTTATTGCCCAAGGTCAAGTGCGTTTGGCCAACCTTGAGCAGGAAATTCCCGCCGAGGTCGCGGCGAAATTTGCGCAAAGCATGGGCTTGAGCGTCGAGTCCTGATCTCGCTACATGACCGTGACTTAGGAATTCACGGTCATTTCGCTAGACTGGGGCCAATTGATTGCGACTGGCGTTGAGGTGGGTGACCACCAGGGAGCAATCACCACGCAAGATTTCGGGACCGTACGCCTGGGCCCCGGGTTCAGCCCATTCACCGCTGACCGGAGGCCGAGAGAATGACGATGATGACCATGAACACAACACCCACCCCTGAGGGCAGCAATCTGCCGATCGCGACGCTCGAAGACAGCGACGTCAAAGTGCTTCTGCTCGAGAACATCCATGCCGATGGCGCCGAGTTTTTGCGCCACAAGGGCTACCAAGTCGAAGAACTTGATCGCGCCCTTGGCGAGGACGAACTGATCGAAAAGATCCGTGACGTGCACGTGCTGGGCATTCGTTCCACCACGTACATCACCGATCGCGTACTGCAAAACGCGCCGAACCTCTTGGCGATTGGTGCCTTCTGCATTGGCACGAACCAGATCGATCTGGAAGCTGCGAGCCGCCACGGTGTGGCCGTCTTCAATGCGCCGTACTCGAACACGCGCAGCGTGGTTGAACTCGCGATCGCCGAGATCATTTCGCTGGCCCGTCGTCTGCACGAGAAGTCCACGGACATGCATAACGGCATCTGGAACAAGTCCGCTGCTGGCAGCCACGAGGTGCGTGGGCGCACGCTCGGCATCGTTGGTTACGGCAATATCGGCAGCCAGCTTTCAGTGATCGCCGAGGCGCTTGGCCTGTCGGTAATTTTCTACGATCTCGACGACAAGCTCGCTCTTGGTAACGCTCGCAAGTGCGCCACTCTCGACGAACTTCTTGAAGAAGCCGATGTGGTGTCGCTGCACGTTGATGGCCGCCCGGGCAATGCTGGCCTGTTTGGCGATGAAGAAATGTCGAAGATGAAGCCGCGGGCCTTGTTCTTGAACCTTTCCCGCGGAATCGCCGTCGACACGGCTGCGCTGCGCAAGCATCTCGAATCGGGCCATATTGCTGGTGCCGCGCTCGATGTGTTCCCGGTGGAGCCGAAGGCGCAGGGCACGCCGTTCGAGTCCGAGCTTCGTGGCATTCCGAACGTCATCTTGACTCCGCACGTCGGTGGCTCCACGCAAGAAGCCCAGAAGGACATTGGCCGCTTCGTGGCCGCGAAACTGCGTGCCTTCACCAAGTCGGGCAGCACCTCGCTTGCGGTGAACTTCCCCGAACTTACGGTGCGCAGCGATCACGATCGCCATCGTCTGGCTCATGTGCACCGCAATGCGCCTGGAGTTTTGGCTCAGATCAACGCGATCCTCGGTGATCACGGGGTGAACATCGAGAGCCAGCAGCTCAACACTCGGGGTGAATTGGGTTATGTGGTGACTGACGTGTCTGAGGCAGTGAGCGACGAAGTGCTCAAAGAACTCGCAACGTTGCCTGAAACAGTGCGCCTGCGCCAGCTTTCCTAAAGCTTTGCGAATTTCAGAAAGCGGCTACCCGATTCGTTCAGGTAGCCGCTTTCTTTTCGTTTTGGACGCGTCGGACTAAAGTCGGGATGTCCTTGGCCACAGGGGTGCCAGACCCGAGTCATCTCGCAGCAGCGACTCTGCGAGAACGGACCATGTAGGCAGCCGAAGGGCATGTCTTACCTGCGAGGTAGGTCGAGAGCCGCGAGGCACTGGTCCCGGTTCGTTTCGCGAACTCGGTGGCCGTCAACCCTGACTTCGCGACCAGACTGGCAAGCTCGTGAGCGACTTGGCGTCTTTCGGCGTCCTTGGCTTCGTCTCGAGCCCTCGCAAGGGAGAGTTGGGCCCACGCGCCAGCCCCTCGGTCCTCGGTTTGTTTGGCTGCGATCTCAAACTGTTGGGCGACTTCACCCCACGGGTCGACCTCGACCACGTGCAGTACACGACTCCAGTCGGCAAGATCGCCGCGATCGAGTGCCGTCAGCACTCCCTCGAAGCCCCACGTTTCGACCGGGTCGGACGGGTTGGCGTCGATGTTGCGAAATTTCAGTGCCACTGCGTTCAACCCTCCTCGCTGAAGCTCATGTGTGCGGCTACGCGTTGAACTTGATCCTTGACAGAGTCCCAAGTGTGCCAACGCTCCGACAATCGTTTGTAGGTTGCGAGGTTGACCTTCGAAAGATCGGCGGGATGTGGGCTTGCGAGTTGCCGTGCAAGTTGCGTACTGACCGGCACCCCGTCCTTGGACTCGTCGGCGTACCAACGATCGATTGCGGACAGAACCGAAGCAGCGTGCTCGAACCCATACTTCTCAGAAAGAGCGGCCACGTCGAGGAAATCACGGGTTTGGTTGCGCCGAACGATCAAGAATGCCTTGATGCGCAAGATCTCATCGCGTGTGGGCACCACGACCCGGTGCCCCGAAGGAAGCCCGACCTCTTGAGTTTCGAGTGGGCGGGTGCGAATGAGTTGGCGGACTCCGGCCTCAATCTCCCCGAGTTCACCCAGGATGATCTTGCCTGGAGTTGCACGATTTAGCACCCAGTCGGGCTCACGGTCTAAGGCGTCGAGCACAAGATCGAAACGCTGTCGCAGATCGGACACGACATGGTCGTGGTCGTAGGACATTCGGTGCCCCGCATACAGCGCCGCCACAGTTCCACCGACGAGAACTGCGTCGGGGACGAGTTCTTGAAGCCGGGCTGCCGACTCGAGAACAGGCAACAACTCAGGGCTGATCGAGTCGTCAAGATCCTTAACCATCAAACAAACTTATCACATTCGATAAGATCAAGGCCGTTGCTTTAAGCACTCCACTCACCTGGATCATGAGATGCGCACATGCTTCGTGCGCAGGCTAGAGCCGGGCTGCCAACTCCGTGGCTTGTTTGATCGCGCGTTTGGCGTCGAGCTCGGCCGCGACGTCGGCGCCACCGATGATGTGAACGGTATCGCCACGTTCGGCCAGCTCGTCGGCTAGATCGCGCACACTGTTTTGGCCCGTGCACAACACGATCGTGTCGGCTGCGATCACTTGGGACTCTTCGCCCACGGTGATATGCAGGCCTTCGTCGTCGATACGGTCATAAGACACACCCTTGACGAAGGTGACGCCCGAATCTTTCAGCGTGGTGCGATGCACCCAACCGGACGTCTTGCCGAGGTCTTTGCCGTGCGGGGTGGTCTTGCGTTGCAAGAGCGTCACATCGCGGCGAGGCGCGATCTTGACTTTCGTGGTCAGGCCACCGCGCTCGAGCGAAGGATCGGTTACGCCCCAACGCTTCATCCAGTGCTCTAGTGATTCGTTCGTATCGTGAAGCAAGAACTCGCTGATGTCGAACCCAATACCACCAGCGCCCAACACAGCGACCCGTTCTCCCACGGGAACTCGGTCGGCAATCACTTGCTGATAGGTCACCACACTCGGATGGTCGATGCCCTCGATCTCGGGGACACGCGGTTCGACGCCGGTGGCGATGATGACCTCATCGAAGTCAGCCAGATCAGCAGCGGTTGCCTTGCGGTTCAGATGCAGCTTTACGCCGTGCTTGTCCATCATCACCGAGTAGTAGCGGATCGTTTCCGCGAAGTCTTCCTTGCCAGGAATCTGCATCGCGAGCCGGAACTGCCCGCCGATTTCACTGCGCGCCTCAAACACCTCAACCGAGTGTCCGCGGCCTGCCAACTCCACCGCAGCAGCTAAACCGGCCGGCCCGGCTCCCACCACCGCGATCGACTTGGTGGTCTTGGTGGGCAACAACACCAACGAGGTTTCGTGGCAGGCCCGCGGATTCACGAGGCAGCTGGCGCGCTTGTTTTGGAAAGTGTGGTCGAGGCAGGCCTGGTTGCAGGCGATGCAGGTGTTGATCTCTTCGGCGCGGTCTTCGGCAGCCTTGTTGACGAAGTGAGGGTCAGCCAACAGCGGGCGAGCCATCGACACGAGATCAGCTTCACCCGAAGCCAAGATCTGTTCAGCCACTTCGGGCGTGTTGATCCGGTTAGATGCCACCACCGGAATCGAAACTTCGGACTTGAGTTTGCCGGTCACCCAACTGAACGCCGCACGCGGAACCGAAGTGACGATCGTCGGGATGCGGGCCTCGTGCCAGCCGATGCCGGTATTAAAGATCGATACGCCCTCAGCCTCAAGCGCCTTCGCGAGAGTTACGGTTTCTTCCCAGGATTGCGCGTTGTCAACGAGGTCCAACAAGCTGATCCGGTACTGGATGATGAAGTCTTCGCCGACCAGCTCGCGGGTGCGGCGAACGATCTCGATCGGGAACCGCATACGGTTTTCTGCCGAGCCGCCCCACTTGTCGGTGCGGTTGTTGGTGCGGGCTGTGAGGAACTGGTTGATCAAGTAGCCTTCGGAGCCCATGATCTCGACGCCGTCGTAGCCAGCACGCCGCGCGAGCACAGCCGACTTCGCGAAATCGGTGGCCGTCTGATCGACTTCGCGCGTCGACATCGGGCTGGCTTTGAACGGCGTGATGGGCGAAGGAATCGTGGACGCAGCCTTCTTGAACGGCGAATAGCCGTAACGACCTGCGTGCAAAATCTGCATGGCGATCTTGCCGTCGTGCTCGTGCACAGCGTCAG
>CALMUY010000194.1 GCA_937873005.1 uncultured Aeromicrobium sp. | reverse complement strand
CCATGCCACACACAAAGACCAAAACCCGGCCCAAACCGAGCAACGCCCGAACAAATGGCCCATGCTAACTAGAATCGACGGGATCGTTAGGCCACGAGATTGCCAGCCGACTACGGCCAAGTGCTGGGGACGATAAACGCCAGCGCCGTGAGCGCCGTTCCGAGCGTGCCCATCCAGATCATGTCGAACACGCGCCCCCGGACCGCCAACATGCCCACGTGATCCTCGGGCACAAGAAACCGAGCCACAGTCGCAAGAACAAAAGTCACGCCAATGAGCAGCACCCCAGTGCGCCACCAGCCGATCAACAAGAACACGAGGCCTAGACCCACCAAGATCACGTGCGCGAGATACACCCGCGAACCGTAACTGCGTGGAAGTTTCACTAGCGTGCCTCGGAAAAATCCACCACGTTGCTGAGCAGCATCGCGCGAGTCATCGGACCCACACCACCAGGATTCGGTGCCACCCAGTCGGCAACATCCCAGACGCTCGGATCGAGATCGCCTTGGATCTTGCCCTCAGCATCGCGGCTCACACCCACATCCAGCAAGGCAGCACCCGGCTTGACCATGTCGGACGTAATAATGCCCGGCACACCAGCAGCAGCGATCACAATATCTGCACGCTTTACTTCAGCAGCAAGATCCTGCGTGCCCGTATGGCAGAGCGTGACCGTCGCGTTTTCACTGCGGCGAGTCAACAACAAGCCCATCGGGCGGCCCACCGTAATCCCACGGCCAACCACCACTGCGTGCTTGCCCGCGATCTCAACATCATGGCGACGCAAGAGTTCGATAATGCCGCGCGGCGTACACGGAAGCGGTGCGTCCTTGCCGAGCACCAGCCAGCCAAGGTTGGTTGGGTGCAGACCATCGGCATCTTTCGCTGGATCGATGCGGCCAATCACGGCGTTCTCGTCGATGCCCTTTGGCAGCGGCAACTGCACGATATAGAGCGTGCAGTTGGGGTCAGCGTTCAACTGATCGACAGCGGCCTCAACTTCAGCCTGAGTGGCCGTGGCAGGCAGGTCAATACGAATCGACTCGATGCCAACCTCGGCGCAATCCTTATGTTTCGCGTTGACATACCAGTGGCTGCCCGGATCGTCACCCACCAGGATCGTGCCCAACCCCGGAACGATGCCTCGCTCACGCAGTGCAGTCACGCGGTCACGAAGTTCAGACTTGATGGTGGCAGCGACGGCTGTGCCGTTCAGTTTCTGTGCAGTCACCTAGCAAGTTTCCCACGAACCGAGCCGAGCGCGCTGGTCCCCCTGCCTGCTCACTGGAAGAAGTGGCGCGTATCAGTGAAGTACATCGTGACGCCAGCCGCTTGAGCCGCTGCGATGGTTTCCTCATCGCGCACCGAACCGCCGGGCTGCACGATCGCTTTCACCCCTGCGTCCAACAAGATTTGCGGTCCGTCCGAGAACGGGAAGAACGCATCCGAAGCCGCAACCGAACCGCGGGCACGCTCTTCGCCCGCGCGCTCAACCGCCAAACGGCACGAATCAACGCGATTCACTTGCCCCATGCCGACGCCCACCGAGGCACCATCTTTCGCGAGCAAGATCGCGTTCGATTTCGCCGAACGCACCGCACGCCACGCGAACTCCAAATCAGCGAGAGTCTGCGCATCGGCAGCCTCACCCGCAGCAAGCGTCCACGTGCTCGAGTCATCGCCAGGAGCATCGAGACGGTCAACAACCTGAACGAGCGCACCGCCGCTAATTTCGCGCAGTTCGGTGGCCTCACCCTCAACACCGGCAGCCTTCAAAATGCGGATGTTCTTCTTGCCCTGCAAAACCTCGATCGCGCCCGGTTCGTAGTCGGGAGCCACGATCACTTCGGTAAACACTTCAGCAACCTGCTCTGCCATCGCCACCGACACCGGACGATTCGCAGCGATCACGCCACCGAACGCCGACACCGGGTCACAAGCGTGCGCACGAGCGTGAGCCTGAGCAATGTCAGCACCAACAGCCACACCACAGGGGTTGGCGTGCTTGATGATCGCCACCGCAGGATCGGTGAAGTCATAAGCGGCACGGCGGGCCGCTTCGGTATCGACGTAATTGTTGTAAGACATTTCCTTGCCGTGGAACTGTTCCGCCGACGCCAAACCAGCAGTGCCGTCCGTGTAAAGCGCAGCCTTCTGGTGAGGGTTTTCGCCGTAACGCAACACGGCGCTCTTGGCGAGCGCTTGGCCAGCGAACTCGGGCCAACCATCCTGCGACGGCACGTACGTGCCAGCGAACCAAGACGCAACCGCTACGTCGTAAGCGGCCGTGTGGGCGAACGCCTTCGCCGCAAGACCCTTGCGCTGTTCGAGCGTGAACCCACCCGCGCCAAGTGCTTCGCGCACGCCCGCATAATCGGCAGGCTCAACCACAACCGACACGGTGGGGTGGTTCTTGGCCGCGGCTCGCACCATCGACGGCCCGCCAATGTCGATCTGTTCGACACACTCATCGGGAGTGGCGCCCGAAGCGACCGTCTCGGTGAACGGGTACAGGTTCACGATCACCAGGTCGAAGGGCTCAACCTCAAGCTCAGCCAACTGCGCCACATGCGATTCGAGCCGCGAATCAGCCAAAATACCGGCATGCACGCGTGGGTGCAGCGTCTTCACGCGGCCATCTAGGCACTCGGGAAATCCGGTGACTTCCTCAACGCGCGTGACTGGAACACCAGCCGACTCGATGACACCCGCCGTGGAGCCTGTCGAAACGATCGAAACGCCAGCAGCGTGCAGATCTTGAGCCAACTCGGTGAGGCCAGTCTTGTCATAGACCGAGACGAGCGCGCGTTTGATGGGACGAACAGTCATGCGAGTTCCTTCGTTGAGGTGCCTAATGGCCGACCGAGAACGACTCGGCGACCGTCAATGTGAAAAGAATTGCGGGCAAGCTTGCCTACCCATTCGACGAGCATGGCTCGCTCGTTGGTCTTGATGCGTTCGTGCAAGGTTTCGACGTCGTCTGTGTCGAGCACATCAACGACGGTCTGGGCGACAATCGGCCCCGTGTCCACGCCCGCATCCACCACAAACAGCGTGGCTCCGGTGACTTTGACGCCATATTCGAGCGCGTCATGTGGGCCGTGCATGCCGGGGAACGAAGGCGAAAGCGCCGGATGCGTGTTGAGAGTGCGGCCACCGAACTGGGCCAAGAACGCCGGCCCGGCAAGTTTCATGAACCCGGCTAACACCACGATCTCGGGATCGAACTGGGCGACTGCCTCAGTGAGCGCCGCATCCCAAGCCGGACGATCCTCAAAATCACGCAAAGGCAACACGAAGGTGGGGATACCGTGGCGTTCAGCCCGGCGCAGGCCCTCGATATCAGGGCGATCCGCGCCCACGGCCACGATCTGGGCGCCGAAGCCGGGATCTTGGCTCGCGTCGATCAGCGCTTGGAGATTTGTGCCGGAACCGGAGACCAAAACGACAAGTCGCGTGGGCTCAGAATCGTTGCGGTTCACGAGTTAAACGATAGTGCGTGATGCTCGCGCCGAGCACAGCACCCAAGGTGAACACAACGACGGCGATCACGCCCGTCAAGAAAACCGGTGGACCGACACTTTGCAGACGCCCGGTACCCAATCCGCCCGTCGACGTCCAAATCAAGATTCCCGCAACAAGGCCGGCCGCAGCACCAAGCCCGGCAGAGTGTTGCAAGCAGCGTTTCCATGGAATGTTTTGGTAGGTGAGGCGCCGAAAAACGAACCCGCCGAAGGCACCGCACAAGATCGGAATGAAGGTCAAGAAGAAAACCCAATGAGCGTGTGGGCCGGGGTTTGGAATGGCAGTGAAAATCGGGAAAGCCGGCATGATCTCAACATCCGTAACAGCCAGCGACACATACGAACTGCCACCCAAATTGACCGGCACGCCCAACAAAACCGCGCTCACCCAAAACACTGCCGTAGGCACTGCCAAGATGAGGAGAAGCGCGAGTCCAAGTCCGGTCCCTTCGGGGTGGAGCGTGGCCCACAAGTGGGCCGACTCGTCGAGTGACGTAGCTAGCAAAACTACGAGAATTACCGTGGATAGAGCGAAAAAGACCATCAACGTTGCTGCCGCGCCTTCGGCCGCAGGCCGGAAACGTTCGGGCAAACTCAACCAGGTTCGCTCCGCACGGTGCGAAGCGGCGAACGCCGCAGAAATCCCAGGCACGAGGAATGCTTGGAACGCGGCCCGAAAAACCGGAACCGCCACGTCATCATTCGACACAATGATCGAGAGAGTCGCGGCAATTAGCGCCGAGAACCCCGCCACAACTGCGCCGAACGCGCGAAAGTCGACATCATCGTTTCGCACCGCCCAGTGGGCAAACATGTACGTGGCCATGCCCCACATCGCCACGAAACCAATCGGGATGACCCCGATAGTCACTCCGTCCTGCTGAACCGAAGAACCAGTCGCAAACAGCCAGCCGATCGTGGCCCTGCGTAATACGTCTGTGAGCGTCGTCCACGTGGTGTTGGTCGAAATGGCGAAAAACATGACGACCAAACCAACAAAAGGAATCGCGACCGAGGTGAGAAGGGCTGGACGCCACACGTTCTCGTACTTGAAATCAGTCACGATCCAATCAAACCCTCAAAATACCGATTCCGCCATTCACCACGCACAAACGCTCCCAGAAAACAACGAAGCCGACCCCATTTTTGGAGCCGGCCTCGTTGAGAAACTGGTGTCAGAGCGACTGAAGGATCTCTCGCATCAAGTCTGCCGTTTCAGATGGCGTCTTGCCCACCTTCACGCCAGCAGCTTCAAGCGCTTCCTTCTTCGCTTGAGCCGTGCCCGAGGAGCCCGAAACGATAGCGCCAGCGTGGCCCATCGTCTTGCCTTCAGGAGCCGTGAAGCCAGCCACGTAACCCACAACCGGCTTCGTGACGTGATCCTTGATGTAAGCCGCAGCGCGCTCTTCAGCGTCGCCACCGATTTCACCGATCATCACGATGACCTTGGTTTCGGGGTCGTTCTCGAAAGCTTCGAGCGCATCGATGTGGGTGGTGCCGATGATTGGGTCACCACCAATACCGATAGCGGTCGTGAAGCCGTAGTCACGCAGTTCGTACATCATCTGGTAAGTCAAGGTTCCGGACTTGGAAACCAAGCCGATGGGGCCCTTACCTGCGATGGTGTGTGGCGTGATGCCTGCCAAGGATTCACCTGGAGAGATGATGCCGGGGCAGTTCGGACCAATCATGCGGGTCTTCTTGCCTTCGAGATAGGCGAACACCTCAGCGGTGTCCTGAACAGGAACACCTTCGGTGATGACGACCATGAGTGGGATTTCAGCGTCGATCGCTTCGATGCAGGCAGCCTTGGTGAAGGCAGGTGGCACGAACAGCACCGACACGTCGGCGCCGGTAGCTTCCATAGCTTCCTTGACGGTGCCGAACACTGGCAATTCCTTGCCGTTGAGTTCGGTGGTGGTGCCGGCCTTGCGTGCGTTCACGCCGCCCACGATGTTGGCGTCAGCTTGGAGCATCAAGGTGGTGTGCTTGGAGCCCATGCCACCGGTCATGCCCTGAACGATGATCTTCGAATCCTTGTTGAGGTAAATAGTCATTTCTTCAAGTCTCCGTTTCTCAGGCGTTCGCTAGTTCGGCGGCTTTGTCGGCCGCGCCGTCCATGGTGTCGACCTGAGTCACGAGCGGGTGATTCAGTTCGTTGAGGATTGCACGTCCGGCGTCGACGTTGTTGCCGTCGAGGCGTACAACGAGTGGCTTGGTGGCCGCGTCGCCGAGGATTTCCAATGCGCCCTTGATGCCGTTAGCAACTTCGTCACATGCGGTGATGCCACCGAACACGTTCACGAAAACGCTCTTAACTTGTGGGTCGTTCAGGATGACGTCGAGGCCGTCAGCCATCACCTGCGCGTTGGCGCCGCCACCAATATCGAGGAAGTTAGCGGGCTTGACGCCACCGTGGTTTTCACCCGCGTAGGCGACAACGTCGAGCGTGCTCATCACGAGACCAGCGCCGTTACCGATGATGCCGACTTCGCCGTCAAGCTTGACGTAGTTGAGGCCACGGTCCTTGGCTTTGGCTTCGAGCGGATCCGCTTCTTCGCGGATCTCGAACGCAGCATGGTCTGGGTGACGCACTTCGGACGCGTTTTCGTCGAGCGAAACCTTGCCGTCGAGAGCTTCAAGCTTGTCGCCTTCGAGACGGGCAAGCGGGTTCACTTCAACGAGGGTGGCGTCTTCTTCGACGTACACCTTCCAGAGTGCCTGCACCATTTCGATGGCTTGGTCGCGCAGTTCTGCTGGGAACTTCGCTTCGTCAACGATCGCAGCGGCCTTTTCGGGCGTAACGCCTTCGAGTGCGTCGACTGGGATCTTGCGTACGGCTTCAGGGTTGGTCTTAGCGACTTCTTCGATCTCAACGCCGCCTTCGACCGATGCGATGCACAGGTGCGAGCGATTGGCGCGATCGAGCAGGAACGAGAAGTAGTACTCCTCAACCGGCGGGGTGGCAGGCGTGATCAAGACACGGTTAACCGTGTGACCCTTGATGTCCATGCCGAGGATGGCGCGAGCGTGCTCGACTGCTTCATCAACGCTCTTTGCGAGCTTGACGCCGCCAGCTTTGCCGCGGCCGCCGGCCTTGACTTGCGCCTTCACGACAACAAAGCCACCGAGCTTTTCTGCAGCTGCAGCAGCATCGTCAGCGCTCTCGATAACAATTCCTTGAGTCACGGCTACGCCGTGCTTGGCGAAAAGCTCTTTCGCCTGGTACTCCATCAAATCCACGATGATGTCCGTCCTTCACGGTTCTGGAAAGTGCGTCAAAACGGCCGAAACTCGGCACGTAGGCACTTTGGCAACTTTACTAGCGCAGGTAGTCCGCGTCCTGAGAGGGTCGTGTCCTTTTCGTCACATAGACACCGTGCGTTCACCCTGAATCCACCTATTGAACTTGTCGGGACACTAATGTAGGTCCATTTAGCGGCACGGTTACGAACGTCAAAGAGACGCCTCAAGGAGATTGTGTGCCGACACCTACGTGGGACAGACTTCGCCCGGAACGCCGCGAACGAATCATCGCGGCCGGGCGTGCCGAGTTTGGCGAGCACGGGTTTTCGCGCGCCAGTTTGAACACGATCGCGCGCGAAGCCAACGTCGCAAAGGGCAGTTTGTTTCAGTACTTCGACGACAAAATCGACTTTTTTGCGCACTTGGCTGAACTTTCGGCGCAGATCGTCGAAGACCACATGGCCAAGGCGATCGCTCCGCTGCCATGGGACACCGACTTTTTCGATTCTCTTACCGAGGCGCTGTGTCTGTGGGATGAGTTTTTCGCAATCAATCCTCAAGACCGGGCCTTGACTGCCGCAATCAACCTCGAAGGTGACGACCAAGCTCGGCTCGCTGTTCGTCAGGCTGTCAATCCGCACTATCTTGGCGTGCTCGTGCCCCTCATTGGCCACGGTCAAGGGTCTGGGCAGATCCGCGAAGATGCCGATCTCGAAATGGCCGCGGCCCTGTTCTTGCTGATTTTGCCGCATCTCGCGTTGGCGCCGCACACTCCTGGCCTCGACCCGATTTTTGGTCTCGATCACAAGGATTTCGAATCACGCAAACAGGTTTACGTCCAGTTTTCGGACGTGTTCCGTCGCTCGTTCGGCGCCACCTGAGCAAACCGTTCGGCGCGTGCTTTCAAAGTAGGAACGTCTCGGTTCCCGATTCTTCGCTAGCTTGCGCATGCCCCCCAGTGTGGCTAGCGTCACATCAATATGTGACCAGTGGTCATATTTGATTCGAGCGGCGGCCGCGAACCTTCCCGATGCAGAACTGCGCACAGCCATGAACCACAAGGGAAAAACTCTCGTGGCTCTAGCCAACTACCAGTACCGCAACAGCACGGTTGGCGACTACGGCGAAGTCGGATTGGCGATCCCGACTGTTCCCGTCAACGCCAAGCCTGGCGAACGCTGGCTGCAGGGATTGCAAAGCGAAGAAAGCCGCTCACGCGATCTGGGCTTCCGAGTGATTCACCTGCCTGTCACCACGGCCGCCGCGAACGCCGCCGGCCGCGACATTTGGGGTCTGCCGAAATTCGTCACCCCAATCAAGGTCGATCATCACGGACGCATGATCGATGTCTCGGTTGACGACCCCGACGGCGGCGAACCGATCATGACCTTGTTTGGACGAGCCCGACTCGGTGTTCCGTCCCCCCAGATTCCCGTGATGTTGTATTCACCGCATGAGGGTCAGATGTTGCGCGTGACAGTCAACGGTCGGGGGCCAAGCACCACGTACGCGGGCGGAAAAGTTCGTCTCAAGGTGGGCAGCGGCACGCACCCGATGGCTGAGTCCCTGCGCAGCCTCGGCATGGATGGGCTGACGCCGTTCGCAATTCAAACCACCCACGCCTCGCAATCGAGACTCAACAAGGGCGTGCCGATCGGCCGCTGAATGACGAGTTTGGCTCAGAGTTTGGTGAGGCGGGCGTAGCGCAGCAGCAGGCGCTTAACGCCCGCCGAACCGAAGTCCACACTCGCAACAGACTTGTCTCCGTTTGCTTCAAGCGCCACGATGGTGCCGAGCCCGAAGCTGTCGTGCGTGACACGATCTCCGGGTGAAAAGTCGTAGGACATCGTTCCGGTGCGTTCCACGTGCGCCGCGACTGACCGTGACTTAAATTCCTGGCTAGGCCGAGAAGGCGACGAGGTGAACTTCTTTGGCGCTTCGGTGTTACGCCATTCGATTGTCGCTTCGCCGAGTTCGTCGAGGAAGCGCGACGCCGGCGAATAGGCGCTCTGCCCCCACATCGAACGCGAACTGGCCCGAGTGAGATAGAGCCGTTCGCGCGCACGCGTGAAGCCCACGTAGGCGAGTCGTCGTTCTTCTTGAAGCTCACTCTCGCTAAACATGGACCGCTGGTGCGGGAACGTGCCGTCTTCCAT
>CALMUY010000193.1 GCA_937873005.1 uncultured Aeromicrobium sp. | reverse complement strand
GATACGGGCCGAGTTCGGTCTTTTGGCCCACCGCAATTCCGGTGTCCATCGGGAAGCGAGGCGTTCCGCCCTCCGGATCAGCGAGCGCGAATGCGGCCCACTGCTGGACTGCCGGATGGTCGATCGTGGCCAGGTCGGCGGCCGCGCGCTCGATTTCAGCAAAGTCTTGGAAGGCCCCCACCGGGTGCATGGTGTCGATCGCGTTGGGATCGTTCAGCAATGAGATGAACTCACTGAACATCAAGATGGCGCTGAAGCCGTCTGTGTAAATGTGGTCTTGGCCGATGTACAAGACCATCTTGTCTTCACCAATGACTCCGCATAGGCGCCAGCCGATGGTTTCAAATGGTGTGCACGCGGTGGTGAGTTCGTTCAAAACGAAGCTTTTAACGTCAGCCTCGGTGAGTGCTTCGCCGACCAGTTCGGTTTCGAATGACAGTTCGCCTTCAGCGAGTTCATGCCAAGCGTATTCACCATCTGAACCGCTGAACCAGCCGCGGAAGATGCTAAGCCGCTCGCTCAACTTGTCGAGCGCGTGCGCAATTGAGTTCACGTCTGTGTTTGCTGGTAAATCGAACGAGAGTCCGATCCAACTCGCATCGGACTTTCCTTCGCGAGCCATCGCGTTACGCAAGCCAAGATGTGCTTCTTGCATGTAGGAGCCACGTCGTTTTGTGGGCGTGCTCGTTTCGATCGCCTGCAAACTGGCTGCGCTGGGGACCCACCGTACGAGTGTTCCGGTTGTGGTGGGGTGGTCTTCGAGTCGAGTCATTTGCATGGGATGTCCTCAGAGCAATCGTCGAATTCTTGCGTGCGGGTTCCGATACCAATCAGCGTTTCACGTGTCTGGGCGGCAATCGAAAGGATCCACTCTTTGCAACGTCGCGTATTCGGGAACCGAACTTCGAGGAAGGTTCCATTGGGCATCGAGTTGATCCACAAATGAATCTGGCTGCTAGGCGGGGTGGGGCCAAGGAGCGCTTTTGCGTGATTCCTTCGCAGAACGCTCGCAAATTGACTGTCCTGCCACTGCTCCTTGAGTTCTACATACGTTTCGTATGCGGACGCGTTCTCGGCGAGGCGCAGAGACATCGGAACGACACCAGCGAACCAGCCAACCGATTCGCCCCACGCGGGGCTTGGCCGGTTGTGAGTTGAAACGAGGAAGTTGATGGACCGGTCCGCTTCGAGGGACGCAGCATTTCCGAGCAGTATCGACAGGAACCCAAACCCAGTCGAAACGTCTCTGTCTCGGAATCGAGCTTTGACCTGGGCTGATTCCGCGCCATCAAGGATCGGAATCGAGATGAATTCGTGCGGATGGCGTTCGCTGTCGCGGATGCCCGCTTGGCGGGGCAATCCGGGCAGTTCGCGACGTTCGTTCAGTGCGTTTTTCCACGTCGCGAGTTCTGGAGAGTCGGCGCCGAGCGCGGTCGCAAGATTGTGTTCCACATGGGCAAAATCAGCGTGGCTCAACGCGGATGCTGGTGCCGAATCACCGGCCAGAACTCCGGCGTGAAGCCGGGGGAATTCGTCGAGCGAAATGTAAAGCGAGTA
>CALMUY010000192.1 GCA_937873005.1 uncultured Aeromicrobium sp. | reverse complement strand
GATGATCACCTTGAGCGCTTCGCGTTCGTCCGAAAGCCCCGGAGCACCGAAGCCTGCGGTGATGTTTTCCTGAGGCGCTGACTGCGTGTCGGGTTGCACCGGCTGAGCAGGCCCACGACGATTTACGGCGCCGCTTCCGGCCTTGCCTTGAGCATTCGATCGTTGGAGTTCGGCACGCACATGATCAACATCCACGCCAACGAGTGACGAAATCTCACGCAGAAACTCCTCCACTTTCGCACGGTCGCGAATCGACGATGCCAAAGCGACAGCCTCGCGCACCGCATCAACACGCTGGTCGCCGCGGTCTAGATCAAACTTGGCAAGCGTGTTCTTCAATACGAACCGATAGAGCGGCACCCGCGAAGCGATGAGATCACGTACTGCGGCATCACCGTCCGCCAACCGCAGATCACACGGGTCCATGCCGCGCGGCTCGACCGCAACATACGTTTGAGCCACGAACTGTTGATCGCCAGTGAACGCCTTCATCGCCGCCCGCCGGCCGGCTTCATCACCGTCGAAGGTGAAGACGACTTCACCGCGGAAGGCGTCGTTGTCGAGCATGAGCCGCCGCAGGATTCGGGTATGCCCCTCGCCGAATGCGGTGCCACAGGTGGCGACGGCAGTCGTGATCCCGGCCTGGTGACAGGCCATCACATCGGTATAACCCTCAACGATGACCGCTTGGCTCTGCGAGGAAATGGATCGCCGCGCCAGGTCGAGGCCATAAAGAACCTGGCTCTTCTTGTAGATGGGTGTTTCTGCGGTGTTGAGGTACTTGGCTTCAACCCGGTCATCGTCGAACATGCGCCGGGCACCAAACCCGACCACTTCGCCTGAAATCTCGCGAATTGGCCACAACAGCCGTCCACGGAACTTGTCGTAGAGTCCCCGACTTCCACGAGCTGCCAGCCCACCTACCACGAGGTCCTCATCGCCAAAACCCTTCGCGCGCAAATGAGCAACGAGCGCCTCGCCACCGCGCGGCGCCCACCCCATGCCGAAACGTTCGGCTGCTGTTTGGTCGAATCCGCGGTCTTGCACGAACTGACGGCCAACGGCCGCCTCGGGCGAGGTGCCGAGTTGATGTGCATAGAACTCGGACGCTTCACGGTGCGCGTCTAGGAGGCGTTGCCGTTGCCCAGCATCGCGTTTTGGGCGGGTGGAATCTTCTTCCTCATAACGTAAGTTGACGCCCGTTTTCGCGGCCAAACGCTCGACCGCTTCGGCGAAACTCAAGCCCTCAATCTCGCGCAGGAAGGTGATTGAATCACCGCCGACCCCGCACCCGAAACAGTGGTAGAAACCTTGGGCGGGTCGAACTGTGAATGACGGGGACTTTTCGTCGTGGAATGGGCACAAGCCTTTGCGCGCGCCACCGCCGGCGTTCTTGAGCGTCACATACTGTTCGACGATTTCATCAATACGCACGCGTTCGCGGACGAGTTGGATGTCCTCGTCTTTGATCAGCGCCATGTGCCGATCTT
>CALMUY010000191.1 GCA_937873005.1 uncultured Aeromicrobium sp. | reverse complement strand
TGGAACTTGTCCACCTTCCGGCCGTTTCCGGCAAAGCAATCGAGACGTTGTCGCACACGTTCTTGTCCATCCTCGATTTGGTCGTTCGGAGACGACGCAGCATTGACGTTGCGATCGTCTTCAACTCCGCAAATTCCGTATTCTTGCCCATTTTGCGTCTCTTCCGCATTCCTGTCGCAGTCCACGTCGACGGCTTGGAATGGCAACGCGCAAAGTGGGGCACCTGGGGCCGCCGCTACTACCGGATGGCCGAAGCCCTCGCTGTCCGTTGGGCCGACGCACTCATTTCGGACGCTCAAGGCATCGCCGACTACTACCGCGACGAGTTCGGCGCAGCAAGCGAACACATCGCCTACGGCGCACCAGTCCTCCGCGATCTCGGCGCTACCAAGCTCGAACCGCTGGGGCTGACACGACACGGCTACCACCTTGTCGTGGCCCGCTTCGAGCCAGAAAACCATGTTCTCGAAATTGTTGCTGGATACGCCAAGAGCACAGCCTCTGTGCCTCTCGTCGTCGTCGGTTCAGCCCCGTACTCAGACGAATACACAGCCAAGATCGAAGCAATTGCGGCCGCCGATGAACGCATCGTTCTCTTAGGTGGAGTCTGGGATCAAGAACAACTCGACCAGTTGTATGCAAACACAGCGAACTACCTCCACGGCCATTCTGTCGGCGGCACCAACCCCTCTCTCCTCCGCGCCATGGGCGCCGGCTGCCACGTAACCGCATATGACGTCTCGTTCAACCGGGGAGTACTCGGCGAGAACGGGCGCTTCTTCGAGAACGAATCGGCCATACCTGGCGTGCTCGCCGAAGTCGAAGCTGAACTAGCGCAGGATCTGGCTGCTCACGAATCGCGCGCGCAAGGCCTCCAAGATCGTGCCGCCGAGGTTTACCAGTGGGATGCGGTAGCTGCCGACTACCACCGACTCGCAGTTCGCCTCGACAACGGCGAACTTCGTCGCCCTCACTACAGCGGGCGGCGCCGCTCATGAGTTCGATCGTGGTCGTACACCCATCGGCAGATCAATACGGATCCGACCTCCAATTGCTCGAAACCGTGTCAGCCTTCCGTTCGGCACACCACGACGTCACCGTCTTGTTGCCTGCTGATGGGCCACTCGTGGACATGCTTAAAGGACGCGGCGCAACTGTTCGTTTCGTTGATGTGCCGATCTTGCGCAAGAACTTGCTCAGCCCTGCGGGGTTGCTGAGGCTCGCTTGGTGGACGATTCAGACTGCGCCGGCGATGTGGCGCGAGTTGCGCAATGTGCACGGTGCTCGCACGCTCTGGATCAACACCATTACGATGCCAAGCTGGTTCGTCATTGGGCGTTTAGCGCGCATGCGGGTCGTGACACACGTGCATGAGGCTGAATCAGATGGCCCGAAATGGGCTCGCTGGGGTCTTGCTGTCCCAACCATGCTCGCACATCGCATCGTCACCAATAGCCACGCCGCTGCTGACGCTCTCACCAATCTCATTGCGCGGCTGTCACCAAAGATCAGCGTCATACACAACGGCATGCCGGGCCCCGAACCCGAACTTGGGCCGCCAACGCCTCGTCTCCCTGCTTCTCCGGCGACGGCCGCACTCATTGCTCGGCTTTCGCCACGTAAAGGCATTGACGTCGCTTTAGAGGCAATTGCGATCGTACGCGCACGCGGTTACGACATCCGTCTTGTCGTATGCGGAACCGTTTTCGAAGGCTACGAGTGGTACGAGTCGGCCTTACGCGAGCGTGCGCAGGCCGCAGACCTCGCAGGGGCCGTCGAGTTTCGTGGCTATGTCAACCCCACGTGGCCAGTTTTGGCCGATGCGGACATCGCGCTCGTTCCGTCGCGTGTTGAACCGTTTGGGAATACTGCCGTTGAAGCACTCTTGGCGCAACGCCCACTGATAGCTTCTCGTACGCAAGGGCTGACAGAAATCGTGCGCGACGGTGATACAGGGCTGCTCGTAAACCCTGATGATGCGGGCGATTTGGCGAATGCAATCACCCAACTCGTTGAGAATCCCGGACTTGCAGAGAGCCTCGCGCTTGCGGGACTTCACGACGCGCGCGAGCGTTTCAGTACAGACGCGTATGCACTCGCCATATTGACCGTATTGAACTCCTAGGTCAACGGCCGCTTCGCCTAGACCGGTGAGTACTCGATGGGCGTTTGGCCATCGGAGGCGCCAGCGTCCGCGGAGGCTCCTGCATTGATCTCACGCGGCCACAACAAAACAGCAATTCCGATCGTTGCCATCGGAATTGACGCATACAAGGGACTAAACGCGATATTCCAAACCATGTTGATGGCAATGAAAACTTCCAACCCCGAGACGGTATTCGACCGGACCCGCAACGCAACTCCGACCAGCGACAACACGCCGACACCCAAGATCAGAACAACACCAATGATCCCCAAGAAGATCCAGAAATCGCCGAAAAGCGAGTGGACTTCAAATCGCCCGCCGAACATATACCGCTCGACGTACCCGTTGTTTGGGTCATACCCGGCACGTGCCATCCCTGTCTTGGCCGTGGCGACATCATCCCAGTTCGGCATTCGCCCTAGCCCGTATCCCCAGATTCGTTCCCTCATCAGCGCGAGCGTCGCAGAGATTTCGGGGCGCCCGCCAAGCAGCAGGGACCCCGAGTTGTTCATTTGCAATTGCGTACGCGCGGCTGCCTGTTCACCCAACGCACCTCGAAGAGCCAACTGAGTCGCGAGCACGTAGACACCTGCCGCGCCTAGGCCCAGTCCGAGAGCGGAGAATACCAACGACTTACCGGCAATTTTGGTAGCCAATCGCTGCCACACGAGGACGACACCCGCGACGAGCAACATAGCAAAATATGAGCGCGAATCGTTTGACATTCCCACGATCGCCAATGCCGCGAGCGCGAGAAGTTCAACCCATAATTTGCGGGACCACCACGCGAGAGCCAAAACAAAAAGCGTGATCGGGGTGGAATAACCGAACTTCCACGGGTTGAGCATCACGGTCTCACTGGAGCGAGAAATCGTCGCAGCGGCCGCCACCGAAAACAGCAGGACGACAGGAATGACTCCGACCAGCGTGCGCGCCCACAAGAGGACTCCCGCGCCCACAAAAATCGTCAAAAACATGAACGTCAGCGCAAGCCGTTCGCCGGAATCTACTCGTTCAGCACTTGACGCGAAAGCTGAAAGCACCAGGCCGTTGAGGACTGCTAAAAAAGCCACCGCAGTGATTAACCGAGCAAAGGCAAATTCTGAAAGCTTGCTCAACCACACTGGAGCCAAGGCAACCCCAATTACAACGGCCGGGGTGAGCGATAACGGTAGCGAAACACGTAGCCCGACACCAAACGCGGCAGCGCAGGCGAGCACGATGAGCGACAGCCTTTGGCGCTCGCTCGCGCCGTTGAGTTCTACGTGCTCAACACGTGCGTCAAGTCGATCGGACATAGCCCCAGCCTAGAACGAACGTTGGCCTGAGTCTCGAGGACTCAGGCCAACGTTTATCGAATCAAACAGATTCACACCATCACTCGACAGGTTTCGCCGCAATGTTGTCTACGGTGTAAACCTGTGCTCCTGGCCCTGCCGAAGCCGAAACGTAGAAGTACATACCCAGTGAGCCAGCGTTCTGAAGCGCACTGGAGTTATCGGTACGTTCAATGGACCAGCCTGCTGGCTCGACCTCGCTTGCGCGCCAGACCTTGGCCCGCAAGGTGGTCGTTCCCGTTCCGAATGTCTGCAGTCGAACGTTGATCTTTTCACCTGGAGCAACGACGAGTCCAGCAATGTTCGTCGCACCGAGTGTTGTCTTGCTATTTCCAACGAGACGAGCCAAGTCAACTCGCACCTGGCCGTTCGCGCCAACTACCAACCGTGCGTGGTAATTGTCGGTTGCCGAGATCGATCGGGTGAATACATCCAAGAACGTGCTGCTTGACCCATCAGTATGTCGCGAGATCGAGTAGTCGAAGGTGAGATCAGTATTGTCCGAGCTCACACTGTTGAGTCCAACAGTGCGACCCGCGCCGGCGTTGAGGCTTACTTTGCCAGCCCCGTCAGCGACACTAAACGGTGCCGCTGCCGCTGCTCCACCTGAAACTGTCCATGCGCCGCCAAGCGTCGCCGATCCCCAGCCGCCTGTAACTACACGGTCAAACAAATCCGCCGCGAAGTTCACGACTGGCTCTGGTTCCGGTTCTGGTTCCGGTTCTGGATCAGGGTTAGCCGGAACCGTCACGCTGATGGTGCGGCTTTGAGTATCAACCGCCCCGTCGTTATCGGTGACCTTCAACTCAACTGTGTAGTTGCCTGAAGCAGCGTAGGTGTGCGTTGACGTCGCTCCTGTTGCCGTTGCACCGTCGCCGAAGTTCCATTCATAGCTAACAATCGAGCCATCAGGGTCGACCGAACCTGAAGCATCGACGGCCACCTGAGCGTCAGTGACGTTCGAGGTGAACTCTGCCAGCGGAGCCTGATTTGTTGCCAAGACTCCAGCCGTCTTCACTGCGAGGTCATCGATGATGAACGTTTGCGGACCGTTAGCGACCGAGCCGGACATGTAGAAGATGAAGCCAACGTCACCTTCGGCTTGCAGGCTGCCCGTCGCATCGGTGCGCTCGAGGTTCCAGGCCTCTGGCTCGGCGGTGCCGGCCTTCCAGACTTTCACCTTGAGTTCAGTCGGCGAAGTACCGATGGTCTGAGTGCGAACCTTGAGTGTTTCGCCGCCAGCAACGGTCAACCCGGGAACTGTCATTGAACCCAGCGTTGAGGAACTGCCACCCGCCACTCGAACGAGGTCGAGGCGAACCGATCCGGTCGTGCTCGTGATGACTCGCGCACGGTAGTAGTTGCTCGCATCAACTTGACGTCCGACGAAGTCAAGCCATGAGTTTCCTCCGCCAGTGATGGTCTTTTCGAGCGTGTAGTCGAACGTTGCATCGGCTTCATCGGACTTCACCGAGGTGAGCCTTGCCTTGCGCTCACCACCGGCGGGTACCGTCACTCGGCCCTTATCGCCCGAGACTCCAAACGAAGACGCGGCGCCTGGGATCGTCCAAACTCCTCCGGTATCGGCTGTTCCCCAACCGTTCGTGAAACTACGGTTGAAGTCGTCAAGCACCCATTGTTGGCCCTCGACTGGAATCACGATTGAAACCGTGCGGGTCGAGGCATCTACTGCGCCGGCTGCATCCGTCACCGTGAGCGTAACTGTGTAGTTGCCTGACTCAGCGTAAGTGTGAGTCGCGGTCTTGCCCGTAGCTGTTTTGCCGTCACCGAAGTTCCACGCGTAGTTTGCCAACGGCCCTTCAGGATCGCTCGAACCCGACGCATCAAAGGAAACGTCTTGTCCGCTCGTGCTGAACACGAACTGTGCCGTGGGCAACTGGTTCGGCGCTGGCTCGATCACGATCGAGTGCGACTTGGCGACGGTGTTGCCTGAGTTGTCTGTGACCGTGAGCGTCACGTTGTACGTGCCGAAGTTCGCGTAATCGTGGATCGGGTTTGCTTGAACGCTTCCTGATCCGTCTCCGAAGTTCCAGGCGTAGCTCGTGATTGCACCATCGTCTGCGGCGTTCGAGGTGAAAGCGGCGCGCTTGCCATTCGAGTTCGTTGCAAAGTCGACAGTCGGCAACGCATCGGGATCGACTTGTGCAGTCGTGCTGCGCGAGTCGCCACGATCATCCGTCACGGTGAGCGTGACCGTCTTCACCGCACCATTGGTGTAGGTGTGGCTTGGGTTCTTCGCAGTACTCGTGGCACCATCGCCGAAGTCCCATGCGTGCGACACGATCGTTCCGTCTGGATCGCTCGAAGTCGACGTGAAGTTCACGTCGAGTCCACTCACTGAATGCGAGAAGGATGCGTTCGGCGCTTGGTTCGCGCGCTGAACCGCCACCGACTTGGATGTCGTGTGAGTTGCGCCGCGCGTATCCGTCACTTTGAGAACGACGTTGAAGGTACCTGGCGATACGTACGTGTGCGCAGGGTTCGCTTGCGTGCTCGTGAATCCGTCACCGAAGTTCCACTCGTATGTGATGGGGCCTTCAGCGTCACCTGAACCGGTGGAGTCGAAGTTGACCGCCAATTCTTGCGCCGTGAAAGAGAACTCTGCGACTGGTGGCACGTTTGGAACGTTTCCGCCGGCGGCCGCATAGTGATCTTGGATCTCACCAAGGCTCAATACCCGCGGATAGACAGCAGCCTCGTCCCAATCGCCAACAAAGTAGTTATTGGATGAACCTGGCCAAACGCGGTCGCCACCGATCTTCCAGTAGCCCGTGTAGTTTTCGGCGCCGGTGTTTGCGTTGCTCGCTTCGAGTTTGCCGTCGACATAGAGTTTCATGCCGTCGGCGCCCAAAGAGCTCACTACGTGGTGCCACTGGCCGTCGTTAACTGCCTTCGTTGACTCGATCGTGACTGTCGACGATGGGTTTACGCCGAACGACACACGGCCATTGTCGAGCAGTTGCATATGGCGGTCGTAGCTACTCGAGAGACCGCTGTTCGACGATCCGCCAAAGCCCATAATGCGTCCGCCTGAAGTGGACGTCGTCTTTACCCACACTTCTTGGGTAAACACGAGCGGGTTCGCGACTGCATTCGCGGCAACGACGTTTCCGCCGTCTTTCTTGCCAATGCCTAGCCAGTTTCCAGCCACAGGTTGATTAAGGCTGACAGCCTTGCTCGTGCCGAATACGCCCGAACGGCCCTTCGTCATTTCGCCTGTGTAGTTACCGCTTGTTCCACCCCATGAGGCGTCACTTGCGACCGAACCGGATGTTTCGTCGAGACGCCAGAAGAAGCTTGGGTCGTCGTTGAACACTGATGCGCCGTAGGCATCGGCAGGAGCCGTCGGCAAGTTCGACGCGCGACCGCTGGCAACCCAGTGTTCGTTGACTTCGGCAAGCGTCAGAGCGCGCGGGTAGACCGCGAACTCATCTAAGAGTCCGTTAAAGAAACTATTGCCCGACCAGGTGTTGTCGCCGCCGAGTTTCCAGTAACCCAAGATGTTTTGTCCGCGCTCAACGTCAGACCGCGAACCAACGCGCTTGCCGTCCATATAGAGCGACATGCCATTCTTATCGAGCGTTGCGACAAAGTGGTGCCAGTTGTTGTCGCGCACGTTGTTGCTCGTCTGAACAATTGTTCGTACACCAGGAGCCGGAAAGAGACCGAAACTCAGACGCCCGTTTGAATCGATGTAAACCGTGCGGTCATGCGCATTGGAGTCACCCGTTGGGACGTCACCGAAGCCGGCGATCTTGCCCGTAGCCGAGGTCTTAAACCAGCCCTCGAGTGAGAACTCGTCAGGCGCCTGGATCTGCTCCGTTGAGTACGCAACGCTCGAGCGAGCGCCTTTGAACTGAGTCGATGCGTTGCTGTCACCGTTGATTGCGCTCGCCTGATTGCGTACTGCACCTGTACCGACCTGCGTGTCGTCAGTTCCGCCCCAGTCGTTCAAGGTACGGCCCGATGTTTCGCCAAGTCGCCAGTACTTCAACGGCTTGTCGTCAAGCACCGCATTCGCGTAGTTGCTCAGGGTCCCCGAACCCGAAACAGTCACCGTGACCCATGTCGAGTTCATGATGTTTCCGCTGGAATCCACCGCCTGAACTCGGTACTGAACCGTCTGACCTGGTGTCAATCCACGGTCAGTGAATCCCATCGAGCGAGCTTCCCAGAAACGTGCCTTTTGCGTTTCTGCATAGACGACGTTGCTGGCCGTGTCGCGCGAGACTTTGTAGGTGATTGCCGCATTGTCGCGATCCCACGCCGCCGGCCAGGTGATGCGGTTGACGCCAGAAGCAACGGCCCGAACTGTTGGCACGAAGTCCTTGTCGAGCTTGCGTGGCCCTTGCTTTCGCGGAGCAATTTCTTTCTTGGCGAAACGCACGATGCCTTGCTGCGCGGTGTTGTTGACGCGGGTGAATTCTCCACCCATGACGACGTAATCATCGTTTGCGTCAACATCCCACGTTCCTTGACCTTGACCCGTAAACGTTCCTGCGTTGACTTCAGGGAACCAGTTAAGGAGAGTGTTGCTCGGCTTTCCTGCTTGGTCGAGGTAACTATCTGGGAAGATGTCTTTTTGCGAAATGCCCGTAGCAGCCTTCGTGTAAGCCGTGGCTCGGTAGTACGGCCAAGGATCGGTTTGCGGGAAACCGCCAGTACCGAGGTTCGCGCAGTAGTGCTTGTGAGACGCGACGTATACGACGTCACCCGACGGAACAATGTCGTACGAGTCGCCGTGGCAGTCTTCAACCCACTGCAAGTTGCCGTTCCAGTCGACGGCGAACGTGCCTTCTGTCGTGCCAGCCTTCTTACCTGAAACGTAACCGACACCGTAGAAACCATCAGCGTCAGCGTCGAGTGACAAGATGGCGGACTTTTCACCCGCGTTGCGGATGATGCCGTTTGCCGACAAAGGGAGGTTCGTCTTGCCGGTAGCGGCATCGACCATCACGAGGCCATAGCCCGGATTGTTCGAACCGTTTGCGCTCGTAAATGCACCGCCGATGACGACCTTGTCGCCAGCAGGATTAGTCGTAATAGTTTGAACATTGCGATCAGCGATTGTGGGACTGAACGGCAAAACTTGACCGTTGCTCGGGCTGATTGCAGCAACACGGTTGCGCGTAAGCGACCCCGCCCTCGTGAAACTACCGCCTACGTAAAGAGCTTCGGGTGTCCAATGCACTGAGTAGATTGCCGAGTCGAATGCAGTGGTCACGTTGGTTTTAAGCGCTCCCGTAACTGGGTCAAGCGCGGCGACGCGTCCTCGGTTGGTTCCGTTGATTTGGGTGAAGTGGCCCGCTACATAGATGACTGAGCCATCTGCATTGGAGCTAATCGACTTCACTTGCGCATTTGCTGACGGAGCCCACGAGTCGATCAGTTCACCGGTTTGCAGGTTGTACGCCAAGAGGTTGGCCCGTGCTGTCTCGTTGACGCCCGCAGCCGCACCAGCTGGACGGGCCATGGTGAATTGGCCGCCCACATAGACCGTGTTGCCGACAATTTCTTGATCCCACACAACACCGTTGATTTGAACTGTGGGCAGAGCGTCGGCTGTAACCGTCTCCGGCAAGCCGCCTTCGGGCGCGATGTCTGCCTGTGCCGGAACGGCTACGAGCAGAGCGCCTGGTACCGCGAAAGCGGCCACGAGAGCAGAAATGCCTCGCTTCATTGACTTCTTCATCATGTTTCTTCCTTCGACGACCCAAGTGAGCCGACCCCGAAAATTGAACTGCTGCAAACACGGAACCACGCATGGTTCTTTAGGACTATTTAACCCTAGTCATCAAGAATGACACAAATACGTGGTTGAGCAACAGGTTCTGCCGGAAAAAATCTATGATTCAGGCCACAGAGCCCTGGAATTTCAGAGATTTGAGTGATCGCGGGTGGACGACCTCAATGGTCACATTGCCCCGTTCCTTGGCCGGCACATTGAAAACTTGAGTCACACGCGTCACTTTTCCGGCCTTGAGTTTGCCCGTCGGAATCTTGACGCCGGGGCCCGAAGCAGTAATCGCTGGAGCGAGGTCCTTGCCGTAGTAGGCATTGATGACAACTCCAGTTAGGTCAAGTGACTCATCACCTGCAGACAGTTCAACTGTTACTCGGATTGCGGGACCGGTAATCTCACCGGGAATTGTCGCTTCGCTTGAAACTGCCTCAATCGACACGATTCGAACTTCTCCGTCCTCGTTGATCGATTGTGGCTGAGTTAGCTTGCCGGTTGGCTCAAGTTCCTTTGGCGGCTGTGTCGTTGTCGTGGCAGTGGGATGACTTTGCGCCGGAATCGGAACAGAATCGCCTTTTAGGCTGGTGTCGTTGCCAGCGAAAACGAGCCATGCAATAAACACTGCGAGTAGAGTCACGGCAACCCCCACCGCAACCCACGACTTCTTCGACAATTTCATTAGCAACCTCCCGAGTGCGCTTTTGCCCCAAGCCTCTCGACATGAGTCTGGGGTGCTGAGCCTTTGGCAAACTCGCCTAACCGTCACAGGGCAACGGCTACACTCAACGGGTTGAGTTTACCCAGATCGCATCGAGGAGACACCCCGCATGAATGTGATGGAATATGTCACTGCCCTACGTCGCCAGTGGATCACCATCCTTGTGCTCGCGGTGCTCGGCGCGGTAGCCGGTCTCGCGCTCGGAAAACTCACATCCCCGACCTACCAAGCGACGAGCCAGGTTTTCGTGAGTGTGACCTCTGGCGAAACCGTCCAAGAACTGGCGCAAGGGACTACGTTCACACAGAACATCGTCCAGTCCTATGTTCAACTTGCTCGCACTCCCGCAGTTCTCAATCCGGTCATGTCCAAGCTCGACCTAGATACGCCAGTCAAACACTTGGCCAAGCGCGTTCACGTCGAGTCACCAATCAATACGGTTTTTATCAACATAACGGTCGATTCGGTTGACCCTGAAGAAGCGGCCGCGGTCGCAAACGCGATTGCCGACCAACTGCCTAAAACCGTTGAGTCGCTCACGCCAACGGCAGGCGAGACTCACTCCGGCATCACACTAACTACCGTTACTGATGCAACCGAACCGAACTTCCCGGTCTCGCCAAACACCAAGCTGTACATCGCGGTTGGCTTGGTTTTGGGCGGGTTGCTGGGTGTGGCTTTCGCTGTCATCAGACAACTTCTCGATACGAGGGTAGGCGACCGCGACGATCTCGCTGCCACGTCGCGACTTCCCGTACTCGGTGTGACACCGTTGTGGGCCGATAAGAACGAAACGAATAAAGCTCTCCCGATGCTCAAACAGCCAGAGGGCGTCGCGGCCGAGTCCTACCGTAGGCTTCGGTCCAATCTCGATTTCGTCTGGTCGGGCACACCTGGTGCCAAATCAGTCATGTTGACATCTGCTCGCCCCGGCGATGGCAAGACAACGACAAGTCTCAACTTGGCGTTGGCACTTGCGGAACGCGGCGACCGCGTCGTCTTAGTGGACGCCGATTTGCGTCGTCCCTCCATCGCGAAGGCAACCGGTCTAGAACAAGCCGTCGGATTGACCACTGTGCTTATTGAGAAAGTACCGCTCCGCCAGGCACTTCAGACCTGGACGGTATCGAACCTTGATGTCCTGACGAGCGGCGAGATTCCACCCAATGCGCTCCAACTCATCGATTCTCCGAAAACACGCAACCTCATCGCACGCCTCAAGGATCTGTACGACTATGTCGTGATCGATGCTCCGCCGCTCCTTTCGGTGGTCGACGCTTCACTTTTGGCACGCGAAGTTGACGGCACGATTGTGGTTGTTTCTTCCGGACATACCAAGCGCGCGCAAGTCGTCTCCGTCCTCGAGGCTCTCGAGCAAGCAGGCGAGAAACCTGTTGGCACCGTGCTGACTCGAGCACGCGCGAAAGAGTCCGGCTACAGCTACGACTACAGCAGCGACGAATCCGAATGACGACCTCACTCAATACCCTCGCCGCCGGTATCAACAACGGTGGACGGGTCCTTGTCGTGTGTACGGGTAACATCTGCCGCTCCCCTGCCGCCGAGTTCCTGCTAGCCCGTTCACAAGCGTTCGGGCCTGGAACCGTCATCGAATCTGCAGGCGTAGGCGCCGTCGTAGGGTCTGGAGTCGACAAGCCCATGCGAGCCGTACTCGATCGCATTGGTGGGGTCGACACCAACAACCACGTGGCCCGTCAGATCACGCCCGAACTCATCGACTCCGCAGACCTCATCATCACGATGAGTACCGGCCAACTCACCAAAGTCCACTCCATGGCGCCTCAAGCGTTTGGCAAGGCATTCACTTTGCGTGAACTCGCGCAACTTATTCATATGCACGGACGTGGAATGACGCTCGCGGAACTGCATGCTCGACGTTCCACGTTCCCGCGCGGTATCTCGAAGGAGATTGCCGATCCGTACCGCCGCGGGAGCGTTGCGATGGAAACGTCAGTTCTTGAGATCATCCATGCCATCGAGATGATCACGAACGTGCCCACGCCTGCGGATCAGTTGGCGGTCCTCGGCGCGAAACCCTTGACGGTCCTGTCATCGGCGCAACTCAACCCTGACCGCGTCAATCCCTACATGTTCCAATTGTTCAAGTCTCTTGAGTCGCATCCGAACATCACCTATCTTCAGTTCTCATGGCGGACTGCGTTGACCGGGAAAGTTGACGTGTTCCACTCCCATTGGCCCGAGGTCAAGATTGCTGGCCCGTCGTGGTTCATCCGCTGGAAACGACGACTTGCCTTCCGTTGGATGATGCGCCGCTTCGAACGAAGGAAAACGGGCGTAGTCCAGACAATGCATAACCTCACGCCGCACGAAAACCAATCAGCCATCACGGAGAAGTTGGTACGCAAATTTCGCACGCTCGAACACATGCGAATCGCCATCAATCCAACGACCCCACACGACGCGGGCGCACCAATCGAAACGATATTGCATGGACATTCGACTGATTGGTTCAGCCAGTACCCAAAGCAAACTGCCGAGCCCGGCCGAGTTGCCTACTTCGGGCTCATCCGCGAATACAAAGGTGTCCTTGACCTTGTACGAACGTTCATCGAAACCACGGAACCACTGACGCTTTCGATTTCCGGCAATCCCAATACTGAAGAACTCGCACACGAAATCTCATCGCTTGCAAACACCGACGAGCGCATCGACGTGACCTTCGGCTATGTCGATGAGCCCGACCTCGTTGAAGCCATCACGCGCGCCACACTCATAGTGCTCCCTTATCGCGAATTGCATAATTCTGGAGCGGCACTTACTGCGCTCAGTTTGAACCGCCCCGTTCTCGTTCCGCGCAACGAGTCGACTGATGCACTCGCTGCCGAGGTAGGTGAACAGTGGGTAATTCGCTACGACGGCCCCCTTACTCCTGACCTGTTGACAAAGTCCGCGCAGCAGGCGCCCGAGATCATCGCGTCCGGCGCACCAGACTTGAGTTTGCGCGACTGGAACCTTGCGGGCGCGCAGCACGCGGCGGTCTTTACCGAAGCGGCGCTCCGTGCGAAGTCGAAGCCTTCAAAGAATCCCCCAGTCGAGTGAGTGCTTTGAACTTCGATGGGTTCGCCATCGTCGTCGTGAACTATGGTTCGCACGCTTTGCTGAGCGAGAACCTTGCATCAATGTCCCCACACCTCGCTGGCACGCAGTTTGTGGTTGTCGATAACTGGTACAGCGAGGAAGAACGGCGCGCAACCGAGAGCTTGTGCGCTGTTCACGGCTGGACGCTCGTTGCGCTCGATACAAACACCGGCTTCGGCACTGGGTGCAATCGCGGTGCAGCCGTAGCTTTGTCTGCCGGTGCGCAAGAACTCATGTTCCTCAACCCCGACGCTGTGATCGATGCCCCCTCTGCGCGTGTGCTTGTCGACGCTGCACGGGCACAGCCAATGGCGTTGGTGGCTCCCCGCATTCTCAAGCGCAATGGAGACGTGTGGTCGGCCGGCATGGATATCGACCTCGCAACCGGAGATGCCCGGCCATGGCATCGGCGCGCCGAGTTTGATGGAGCTGCGACGATCGAGTGGTTCACTGGCGCTTGCTTCGTGCTGAGTTCGACTCTGTGGGAAGCCTCTGGAGGCTTCGACGACGACTACTTCCTCTATTGGGAAGACGTTGATTTCTCGGCCCGCGTCCAGGCGGCCGGGGGCTCGCTCATCTTGCTCACCGACGCCACCGCGCATCATGACGTTGGCGGAACTCAAGCGGCGAGCTCGTCTGCCAGCAAATCCGAGATCTACTACTACTACAACATTCGCAATCGTTCGCTCTTTGCCCGAAAGCACCTCACGGCACCTCAACGACAATTATGGAAAGCGAGCGCTATTCGGGCAGCGTGGGCAATTTTACTGCGTGGCGGCCGGCGCCAGTTCCTTCGCCCGATTCAACCACTTCGCGCCTTGTATCGCGGACTGCGCGATTCCGACTACGGCGTTTAGTAGCACTAGGCACCGTCGGCGTGCGCCCTTCGCCGTTTCATATCTCGCCGGACCCACCAGGCGGCAGGAATCACCTGACACACAAACAACGCGATTGCGCTTGCGATCACTGGCCCGGCGGCACCAAGCCGCTGCACGAGAAGCCAAGTCAACAACACGTTCGAAGCAACCATGGCAAACACCGGAATGACTTGGAACTTCAAACCGGCTGGCGAGGTCATATACATGCCGATGGGGTAATGCACCGATTGCACCGCAATGAGCGCGACATATCCAACCATGAGCCATCCGCCTACCTGAAGCAAGTCCTTGGCAACCCAGGTCTCAAACAACGGCATGGCAAGGACGAGAGCGGCCCCCATCGCGAGTGCCGCACCCAAGAACCCTGCTGCGATCGGGAATGGGCTTTCCACTTTTCCACGAGAGCGCGCTCGCGCGAAGAACGGCCAGAGCGTGAGTCCCGCAGCGATGATGGCTTGCAACACGAGTCCAAAAATTTGGCTCGCAAAGTTATAGGTGGCCAGCTCGATTCGATCGCTCATGTGCGAAAGGAAGAGTCGGTCTGTTTGCATGGCTATGGGCGTGGCCATTGAGATTGCCAAGGCGGGCCCTGCCGTATCAAAAATGGGGATGCTCGGATACCGGGGGATGCGGGGGACCCGCCAAAACGCCTTGCCGAGGGCCGGCTGAATCAATCGCCCGGCAACAACGATGCAGATGAGCCCCGTGATCGATGTGGCCACGTAGGAAATGAGTGCGATCTCACTGCCGTTACTCTCACCAATCGCCACGAGCACCACAAGCGACATCACGAACATGGGCGAAACCAGTCCGAGGATAACGATTTGCAGAGAGTTTCGTCCTGACCCGACGAGGATGCGCGATCCCAGGCCGAGCGGGAGCGACAGGGCGAAAACGACGATGCACAACGTCGCGATCAGTTCGCCTCCGGCCATGAGCCCGTTGCCAAGAATCGCCGGCCATAGGCCAGCAACCATGAGCAGGACGCTGAGTGCCGCGATGATGAGTCCGGTGATGACGAGGAGTCGGAAGGCGGTCGCGAGGCTCGCGAGTACGCGCTCGTCGTCGCGTGGGTTTTTCGATTCCGAGATCGCGTTGAGGACAACGGCACCCATGCCGAGGTCAGCGAAGGGCAGCAGCATCCGTAGCCCGTTGAGTAGTCCGTATTGGGCATAGGCATCAATGCCGAAGTGTTCCAGGATCAGTCGACTGGAAACTATGCCTAAAAGACCAGTCACACCCATTACGCCTATACGAGCCCCAGCTGCACTGGTCACTCTTCGCCACACGCCCACGGCCGGATATTACCCTTTCTCTAGTCCCTTGGAACCAAAGTTGCAAATGAGTCTTGAGTGACGTAACTGACGTAACTACTGTCGAGCCTAGAAACCAAGCAATTTCAAGCGAAATAGCTATCCGGTTTCGGACGAAGCACACAGCAGGACCGCTTCACCGATACAGAGGTTTCCGTGGTTCTCGGGCAACACGGCTTACGCCAAAGTGTCACTCGGTGTCGCGGTTCCACAGGGAAGGAAACCGTTCGCAGTGAACACCACGTCGCCGAACAAGATCATGGCCGCAGCCACGAGCATCATGATTGCTCTGGCTGGCCTTTTTGTATTTGCCACACCAGCTCAGGCCAGCACCGAAGACACCACCGTGTTCGTTCCTGCTGGCCCCAGCACGGTAGCCGGGTTCAAGACCGTTAGCCCGAAGTCGCCCCGCACCGTCTCTTCTCGCGTCCCCGCGAACGCATCGTCGGTTTACGTCAGCGTCGCAGTGACGTCAACCAAGAAGGCCGGAAGCCTGCGCATCTGCGGAACAGGCGCCGCCTGCGCCCCCACCGCCGCGCTGTGGACGGCCAAGGGCAAGCGATACAACCACATGATGGTTGTCCCCCTCAATGGTTCTGCCAACATCCGTATTTCCCACACTGGTTCTACCAAACTCCAAGTTGTTGTTGTTGGCTACAGCACTCAACACGCAGCGGCCGGAACGGGTACCGCATTCTCCCCAGAGAGCTACCGTGCACAATCCGCTCGTTCGCTGAAAGCAAAAACCCCCTACTACGTAACTTTGAAGGACGTTCCGGCCGGCACCCAAGCGGTCGCGGTATCGGTTTCGACCGCACGCGCCAAGTCCAATGGTCACGTATCGGTGTGCTCTGCGAAGGTTTCAACTTCCACCTGTCGCTCGTTCTCGAACGCTGGTGTTGACAAGCGTGGGTTCCGCACTTCTGCAGCAATCGTGCGCACCTTCGGATCAAACACTCTCAAAATTGTCTCCTCAAAAAAGGCGACTGTCGTTGTTGACGTGATCGGCTACTACGTCACGAGCGACAATGCCGCTGTTGATACAGAAGACGCCATCACCACGGTGACTGTTCCCTCCGGTCAGACTCGCACCGTGGAGTTGCCCGTTGACGAGAACACCACCGGCGCGGTAGCCGAAATCTCAGGCGCAGGCGCCTGGCGCACCGCCACATTGAAGGCCTGCGCTGGTGACACGATGACGGCATCCTGCAACTCGGCGCAGGTGGCTACCGTGGCAAAGTCCAGCGGAGTCGGCACCGTAACGTCGACTGTCCTGCCCGTTGAGGACGGCAAAGTGACGTTCAAGGCTGAGCAGGCAAGCGTCCGACTCACCGTCCGCTACCTCGAACTCATCACGAAGCGCCCTTCGAAGCCAGTCGTGACGCCGACCCCTACGCCTACTCCCAAACCAACCGCGACGCCCCCGCCGACGGCCACGCCGACCCCGACACCAAAGCCAACGGTTGCCCCGACTCCAACACCCACGCCTACGCCTACGCCTACGCCTACGGTTACCCCGACCCCTACACCCACACCCACGCCAACCCCTACGCCTACGCCTACGCCTAAGCCGACGGTCTCTCCGACACCTACGCCGACACCTACGCCTACACCCACACCTACGGTTACCCCGACGCCAACACCTACACCTACCCCGACACCTACTGTTGAGATCCCGAACGGTGCCGTGGCATTCGATTCCTTTACCCGCACCTCGGGTAACGGCTGGGGCAACGCAGACCGCGGTGGCTCATGGACCACTTCAAGCGCCTCGATCTTCTCCGTTGATGGTGGCCGAGGAATCCTCACCTTGGCACCAGGCGCTGGCTCGCAAATCGCCCTCGCCGGAACGAGCCTGACCAAGGACGTAACGTTCGATTACTCCCTCGCAAGCGCCGCCACTGGCGGCTCGAGCTTCTTCGAAGTTCGTCCTCGCTTGGTATCGAACAACACCCACTACTCGGTAAGTTGGTCACCTCGACTGACAGCAAAGTCCGCGCCGACATCGTTCGCACTGTGAACGGCACCGCAACGACCCTTGGCAACGTGATCGTTCCCAACGTGACTCAGGGTGCGGGGACACCGCTCAAGGTTCGTGTTCAAGCCTCCGGCACGAACGCCACTACCGTGAAGGTGAAGGTCTGGGAAGCCGCACAGACTGAAACCGCCGCGTGGACGCTCGAACGCAGCGACTCGACCTCCGGTCTCCAAACAGCAGGAAGCCTCGCTTTCTACGGTTACCTCTCGAGCAACGCGCCGGCAGCACAAAAGTTCCGTGTTGACAACGTGCTGGAGAAGGTAGTTGAGGTTTCGACACCTACGCCTACCCCGACACCT
>CALMUY010000190.1 GCA_937873005.1 uncultured Aeromicrobium sp. | reverse complement strand
GCGATTCCGTGTTCGCGATAACTCGGAAAGACCCAGTCTTGGCTGGCCAATGCGCAACCGGCACCAATCTGTGCCGCCTCCTGACCACGCAACGGGGCCCACAGGCCAAGTTCGCCGTGTCGTTGCAAAGCGAATGCTTCAGTGTCGATACGGCGGATGAGGGTCATATCGCGATAGAAGTCACGCAAGGATTGTGTTTCGTCGCCGATGTGAACGGCGGGTGGACCGGTTCGTTTTCCGGCCGGTGTCAGCATGCACAGTGGCTCTGCCTGTTCGTGGGCGGGCTCGATTCCCATGAAGGCCTCCTCCTCGCGAATCGGGGTGGTGCTCGCGAAGTAACAGCGGGCGTTGGATCGTCAGGGGTGGCGACTCTCCGATACGCCGAATGTGACCTGAATCACATCTACTTCGAGCCTATCATCGCCGCCTCGGATCTCGCGCGTTCGCGCACTCGGCAATCGACCTTGATCACGTCACGTTCACCTGCCATCGCACTTCACACGAAGCCAAGGCAGAATGCACGCATGACAACCGCCCATCCCCTCCGTGGCCATGCGCTCGTAGTTTTCGCGGCGGTGTGCTTCGGTATCAACGGCGGAATGTCGCGCGTGCCGATGGAGGCGGGGCTCAGCACGGGTTCATTTACCGCCGTCCGACTCGTCGGCGCCTTCGGGTTGTTTTTGCTTATTGCGCTCATTTTCGATCGCAGCGCCCTTGCAATTCCGCGCGGTCGCCAACGTGTGCTCCTGATCGCGCTCGGCCTTTTTGGTGTCGCGCTCGTGCAATGGTCCTACAACGTCGCGATCACACGTCTCCCGCTTGGGCTGGCTGTCCTACTCGAATATTTAGCGCCCGTTTGGGTCGTCCTATGGGTTCGATTCGCACGACACGTTCCGGTCCACAAGCGAGTGTGGCCAGGTATCGCGGTCGCTATTGTGGGCCTTTCGTTGATCGGTCAGATTTGGGGTCCAGTCGGCGAACTCGATCTCTTTGGTGTTGGCGCCGCGACACTTGGTGGAGTGTGTTTCGCCGCCTACTTCCTCCTAGGTGAAGCCCTCACTACACACGAATCAGCCGCGCAAAGCCCGTTGCACGTCGTCGTGTGGTCGTTCGGCATTGGTTCGATCGCAATTCTCCTCTTCCAATGGCCCCTCGAAACTCTCGACGCACTCGGGCAACCCACATCGATGCTCGGCACTCTTGACTCGATTAGCGTGACTGCTTGGCAGCCCATGGCGTGGTCCATCGTGTTCGGGACGGTCGTTCCGTTTTTCTTATACCTCGTGGCACTGAAGTACCTGCCGAGTTCGCAAGCCACCGTGACCGCCATGCTCGAGCCGATCGTCGCCGTCGGTGTCGGTTGGCTCTGGTTCGAAGAAGTTCTCAACACGTGGCAATTTATCGGCGTTCTAGCGGTACTTTGCGGGATCGTGTTGGCACAGACTGGCCGTACAGACGAACATGAAGACTTGCCACTGACGACCTAGCGAGCATCCGGCAAAATGCTCGGTTTTCACCTACTGTGGTGACTATGGAAGAGATGAATGTCGAAGTAAAACGATTTTTGCCGACGTGGTTTGCCAGTAGTGTCGCTCTTGCTTTCGCAGCCCTCATCATGGGCTCCAAGATGACGATCGGCGACTCAAACGAATCGACGTTGAATCGCGTTGTCGCGCTGGCAATCGTCGGCCTCATTTTCACCATCGTGCACTGGTTCATTGGCACCTTTGTCAAGATTCTCTCGATTCCATTCATCATCGTGACGCTCGGCTTCATGCTGCTGGTCATCAACGCAGGCCTGTTGCTGCTGACCGAATGGATCACGTCAGGATTCGGAGTTCACTTCTATGTCGCCGGCTTCTGGTGGGCCGTTTTGGCGTCCATGGTGATCTCGATCCTCCAGTCGATCGTCACGGCACTAATCTCGCAGTAACGGCTGCGTCATGACAGTTTCTGTTGCTTTTGTCTGCTTGGGCAACATTTGTCGATCCCCCATGGCTGACGTCATATTCACCGAGAAAGTCCGAGCCGCAGGCCTCACCGATCGGGTAGCGGTGGCCTCCTCTGGAACGGCGAACTGGCACGAAGGTCGCACGATGGACAACCGCGCAGCCGCGACCCTAGCCGGTGCAGGCTACGAACCCAGCCGCCATCGTGCACGACACTTCACTCAAGACTGGTATGCCGAGCACTCGCTGATTTTACCCATGGATTCAAGCAATTACGCAGACGTGCTCGAACTGTCACCTACCGTCGAACAACAAGCTCAGGTGCGCATGTTTCGGTCCTTCGATCCGCTCGCCAGCACGGCCGATCTGGATGTCCCAGATCCTTATTACGGTTCAGAAAACGGCTTCACTTTCGTGCTCGACATGATCGAACGCACGACCGACGAGTTGCTCGCGCACGTTCGCACACTCGTGTGACCGAAACCGCGCGAGTGCGGCCAGTTTCCCCACATACCCTCACGCTTGTTGATTTCCGGTAATCTCGGCTCCATGACGCGCATGTCCGTAACCGCAGCTTTGGCCGAAAATCTCCTCGGAACGGGCGTCGTCTCGACCGCGTCAATCGCTGGTGGCGACATTTGCATGTCCACCAGATTGCGACTCACTGACGGCACAAACGCGCTCATCAAGACTCGCGCCAACGCTCCTGCAGGGTTCTTCGCAACTGAGGCCGCCGGGCTCGAACGTCTGCGTGCCGCCGGGGGTGCCCCCGTTCCAGAAGTCTTCGGCTACGACGACGAATGCCTCGTTATGGAATGGATCGAACCAGGCAAACCCCAAGTGGAATCCGCGGAAGAGTTCGGGCGTGCTCTGGCAAAAACTCACTCGGCAGGCGCCGACACATTCGGTGGCCCAGACGACGGGTTCGTCGGACTCGCACCGCTACCCAACAAACCCACCCAAACGTGGGAAGAGTTCTACGCGATTCGCCGCATCTTGCCCTACGTCAAAGCCGCTCAAGATCGCGGGCATTTGACCGGCGAACAAGCCAACATTATCGAGAACGCAATCCGGAAACTGCCCGAATTGTCTGGCCCTGCTGAGGCGCCCGCACTACTGCACGGCGACTTGTGGTCGGGAAATCTAGTCTGGGGTGTTGATGGGCAGGTCTGGCTCATCGATCCGGCCGTCCATGGCGGACACCGCGAGA
>CALMUY010000189.1 GCA_937873005.1 uncultured Aeromicrobium sp. | reverse complement strand
ACCCGGCGGGTTGAGTTTCGCGCGGACCAAGAGACCGACGACCTCATTACCGAGGCCGCCAAACTTTCGCATGTCACGAAGTCCACTTTTGTTGTGGAAGCCGCAAGGCGAGAGGCGGCCAAGATTGTTGCCCGTGCGGATCAAACCTTGATGGACGCAGACGTGTTCGATGCGCTCATTGGGTCACTAGAATCGGCCGATGAGTCGCCTGAACTGGAAAAGCTGGCGAAACTACCCACATTGCTTGATCAGTGACAGCAAGTAGCTATCGGCTTGAGTCACTGAATTCGAATCGAGAACGCGACCTGGCTTCATTCGATTGTGGCGATGAAAACTACAACAACTGGTTGTCCAAGAGCGCACTTTCGGCAACGAAAGCGGGAACCAGCGCTGTCTACCTGCTAATCGAAAGTCGCCTAGAGAGCGAACGCATCGCCGGCTATTTCGCGATCTGCCCCACGATGGTGGTTCGCGACTCCATGCCAAGTTTGTTTCACCGAGGATCCATTAGCGAAACTCCCGGCTGGCTGATCACAAAACTAGCGGTCAGCTCCCACCTGCGAGGAACTCAAGTCGGAGCGCAACTGCTTCGCGAGGCGCTCGTCAAGATCGCAGTATCCTCGGACGTAGGCGGGGGTCGAGTAATCGTCGTTGATGCCGGGAACCCGAAACTAGTCGGCTGGTATCTCAAGCACGGATTCAAAAGCGCAGGCGTGGATAGCAACCGTCTCTTTATGAAGGTGAAAACTGCTCGTAGATATCTGGTCGACTAGCGAGCTCTCCACCAGTCGGACAGTTGAATCCTCAATCATTACGCGCGGCTAGACTCGTATCTCGTGTTGACCATTTCACGCGAACTGCACGACGAGATCATCGCGCACGCCCGCCGGGACCACCCCGACGAAGCGTGTGGCGTGATCGCCGGCGCCATCGGATCCGACACGCCCACGCGGTTGATTCCGATGCTGAACGCTGCCATGTCGCCCACGTTTTATGAGTTCGATAGTGGTGATTTGTTGCGCCTCTACCGCGACATGGACGACAACGACGAAGAACCCGTGGTCATCTATCACTCGCACACCGGCACCGAAGCGTATCCCTCGCGTACTGACATCAACCTGGCTTCCGAGCCGGGCGCGCACTACGTGCTCGTGTCCACTCGCGATGGTGCGCACGAGGCAGGTGACGTCGAGTTTCGTTCGTATCGGATAATCGATAGCGTCGTTACTGAGGAAGAAGTTCGCGTCGTCGAACGTTATGACCACTGACAAGCAACCACCAAAGTTTGAAGGCTGAAACCCATGACCATTGAGGTCCGAATCCCCACCATCTTGCGCACCTACACCAACGATGAGCGTGCCGTCGACGCTGCCGGCGACGATGTTCGCGCCGTGATCGCGAACCTCGAAAGCAACTACGAGGGCATCGCTGAACGCTTGGTTGAAAACGGTGAAGTGCGTCGCTTCGTCAACATTTACGTCAACGACGAAGACATCCGCTTCACTGGCGGACTCGAAACCGCAACGAGCGACGGCGACACCGTCGTGATCCTGCCGGCCGTAGCCGGAGGCTGCTGACTCTCGTGGTCCGCTACGACTCCCTGATCGATTCGGTCGGGCACACGCCGCTCGTCGGTTTGCCCAACCTTTCGCCCAGCGCCAACGTGCGACTGTGGGCGAAACTCGAAGACCGCAACCCGACCGGTTCGATCAAAGATCGGGCTGCGTTGTCGATGATTAACCAGGCCGAAGCCGACGGACTTCTCACACCCGGCTGCACGATCCTCGAACCGACGAGCGGCAACACGGGAATCTCGCTGGCTATGGTGGCGCGTCAACGCGGCTACCGCTTGGTGTGCGTGATGCCCGAGAACACGTCGATCGAACGTCGCCAACTGCTCACGATGTGGGGCGCGGAGATCATCAGTTCGCCAGCAGCGGGCGGCTCGAACGAAGCCGTACGCATGGCGAAAGCGATCGCAGCAGAAAACCCAACCTGGGTGATGCTCTACCAGTACGGCAACCCGGCCAACGCCGACGCCCACTATCGCGGCACCGCCCCCGAGATCCACGCCGACCTGCCAGAGATCACTCACTTTGTGGGCGGCCTTGGCACCACGGGAACGCTGATGGGTGTCAGTCGATATTTCCGCGAACACAAACCCGAGGTGCGCATCGTGGCCGC
>CALMUY010000188.1 GCA_937873005.1 uncultured Aeromicrobium sp. | reverse complement strand
CCACCGTGTCGATCGCGTCACCGGTGAACCAGCGAGCCGGTTCGGCGCCTGCCCCCGGCCAGCGGCCAGCGCGCTGAGGCCACGCCGCTGACCCTGCCGGGTCGATGAGGGCAAGAACTGTGGATTCGGTTCTGCCCAAATGCGTCACTTCGACGCGAACCATGAGTTCGACCGACGCAGCGGATTCTGGCACGCTGGGCCAATCGAAGCCGGTTCGCCAGATGCTGCGTTCGTTGCTTGCCCGCGTGGTGCGCAAGCGATGCCCCACGAACGTGTCGACGTGTGTGAGTTCAAGTTCAGCCGCGTCCACCCCATCAGCAACGAGCCACGCGCGCGCTGACGGTTGTCCCGTGTCAAGGTGACGCAGATACGCCATGATTTCAAGATCAACCCCCGACTCGTTGAGAACGACTCGCAGTGCCCGCGCATCGGCCGGGGTTTGTCGTTCACTCAAGACGAACGCCTCGCGTGGCACGGTGGCGTCGTCGAAGCACGGGAACCGTAGCGCGGGGCCCTCGGGTAGCAGTTCGAACGGATGGTTGGCCAACGTGAATCCGTCAGCGGCGACGAACGCAGCGACGTCGCTCCGACGGCCGTTGCACACGAGCCATTCGAGAATCTTGCCTTCGGCCGGAGTATCGCGCCGCCAGATTTCTCGATCCACGAGCGGCCACAAGAACTCGATACCGTCGAATAATTCGCTTGCGTATCCGGCGTCGTCCACCTTCACAAGTGCGCGAAGATAACGGGGCACATCATTGGCGAGAAGTTGACCGGCGCGCGCCGTCACTGCGCCCGGAATTCGATCGAGGTGCTCGAAAGAATTGCGAATCGCGTCGAAAAAGTACCGCATCGTGGTTTCGCTGGCTTCGCGCGTGAAGGACCCGCCTCGCAATCGCCACAAGTAGCTTTCGGTCGGCACGATGTCGATCGTGTCGGCGTACGCGTAAGCGCGCGCGGCTACTTCTTGATCTTCGAACCGGACATCCGGCCTAAACCCCATGCCCGCTCGGTCCCAGAACTCGCGGCGGTATACCTTGGCCGCCACGTTCGTGTGGACCGTGATGGCAGGGACTTCGCCGGGCTTCACCGTGCGCAGCCCCTGCGCGAAAATCTCGGCAACCCACGGCGGAATGTCACGATTTCCGGCCCGATCAAACTGGCGATACGGCAAGACCGCCCAGTCGGCTCCGCTCGCCTCCAGCGACTGCACGGCGTCACGGAACCCGTCAGTGAGCACGATGTCGTCCGGGTCAACGAACGTCAGGTAGCGTCCGCGCGATGCCTCGATGCCAGCGTTACGGGCGGCGCTAACGCCTTGGTTCGCCTGACGAATGAGACGCACCCGCGGATCCGACTTGGCGTGACGCTTCGTGATCGCGGCGATCTTGTCTGGGGAGCCGTCATCAATGACGATGATTTCAATGTCACGCAACGACTGGGTTTGCAACGAATCAAGACATTCGCCCAGAAATTTTTCGACGTCAAAGGCCGGCACGATGATGCTCAATAATGGCGGCAGGACGTCGCGCAGCGGCTTCGCACCACGCTTGAAGAGACCCTTCATTCTGCTGCCTCCTTCGCTTCGCGCGCATCGAGCCAGGCAATCATGGCGTCGACCACGCGCTCGGCCGCGTGCCCATCGTGCTGCGCATTGAACCGCCGATTGAACGACGCAATGGCCCCAGCAAATTCATCACGCAGAGCCGCAGGGTTACGCACGAGCGGTGCAACGTGGCTTGCGTCGCGGATCAGCGGACCGGGTGCCGACTCTTCGAAATCGAACAAGAATCCGCGTAAGTTGCCCTCATACTCGTCGAGATCCGGCACAAAAAAGACCATTGGGACATTCGCGAGCGCCGTTTCGAACCGAAGAGACGAATAGTCGAGCACCGCCACGTCACTGGCCAAGATCAAGTCGTTGATTTCTGGATAGTCGGTCACGTTGAGCACCCCTGCCGACTCCATCCGTTCGGCTTGTGACCGAGCTACCGAATGGTGCGAGCGCTGCAACACAACATGGCTTGACCCCATTTCGCGCGCGAGTGCAGCCACATCAAGGAAGCCCGGATCAGCGAATGTGTTGTTGCCGCCAGACAAGTCCTCGCGCCACGTGGTCGCGTGCAGGACAGCAGTTTGATCGGGTCGAATTCCCAGTGCCGAACGTGCCTCGGCACGGCGGACGTCGGCAGTGGCGGCGAGTAACGCATCGGTGCGCGGCAAACCCGTGTCGATGATCGTGCCCGCATAGAAATAGTTGTCGAGGTACCAAATATTCGCGGCAGGGTCAGGCGTGACAATGAGCGACCAGAAATCCGAACGGCGCACCGTCGACTCCCAGCGGACCCGGAACTCGGGCCACTTCTTAAGGTCACGCCAAAAGGACGCGCCCATCGACTTAAACGGTTGACCATGGAACGTCTGGACGTAACACTGGCCCTCGCGCAGGCGCGTGTATTCACCGACTTCCGTGTTCTTGACGATCCAACCAGCGCTAGCCAAAACCTCGTACCATTCGCGGCTGCCAGCAACCACCGGAATTGCCCCTTCTGGCACCGCGACAGAGTGGTCCAGTACGCCCCAATAGGCCTTCAGGTTAGGCCTGCGCCGACGGAGTTCCTGAAAAATTGGCACTTGACTGTCGGTCGCCACCTCAGCCCAGAAGCATTGGAAAAGCGCGACGTCGTGGTCGACCGGCGCGTCAAGGTTCCGGTACTCAGCTCGCAATGCGCGCTGCCCGTACATCGTGTTTTCTTCGGGTGTTCGAGGTTTGATCAGTCGCAAACCAACGGTCGGTGCCGTGACAAACGTATGTCCCACCAAGGAACCGGCCTTCACATCGCACGGTGCTTGAGCGACGAGTTCGGTGTGCGCTTGAATTCTGCGCCCATCGATTTCGAGGGCATAGTCCGCTGCAGGGAGCGCCGTTGCGCCAAATCCCCAGCGGTCTTGGGTAGTGGGGAAACGAGCCGTGAACGCGTGTCCGTTTCGGGTCAACGTGGTTGCCGGGATGCGTGAACGTGCAGACACCAACTCCGCGATCGCCGCCGGGCCCGTCCCATCCGCCACAATCGCGTCTCGTTCGATCCGCCAACTGGCCAACAGCGGGCCGCTGCGACGTTCCGGTTCAGCCGTGGTGCAGATGCGCGCCTGATCATCTATCGTCCACCACTGGCCGCCCACGAACTTGGGTGACAGCATGGCTGCCGATGATTCTGGATCGACAGCCTTGATCTTGCCGGCAACGCGACGGCCGGCGACGTTCACCTCGAACTCAAGCTGAGCGCCCGCCCCGTTCGCCCCCG
>CALMUY010000187.1 GCA_937873005.1 uncultured Aeromicrobium sp. | reverse complement strand
CTAAGCTTATTGTTTGTGCTCGCAGTGCGCAGATCCGCAACCGACTCGACCGGCACAAGTCAGACATGGTCGCTACTGTGGCGCACGAGCTTCGTTCGCCACTTACGGGCATCAAAGGGTTCTCGGCGACCCTCATCCATCGGTGGGACGCGTTCACTGAAGATCAACGCAAGTTCATGCTCGAAACAATCGACGCTGACGCCGACCGCCTCAGTCGACTCGTCACCGAACTGCTGGATGCAGCCCGAATCGACTCGGGGCGCATGTCGCTGCGTACCGGACCAGTCAACCTTGATCAACTCGCCGCACGAGTGCTCGAATCGGTTTATGCGACCGCAAAAACCAAGCCACAAGCCGACATCATCGGCACGATTCCGGTGGTGTGGGGCGACTCGGATCGACTGACCCAAGTTTTCACGAACCTCGTCGAGAACGCCATCAGGCATGGCGAAGGCCTCAAGGCGCTCGAAGTCGAGAACATTCAACGCGATGGGAAAGACGGTGTGGCAGTTCGGGTGATTGATTCGGGGCCGGGAATTCCAGTCGATCAGCGTGATCGTGTCTTTAGCCGTTTTTGGCGAGCAGGACCGGGCGCTGGCAGCGGTTTGGGCATGTTCATCGTGAAGGGCGTCGTTTCGCTCCATCAAGGTGAAATCACGATCCAGGATGCTGAACCGAAGGGCGCCCGAATCAGCGCATGGATTCCAGTAAACGAGCCTTCGACGTTGACCGATGCCTGACGGGACGCTTGATCCCGCAAATTTCGCCTAACGATAAGATGCAGTGTCACCTGCAGCCAAACCTGCAATGTCACCCGTCAGACTTGAAAGGTACGCATGTCTGCGCCTAATTCCGACTACGATCCGGTCGAGGTCACTCCGTTGAATGCGGCCGAAGTGGAACGCATGCGAGACGAAGCGCTTGCGGCCGTCGCGAACACCGCCACCGTCGCTGAACTCAAGCAGGCACGCCTCGATCATGCGGGGGACCGGGCGCCGTTGGCGCTCGCCAACCGAGAGATCGGCGCGTTACCGCCCCAAGCGAAGAAAGAAGCCGGCCAACGCGTCGGCCAAGCTCGCGGTGCCATCAACCAGGCGATCGCCAAGCGCCAAATCGAACTTGAAGCAGCTGAACTCGAAGCGACGCTCGCTGCCGAAACCGTGGACGTCACGATCCCATCCGACCGCCAAGCGCGCGGCTCGCGGCACCCGATCACCACGATCCAAGATCACGTCGCCGACATTTTCATCGCGATGGGTTGGGAAATCGGTGAAGGCCCCGAAGTGGAAGCCGAATGGTTGAACTTCGATGCGCTCAACCTTGGCCCAGACCATCCAGCCCGCACCATGCAAGACACCTTCTGGCTATCACCGGAACGAGCCGCGCTCGTGCTGCGCACTCACACCTCGCCGGTGCAGGCGCGCACCATGCTGGAACGCAAGCCCCCGATTTACATCGCAGTGCCTGGCCGCGTCTATCGCACGGACGAAGCCGATGCCACCCACATGCCGATCTTCCATCAAGTAGAAGGCCTCGCCATCGACGAAGGCCTCACCATGGCGCACCTCAAAGGCACGCTCGACCACTTCGCGCAAGCGGTCTACGGGCCGGGCTCAACCACAAGGTTTAGGCCCTCATATTTCCCGTTCACCGAGCCCAGCGCTGAGATCGATTTGCTCTGTTATGTGTGCGCTAACGATCCGGCCGAAGTGGCCTCGTGCGGTACCTGCCGTGGCGAAGGCTGGGTCGAATGGGGCGGATGCGGCGTCGTGAACCCGCGCGTCCTCGTCGCTTGTGGCGTCGATCCAGAACGCTATTCGGGGTTCGCCTTCGGCATGGGCCTCGACCGAACCATCACCAGCCGATACGACATCGCCGATCTGCGCGATTTGTGGGACGGCGACATTCGATTCACCGAGCCTTTCGGCCTCGGACTCTGAGCTAGGGGAACAACAATGAAAGTTCTCGTGCCATGGCTGCGCGAACTAGTCGCCGTACCCAACGACGTCACTACCGAACAGCTCGCCGATCGGTTGACCGAGTTTGACCTGAAACTCGAAGAGATTCTCAACTCTGGTGTGAGTGGCCCGCTCACGGTAGGTCGTGTGCTGTCGGTGCAACCCGAAGAGCAAAAGAACGGCAAAGTCATCAACTGGTGTCGCGTCGATGTGGGGCCAGAACACAACGATCCGGCCACCGAAACCGAACCAGCAGGCCGTGGCATCGTGTGTGGAGCGCACAACTTCGTTGCCGGTGATCTCGTGGTTGTGTCGCTTCCCGGAACGTTCCTACCCGAACTTGGTTTCGAGATCACGGCACGCAAGACCTACGGTCACGTCTCTGATGGCATGATCTGTTCCGAGGCCGAGTTGGGTCTTGGCGGCGGGGATCATTCGGGAATCATCGTGTTGCCCGCAGATTCGGCGCAACCCGGAGACAGCGGCATCGAGGTGCTCGGGCTCGGCGACGACGTCCTCGATCTTGAAGTCAACCCCGACCGCGCGTACGCACTCTCGATGCGCGGCGTGGCTCGCGACGTTGCTTTGGCGTACGGTATCGAGTTCGTCGACCCCGCAGACCGTGAGGTTTCGGCCGATGGCGAGGCCTACCCTGTGCGCGTAGATGACCCGGCTTGTTCGGTGTTCGTGACCCGCGTGGTGGAAGGGTTCGATTCGACCCGACCGACCCCTGCCGTGATTGCACGCCGAGTGGAACAGGCTGGCATGCGGTCCATTTCTTTGGCTGTCGACATCAGCAACTACGTGATGCTCGAATTGGGCCAGCCGAATCACGCTTACGACGCCGACACCCTGAACGGCGCAATTGGTGTGCGCAAGGCTGTCGCGGGCGAGAAGATCACCACGCTCGACGATCAAGAACGAACCTTGACGCCCGATGACTTGCTCATCGTCGATGACGAAGGTCCGATCGGCATCGCCGGAATCATGGGCGGCGCCCGCACCGAGATCAGCGACTCCACCACTCGCATTGTGATCGAAGCAGCCCACTTTGATCCGCCGACGATTGCGCGTGGTTCACGCCGACACAAACTGGTTTCCGAAGCGTCAAAGCGGTTCGAGCGCGGCGTCGATCCGCAGCTGCCGGCCCGTGCTGCGCAACGTGTCGCCGAACTCATGGTTGAACTCGGTGGAGGCACAATTCTCCCGGGCTTGACCGTCGTGGGTCAGGCTCCCGCGGCGCGTAACGTCACGATCGATCAGGATCTGCCCACCCGCGTGTTGGGCATTGATATTTCGGCCGAAACTGTTGTGGCTGCGCTCGAAGGCAACGGCATCGTGGTGGACCACGACCCAGCAAGTGGTCAGATTGTCGCTACTCCGCCGAGTTGGCGCTTCGACATCAACGATCCTTACGATCTGGTCGAAGAAGTGCTGCGCGTGGTCGGCTACGACCAAGTCCCATCCGTGTTGCCGAAAGCACCCGGCGGGCGCGGTCTTACCCGGGCTCAAGAACTGCGCCGCAGGGCCGGAATCGCGTTGGCTTCATTCGGTTTGACCGAAGTGACTTCGTTGCCGTTTGTTGGCGAAGCCGACTTCGACAAACTCGGTCTAGACGCCGACGATGCCCGCCGCGATGCGGTGGTGCTGGCGAACCCACTCTCCAGCGAACAGCCTTCGCTCACGACTACCTTGTTGATCGGATTGTTGCGGTCAACCGCACTGAACGTGAGCCGCGGGCACGACGACATTGCCTTGTTCGAGGTGGCGCGCGTGTTTACCCCCAAGCACGGTGGTGAAGCACCTATTTACGGGGTCGAACAGCGGCCCACCCAAGCCCAGTACGCTGCGCTCAACGAGGCGCTGCCGATTCAACCGCACCATGCGTCTTGGGTGATGCTCGGCAATGCGGTGAAGGCTGGAATTGGCACGGATGCGTTGGCCTATGTATGGTCTGATGCACTCGCGGTTGCCCACGATCTTGCCCGGGTGCTCAACATCGAACTGACCGTCGAGTCAGCCCGCTATGCGCCGTTCCATCCGGGGCGTTGCGCTGCGTTGCTGCTCAACGGCGAGGTTGTCGGACACGCAGGTGAATTGGATCCGAGGATCAGTCAAGCCCATGGTTTGCCCGGGCGGGTGATGGCTGGCGAAATCAATCTCGCGGCATTGATTGAGGCTGCGCCGGCAGTGGGGGAGAAGCCGAACTTCTCGGCGTTCCCTGTTGCGAAAGAAGACTTTGCTTTCGTTGCGCCATCAGATGTGACCGCTGGAGCCTTGAGCGACCTCATTGCAGGTGCACACGAGTTCGTCGAATCAGTACGACTGTTCGATATCTACACCGGTGATCAAGTCGAAGCTGGCAAGAAGTCGCTGGCCTACAAAGTGCGGTTGCGGGCGAGCGATCGCACGCTCAGCGATGCCGACATCAAGACCGCGCGCGAAGCGATCTTGGCTCAAGCCGAAACCCTCGGTGCCGTTCTGCGTTGATGCTCTATGACCAACATGGCTTCAGCCCGGACTCGCGGAATTCGTAAGTTCGGGCTGTTGCTTTTGGTGGATGCAACACCAGTCGCGTGTGTTTGACGCCCATCGTGGGTATGATGAATCTATGAGCACAAACGTGATCATTATCGACTAGCGCTATTGCACCCCAGCAATAGCGCCGCCTCCCTGATCCGGGAGGCTTTTTTGTTGGACGCACGGCCTGCACCTAATAGTTGGACGAACGAGGACACGATGAACACGAGCCACGGCACACAACGAGTAGCCGACTTTCATGTTTACGACACGACCCTGCGCGACGGCGCCCAACAAGAGGGTCTCAACCTGTCGGTGCAAGACAAACTCGCCATCTCGCAGCATCTCGACGATCTCGGTGTCGGGTATATCGAAGGCGGCTGGCCCGGATCCAACCCGAAAGACACGGAGTTTTTCGCTCTCGCAGCCAAAGAACTCGATTTGAAGAACGCCACGCTCGCAGCTTTCGGTGCGACACGCCGACCAGGCATTGCCGCCGCGGACGATCCGTTGATCCAAGCGCTGCGCGACAGCGGCGCATCCGTGGTCACGATGGTGGCCAAGAGCCACGATCAGCACGTGCTCAAAGCACTCAAGACCACACTCGATGAAAACCTCGAGATGGTGCGCGACTCGATCACGTACTTGCGTGGCGAAGGCCAACGAGTGTTCCTCGACCTTGAACACTTCTTCAACGGTTACCTCGACAACAAGGCCTATGCGATCGAAGTAGTCCGGGTTGCCGCCGAAGCAGGGGCTGAAGTGGCCGTGCTGTGTGACACCAACGGCGGCATGTTGCCGCATTGGGTTTCCGACATCGTGGGCCACGTGCACGAAGCAACAGGAGCGCGTTTGGGCATCCACGCTCACAACGACACCGGTTGTGCAGTAGCGAACTCGCTTGCCGCAGTGCAATCTGGCGCCACCCACGTGCAGGGGTGCGTGAACGGATACGGCGAACGCACCGGCAACGCCGACCTCATCACCTGTGTGGCGAACCTTGAATTCAAACTGGGCATGAAAGTGATGCCTGAAGGCGCACTGCGTGAAGCAACCCGCATCGCCCATGCGATCAGTGAAATCACCAACTATCCGCCTGCAGCACGCCAGCCATACACGGGAGTCTCGGCTTTTGCCCACAAAGCCGGCCTGCACGCCAGCGCCATCAAAGTGGATCCGGACTTGTATCAACACATGGATCCGATGCTGGTAGGCAACGACATGCGTCTGCTCGTCTCCGAAATGGCCGGCCGCGCCACGATCGAACTCAAGGGCCGCGAGTTGGGCTTCGAACTCGGAGGCAACGCCGAACTGCTCACACGTGTCACCGACCGAGTGAAAGCACTCGAACAAGATGGCTACACCTTCGAAGCGGCCGACGCCTCGTTCGAGTTGTTGCTGCTCGAAGAGGTCGAAGGTCGCGCGTTGAACTATTTCGACGTCGAATCCTGGCGCGTCATCGCAGCCTCGGTCGGCAACCGTGGTGACGCTTCGGCTGAAGCGATCGTGAAACTGATGGCAGGCGGCCGCAGGTTGGCAGTTGTGGGGGAGGGTAACGGCCCGGTCAACGCGCTCGACCATGCTTTGCGTGAAGCGATCGAACAGTTCTATCCCGACGTCGCGAGCTTCCATCTCGTTGATTTCCGAGTCCGTATCCTCGACCAAGGCAAAGGCACCGACGCAGTCACGCGCGTGCTCATCGACACCACCGACGGCAAAGATACGTGGACCACAGTCGGTGTCGGCGCCAACATCATTGAAGCCTCGTGGGAGGCGCTCGTCGACGCGATGAACTTCGGTTTGCGTCGCGCGGGCGTGAGTGTGAGTTGACCCGTGATTCGCGAACTGGGAGCCGATGAGATCGGGTTGAGTTTCGACGCGATGCGTGCGCTCCGCACTCACCTCATTGACGAGTCGAGCTACGTGGAGCAGGTGCGCGAACAGTTGGGTGACGGCTATCGACTGCTCGGAGCTTTTGACGGTGAACAGGTCGTGGCAGTGGCGGGATTCCGGTTAGGTACGAACTTGGCGTGGGGCCGTTACTGCTACATCGATGACTTGTCGACGCTGCCGGAGGCGCGCGGTGCCGGGCATGCCTATCGCCTAGTGGAACGCGTCAAATCCCTGGCGGCCGAGGCGGGCATCGCAGTCGTACACCTTGATTCGGGGGGGCAATCCGAACGGCAAAAGGCGCACGAACTGTATTTTCGCACCGGTTTCCGGATCGCGTCCTACCACTTCCAAGCGCCCAGCGGGGCGTGAATCCGAGCGGTTAAGAGCCCGCCGCACGCAGCATCGGAACGTGATCGATATCGGCTTCGACGAACGGGGCGCCGTTGACCACGAAACCAAACTTGGCGTACCAATTCTCGAGGTGAGCTTGAGCATGAATGGCGATTTCTTGGTCGCCCCAGTCTGCGATGACTCGTTCGAGGATTGTGGTGGACAGCCCTAAACCGCGATCGGATGCGCGTGTGGCGACTCGACCCAACCGGATGTGCCCGTCTTCGCTGTAAACGCGAGCATAACTGCGCAGTTGGCCTGAGTCGTCGGCGATCCACAAGTGCACGCAATCGTCACGAAGATCAACGCCGTCGACGTCTTCCTCGCGGCAATTCTGCTCTACGCTGAACACTGCATCGCGAATCCGCCACACTTCATACACCTGAGCGGCCGACAGATCCGATGCCAGCACGCGCACCACCGTCAGCGCTGGCATTGTTCACACGTTCCAAAAATCTCGAAAGTATGCGAAACGTTTTTGAACCCGTGCGCCGAGGCAATCGATTCGGCCCACTGCTCGGCCGCAGGCCCATCGACTTCCACCGTTTTGCCGCAGGTTCGGCACACCAGATGGTGATGGTGATGACCGCTGCTGCAACGCCGGTACAAAGTTTCGCCTTCGTCGTTGCGCAAGGCATCCACCTCGTTCGCGTCTGCGAGGGAAACGAGATTGCGGTACACGGTAGAAAGCCCGATCTGTTCACCCGAATCGCGTAAGAACTCGTGTATCTCTTGGGCCGAATGGAAGCCTTCGAGCTGATCGAGCACGCCTTTGACAGCCCGACGTTGACGCGTGTTGCGCTGTTCAGCCACGAGGCACCTCCGGGGAACGACGCAAAGACTTCGCGCCTCGAAACACCGCAGCCAGCGCGAACACGCCTAGCGCCACCAACACAATTGTGGGGCCGGGTTGTGCGTCGATGGCTGCGCTCACCAGCAAACCAGCCACGGCGGAAAACAAACCGAACCCCATGGCTAGGAAGTGGGTGCCCCGAAAACTCGGGCGCAATTGTTGGGCCGCTGCCACCGGAATCACCATCAGCGCCGACACGAGCAGCAAGCCAACCGTGCGCATCGAGACGGCGATCGTGACGGCCGCGAGCGTGGCGATCAACATTCCGTACACGCGGGTGGGCACGCCTGCCACACGCGCGTGTTCTTCATCGTGACTCAATGCAAAAAACTGGGGCGCCAACCAGATGCTCGCCAGCAGAACGGCAGCACCCAACACGACAACGAGGATTACGTCGGCGCGGCTCATGGTGGTGATCGAACCGAACAGATAGCGGTTGAGCGTGGCTGCCGAGTTGCCAGACAAATTGATCAAGAAAACACCACCAGCGATACCGCCATAAAACAGCATGGCAAGCGCCACATCGGCTGATGCTTTCGCATAGGTGCGCAGCAGTTCAATCACAACCGCGCCGCCGATGGCAACCACGACAGCTGCCGCTAGGGGAGATGTGCCGGTGAGCAAACCGAGGGCAACGCCCGTAAGCGCAACGTGCCCAAGACCATCGCCTAATAGTGCGAGACGACGTTGCACGATATAGGTGCCGATCGCGGGCGCAGTCAGACCTGTCACCACGGCTGCGAGCAGCGCGATTTGCATGAACTCGTAGGAAAGAAGAGTCATTGGAGCGGCCCTTCGGTCACGACGGGGCGCACATCGAGTTCGGCCGCATGATGGGCGGGCTGATCAGTGTGGGAGTCTCCGTGGATTTCAGCGTGGTGCTCTTGCAATCCGGGAGCGTGGAGATCTTTTACGTCGATGCACGTGTCGCACACCAGTCCTGCCTCAAGCGTGATCGTGCGATTCACGAGCTCGCGTACGGCACCTAGTTCGTGCGTGACCATAACGATCGCGGTGCCACGATCGAGTTCAGTTTTCAGGATGTGGGCGAGAATGTCGAGGCTTTCGGCATCCACACCGACCGTCGGCTCGTCCATCACCACGAGGTCGGGATGGCCCACCAGAGCGCGAGCAATGTGGGCGCGTTGGCGTTGCCCACCAGACAACTCGGAAATCGGACGGCGCGCGTGCTCGCCTAAACCAACCGATTCGATCAGTTCGCGAGCGTGTGCACGTTCAGTCTTGCTGGGCCAACCCGACCAACGATGATTCGCCACCGCACCGCTCAACACCACTTCCATGACCGACGAGGGCACGCCCGTGGTGTGGTTGATGTCTTGCGACAGATATCCAATGCGGTTGCGTTCCTTGAAGTCGGCGAGGGGAGTACCGAACAGTGAAACCTCGCCGGTGAATCGCTGCAGGCCCATCAGAGCGCGAATCAACGTGGACTTCCCGGAGCCGTTGTGCCCGAGAATGCCCAAGAACTCGCCTGGGTTCACCTCAAGGTCGATGCCCCTGAGGATCTCGTTGCCATCGATCGTGACTTTCACGTCACTCGCAGTAATGATGGCAGCGTTGGGGCCGGTGGCGCTCATGGTGCCAGCGCTCATGAACACTCCATCGCAGTCGAGAGGGCAGCAAGGTTGTCGCGCATGACTGAAACATAATCTGCCGGAGCCTTTGGTGCGAACTCGAGGGGATCGAGCACAGCGATGGCGGCTCCGGTTTCACGAGCCAAAGTCTTCGCAGTGGCGTCCGGTTCGACCGACTGCGAGAACACCGTCGTGATGTTTTCGTCCTTCATGAGTTTGGCGATGCGCGCCAGTTCTGCGGGGCTGGGTTCATCGTGGGAATCGCCAGTCAACGCTGCCACCTGTTCGAGGTCGAACTCTTCGGCGAGATGACCGAAGGCAGCGTGTCCGGTCACGAAGGTGCGGTGTGTGCACGAGGAAAGTCCAGACTCGAAGTCCTCATGCAGTTGTGCGAGTTCAGTGTGGAGCTTCTCGGCGTTCTTGGTGAACGCGTTTTTGTGTTCAGGGGCGGCTGCGATGAGCGCGTCGCGAACGAGTGCAACGTTGTCTTCCATGACCTCGGGGTTGAGCCAGACATGCGGGTCGATGCCATCGTGCGAATGGCCGTGGGAGTGATCATGATCGTCGTGATCGTGGTCATCGTGATCCGAGTCTTCGTGTGCGTGTTCACCCGCAAGGTCGATCGTGACGGACTCATCGCGCTTTGCTTCCGCGAGCGTGGCGTCCACCGCTGGTTGAATACCGCTGAACCACAACACCACATCGGATTCGATGAGCTCTGCCGTGCGACGCGGAGTGAGTTCAGTTTCGTGGGGGTCAGCACCAGGCGCCGTGATCGGAGTGATGTCCACCAGATCGCCGCCGATGCGTTCGGCCAAGAACTGCGCAGGATAGATCGAAGACATCACCGAAACCTGGCCGGAGTCGTGGCTGGCAGGAGAGCAAGCAGCGAGGGTCAATGCGAGTGTGGCGGCGAGTGCAATCTTCTTCATGAGAACCATTCTCAACACTAATGAGAACGATTGTCAAATCGTTCGCCTGTCACGTCGCACACACGCGTGGGGGTATCGTTAATCCCTGATCTTGGGCACAGCGGGTTACGACGCGCTGTACCTGCCCACCGACATCCAGCCGGACAGGAAATACCTATGGCCAGCACTATCGACAACGTCATCAGTCTCAGCAAGCGCAGGGGCTTCGTTTACCAATGTGGAGAGATCTACGGCGGCACGCGTTCGGCCTGGGATTACGGTCCGCTTGGCGTCGAACTCAAAGACAACATCAAGCGCCAATGGTGGCGTTCGGTGGTGCAAAGCCGAGAAGACGTGGTTGGCCTTGATTCCTCTGTCATCCTGCCGACTGCCGTGTGGGAAGCTTCCGGCCACCTCCAAGCGTTCGTTGACCCCTTGATCGAATGTGGCCAGTGCCATAAGCGCTTCCGTCAAGATCATCTGCAAGAGGCCTACGCCGAAAAGAAGGGGATCGACGATCCCGATTCGGTAGCCATGGAACTCATCGCCTGCGCCAACTGCGGCACCAAAGGCAACTGGTCTGAACCACGCATGTTCAACGGCCTGCTCAAGACCTACCTCGGCCCGGTAGACACCGAAGAAGGTCTGCACTATCTGCGCCCCGAAACCGCTCAGGGCATCTTCGTGAACTTCGCCAACGTGATGACCAGTTCGCGACGCAAGCCACCATTCGGCATCGCCCAAATTGGTAAGAGTTTCCGCAACGAAATCACGCCCGGCAACTTCATCTTCCGCACCCGCGAGTTCGAACAGATGGAACTCGAGTTCTTCGTGGAGCCTGGCACCGACGAAGAATGGCAAGAAACCTGGATGGCCGAACGCATGAACTGGTACACCGGACTCGGCATCAACCCAGACAACTTGCGTTTCTATGAGCATCCCCAAGAAAAGCTCTCGCACTACTCCAAGCGCACCGTCGACATCGAATACCGCTTCCAGTTCCAGGGCTCCGAATGGGGCGAACTCGAAGGCGTTGCCAACCGTACAGACTTCGATCTCTCGACCCACGCGAAGCACTCGGGCCAAGACCTCTCGTACTTCGATCAAGCGAAGAACGAACGTTGGACTCCGTACGTGATCGAACCCGCCGCCGGCGTCAACCGTTCACTCATGGCGTTCCTCGTGGACGCTTACACCGTCGATCAAGCACCCAATGCCAAAGGCGGGGTCGACGAGCGAACCGTCCTCAAACTCGATCCGCGACTCGCGCCAGTCAAGGCAGCAGTGTTGCCGCTCTCGCGCAACGCTGACCTCTCGCCCAAAGCGAAGGGTCTGGCTGCTGAACTTCGTCAGAACTGGAACATCGAGTTCGACGATGCGCAAGCCATCGGCAAGCGCTACCGTCGTCAAGATGAAATCGGCACGCCCTTCTGCATCACGGTCGATTTCGACACCCTCGACGACAACGCTGTCACGATCCGCGAACGCGACACGATGGCTCAAGAACGCGTGGCACTTGACCAAGTAACGAGTTATCTTGCAGGCAAGCTGATCGGTTGCTGACGATGAGGCGAGTCGTGAGCCACCGTATTCGGACAAGCGCAATTGCGCTCGTGTTGGTGCTTGCGCTCGCAAGTTGTTCGGGAAACGGCGAAACCGAAAACCCAGGCCCAGAAGTACCTCCCGGAACCGAACTGGGCTCATGGGACTCGACTATGAAATTAGGCGAGTCGACACTGCTCGTCCTCGGCGATCAAGCCGGCGGCACATCGGGGACGATCGTTCGCCTTGATGCTCTTGAGGTGCGCAGAGGGCCGGCTACGGATCTCGATACATTTTCCGGCGTGCCAAGTGGTGTTGAGCCATGGTACGTCTCAGTAGAGATGCACAATCGCGGTCCTGCAGATCTGGATATGGCACTAGAAAAGGGCTGGGTTTTGCGTGTCAGCGACAATCTGGTTCTCCCGCCAGCAAACGTTCACGGTGTGATCTCAGAATGCCCGACCACGCCCGCTGGTGAACCAATTTCGCAAGGCGCTGAGCATCTCGACTGCCTCGTGTTCCTCGTATCAACCGGACAGCGACCGAGCACGATTGAATACCTGCGCCACGACGGAGTCTCGAGCGTAGCTTGGCGCATTCCATCTTCCGTCACGTCCGAAACATCGTCTGCCAACTGAATCAATCGACACGCAATATGACAGATTTATCGACCAACACTCCATTCCGACTTGGCCCACTCGCCGTGGGAACACCCGTCGTTCTCGCGCCGATGGCAGGAGTCACCAATGTGGCATTTCGGCAACTGTGTGCCGAACAGGGCCAAGGTCTCTATACCTGCGAAATGATCACCAGTCGCGGGCTCATCGAAGGCGACAAAACGAGCCTGTCGATGGTGAAGTTTGCCGAGTCTGAAAAGTATCGGTCAGTTCAGTTGTATGGCGTCGATCCGAAAGTAATGGGCCGTGCTGCCGCGATGTTGTGCGGCGAATACGGGGTTGACCACATTGACCTGAATTTTGGTTGCCCGGTGCCCAAGATTACCCGCAAAGGCGGGGGAGCAGCGTTGCCGTGGAAGTCCAATCTCCTTGCCCAAATTCTGAACGAGACGGTCAAAGCGGCTGAACCATTCAACGTGCCCGTCACGATGAAGACACGCATCGGTGTTGACGAGCAGCACATCACATATCTGGACGCTGGGCGGATCGCGGAGGCGAGTGGCTGCGCGGCCATCACATTGCATGGGCGAACCGCCGCGCAACACTATTCGGGCCAGGCGGACTGGAACTCGATTGCGACGCTCAAAGAGTCAGTCAGTTTGCCTGTGTTTGGCAATGGCGACATTTGGGAAGCCGCTGACGCCATTGAGATGGTCGCCCAAACCGGATGCGATGCCGTGGTCATTGGGCGAGGTTGTCTCGGTCGCCCCTGGCTTTTCGCCGACTTGGAAGCTGCTTTCGCTGGCCGCACGGATCGAGCGTTCCCCACGTTGGGTGAAGTCGTCGCGATCATGAAACGCCATGCGATCCTTTTAGGCGAGTGGCTAGGCGAAGAGCGCGGTTGCATCGAGTTCCGTAAACATGTCGCCTGGTACTTGAAGGGCTTCCGTGCCGGACACATCGCTCGCGATCAATTGGGCAAGGTGTCCTCGTTCGCTGAACTTGATGACCTGTTGGGGATGCTCGACCCGAACGAGGCGTTCCCGACGAGCGTGCTCGGCGCGCCTCGTGGACGGCAAGGCACACCTAAGCGTGTCGCGCTGCCAGACGGGTGGCTGAACAACCGAGAAACCCCAGCGTTCATCGACCCTGATGCGGAATTGAACGTCAGCGGCGGGTGACGGCAGACCGCGCCAAGCGGGCACGATCCGCTTCGTCTAAGGCGACGCCATACGCTTCATCAACGTTCATGTGCTTCAGCCCGACTTCGACTGGACCGTCAGGCGAATGGATCGTGAGAGTCGCCAATCCGCGGCGACGTTGCCAAGGACCTTGGTCTACGGCGACAGATTGAATCTTTGACTGGGGAAGGGTTGAGGTGCAACGGG
>CALMUY010000186.1 GCA_937873005.1 uncultured Aeromicrobium sp. | reverse complement strand
GTGGGGGTGTGTCCTTGGGGGGCGTGTTGAGTCAGATTACAACGCTAACCACGACCAGGACATGATCTGACGCACGCGGCATCGACAACGTGCCAGCGTTCTGATCAACGCCGACGAGCGTGTAACCCCTGATTGTTGCCGAGCCAGGTACGAGCACGTGGTCTAGGATTGTGTCGGCTTTGATGGTGACTTCGTCCTTGCCCCATTTCGCATACGTGCCCCATCGTGTCATCGGGGTGATGATGTGTTCCCGTACGGTCTTGTGTGTCCGTGCGAGTGCTTTGGGAACGGTGGACTGATTCAAGTCGCCCATGATGATCGTCGTAGCGTTCGAGATGTTCGCAAGTTGCTCGCCCTGTGCTTCACGTGACGCACCGGCCTGCTTCCCGTTCACGAGATGTGTGCTCATAAACACGAAGTCTTTTCCGCCGACGTTGAGTTTGACTCCCGTCGCGTGCCCTCGGTGACCTGCTAGCGGTGTCAAGATCACGTCGGCCGGTTGATCGACGAGCCGAGCACGAGATGCCCGGTAGAAGATGTAGTTCTCGTTGAGTCCCGTCGTTGGTCGAATGATTCCCCAACCGGCTCCGAGTTCGGCAAGGAGCATTGTGGCGTACTTGTGTTCGTAACCCGTCCCCCTGCTGAGTTCTTGCAGGGCCAGCACGTCAAGGTTTGAGGCGTTGATTTGCTCGGCTGCGAGTTTGGCACGCTTCTCGCCGTCGGGAAGTTTGTCGGCATCTAACGGGATATTCAGCGTGCCGAGCCTCATGTGTACGGCTGCTTGTGGTTTCGATGCGACGACTTTCAGGTAGTGCGTGTGATACCAGTATTTTCCAGCCCGAACCCAGTTGCCCGAACGTTTCGTGGAGTTGAAGCGGAACCCTCGTGGACGCTTCGTTTTGATCGCGTATTGCGTACCAGGCCCCGAGCGTCCGTTGAGGCTTGTGGCGGTGACTTCATAGCGCGTTTTCGGTGTGTTTTCGACAGTCGGCTTCACGGTCGTTTTCCAAGGGTCGCCGGTGTATTCAATATGCCACGGTTCGACTTGTTTGAACCCGTATCCGTTCGCTTTGAATCCGTATTTGTGGGCGTTGTTTTTGAGCCAGTTTGACCGCTTGTTGTTCGCTCGCGTGACCCCTGCATCTCGCCCCGAGTCGTACACGTCGAGCGCGTTGCCTTTTTCGTGCCGACTCGTTCCGGGCCGTGCTGCAAGGTTGCCTTTTCCGGCTTTGTAGAGATCCCAGAGTCGCTGCTGTTCGGCTCTCGTTCGCAGACCCGAGCGTACGTGTAGCGTCTCGCCGGTTGCTTTCTCGAACGCTGCTGCGAGTTTCTTGAACGCTTCTGCCGTGCCGACTGGAACGGGTTTGCCGTCGATCTTGACGGTTTGTTTACTCATGGCGAAACCGCCGCATCGAGATCGGCGACAGAGGTGAGCGGTCTAGGTGCTCCAACACCTAGACCGCTCCTTACGCTCAACCGATGGGTTGGCTGTTTGCTAATCGCTTTCATGGTACCCCCGCCTGACCTGGCGCAACCGCCGTTTCGAGTTCTGCTTGGTCGCCGCCAGCGTCTCGATACTGTTGTGCGAGGCGTGCGATTGTTTCGGGCGTTTGTGTGAGGTTCTGCCGACGTGCTTGCTCTTGCCGGACGGTTTCGGCGTGTGCTTCGAGGGCTTCGTCAGTGAGTTCAGTGAGGTCGGTGAGGTTCATATCTGTCCTTTACGGGAGGGTTGAGGGCCATGCTGACGTGCATGAGACTGTGAGTTCGCCGGTAATCCCGACGGGGGGGCGCGTGGTTGTCGTCGCCCCAGTAAGAACGTTCATCTCGGACACCCACAGGAGTACTCCGGAGTAACAAACAAACCCCGACCACTGCACCCCTGAATTGACCCGCATCAGGTAGTCCACCGCGTACCGATCACCATGCCACGCGGCAGGAAGTGACGAAAGGATAAGTAGGTAACCAGCCGCCCCGTCGTCGAGTCGCAGGTTGTCGAGACAGTACTGAATCTCGGTTGCCGTTCGACGAATGCCGACCTTGCCAGTGTTCGCAACGTGCAAGCCTGAAACGTATGAAGATGTGGTTATGTCCACAAGCCCCGTATCGCCATCAACCACGACCCAGCCAGTGTTACCGCTGCCGGTCGCTTTCGTCCACCGCCGAGCGCCGTTGTACCCGCCAGACTCGGTATTCACGAACGTTGAGCCGACTGGGGCTGTGACAACACCGTTCGGGTTGCCGGTTCCTTCGTGGAACTTGGTCGCCGTTTGAATCCAGACCGACCCGTTCCAACGCAGCAGGTCGCCGGTGGTGTTGCCGGTGGTGGGTACGCCAGCGCCGGGGACACCTTGGGGGCCTTGATCGCCTTGTGGGCCTTGAATACCCTGAGGGCCAGTGTCGCCAGCGTCACCTTTGGGGCCGGTAGCCAGTTCAACAACATTCACTACCGGCTGTTCAAATACGATCTTCATCTGACTACATCCAATCTCGAAAGCGTCACACCACGAAACCACGTACGCACAACGCCATTAGCGTCCGTCGCCTCCACGTCGAACACGCCACGACGACCGGCAATCTCGCGCGACACTGCAGGCGACGCAGTGACAGAGACCTGCTCCCCCGCCACCGAAACAGCCAACGCCAACACGTCTTCAGACTCAACATTTACACGCCAACCAGCACGCCAATTCGACCAGTCAGACAAATCCGTGGGTGTAACACCATCGTCTTCCAGCACCCTTGCCGAAATCAGCGTTACCGTATCGCCTGCGTAGACCTGCACGCCACCAACATCAACCGGAAACATTGCCTTCACCGCCCTCAATTTGCTCCTCTAGTACGACAGCCATACGTTCGCGCCCAAACTCAACAAGGGGGCGCATCGTCGAAACATATTCAAGAAACGCGCCATGCACTTCGCCCAACTGCTTTTCTACAGAAGCTTGACGCTGATCTGCTTTCTGCGCATCAAGTTCGCGCGTCGTCTGCAGATCGACCAGACATTCATAAAGTTTGTCTACCGCATTACCGAGATTCGCTGAACCATGATTCGTTACGATGTCGGAACCAATCTGACTCGTGTGCTCGCGCGTCTCACGTACCAGCGTCAATAGTTCCCTACCGTACTTCCACACGATCAAAAACACACCGAAAAGCGCGAGAAGAACGAACGCTTGAAACGTGTCTGCAGCCTCTAGAACGGTCGCAATATCTTCGCCACTCATCCGCCGGCCTCCAAACCTTCCCCGATACTCATCACATAAACGTTCACTGCCCCCGAGCCAGTCGTGCGATGCAAGCGAATCTCACAACCCGTCGATGTGATGTTCTGAACTGCTGTCGAAACCACAGCAGGCGATGAAGCCGACGGAGTCACCACGACGGCAGCAGGAGCCGACGCAAACGCCACAGGAAACGTCACCGCTTGAGTGACCGTCGTCCCCGCCGCCGACGTGACCGCAACCGACTGCCCCTGCACACTGTTCGCTTGCTGCCTCAACGTCGTCGCCGTACCGGCAACGGGGTCAGATTCCGCCGGTCGCTTCAATCCGCTCGGTGAATAATCCATGCTCAGACTTTCGTTAGAAGAAGTTGGAAGCAGTCTATCGTCGCATCAGTATTCGCATAAGTCATTCCGCCTGCAAGCGTGTTGTACGTCACGATGCCTGACATGACTCGCGTGGGCAAATCCCACGACTGATCCGCAATCTGCGCAGACCCCGGAGTAAGAGACAACTGGTATGTAATCTCGCCGTTAGAGATGTTGATCTGTCCAGCCGTCGCGAATCCTCGCACTTCATCGGACGGGATACCAAGGTCAGGGTCGATGTCGAAGATCACGACAGGACACACCGCGCCACCCGGCTCACTCCCATCAACATATTGTGAAGGAGTTAGTCGTCTAAATACGCGGAACGCTTCAGTCTGTGAATCGAATTGATTGCCCCTCACCGTGAAATCATCAAACACCATCATGTCAGGCGCGTGAGAATGTGACGGCTGCATCATGCTCGCTGCTGCTGCCGTTGCGTTGGAGATTCGCCCCGTGTTCTCATCGCGTCCGCCACGATCATCACGCGCCGATGCGATATCGGTTTCTACCGATGCCGAGTTGATGCCGTACACGGACGCGTACGGAGACGCGATTCTCGTCACGCCCAGACGATCACGCCACGGACTATTCGGGGTTGTGTCATCGTCAAGCACACCGCCCTCAATTTCGAGAACCGTTACCGTGTGCGCGCGCGAAAATACCGCCGACGCTGGCACCTGCACCTTGCACGCATCGAGTAGCAGAATCTCAGAATGCGACGCGTATTCAGGAGTGCGTCGAGTGAGCCGATACGAACCACCAGACAGCGAAAGGGTGTAGAGCGCTTCGACTCGCCCGAGAACTTTGCGATCATGGGGGAGAAGTTGCAGATACTCCGGCTCTTCCGATGCAGGGGTGTCTATGCCTAGTATCCGGGCGATGTCTGCAGCGATTGTCGCGTACCAGATCTCGCCCCACGCGAACGGATAGGGCTGTTCAGTCACGTGATACGACGAAGGGAACGCGCTCCAATGCCGGTCACGCATCGGAGACGATGCGAGCGCCGACGCTAACCCTTCCGTCGTGGAAGCGTCACGAAACCCGTCTAGTACGCGAGGTCGCCCAGCCCACGTCTCGCCGGTAGACATGGCAGGTACAAGCGTGTAAACGCTCGAAGCAATTGCGTGCAAAGCGACGGACTCGGTGACATTCAGCAAGTAATACCAAGCCGCTTCAGCGCGATGGGCCGTCAGCAACCGAAGCGCTCCTGAATTCGTCGCTCGTAACTTCGCGAGAAGATCAGTGAAAACAATCTTCGCTTCAGCAGGATAGGGGCGATCCGGGTCAAACGAAAGCGACACGTCGGTGATGTTGAATTCTCGGTGTACGACATTGTTTGCCGTCGCTGCCCCCCCCACCTTCAGGGTGATCTTCCAACGTGTACCAATGTTGATGGGAGGCAGATCAGCGTACGACGGGGCAGCGAATGTCATTGATACGCGTGCCGGGTCAAGACTGCCCGGGATCTGCCCATCCTTATGACTCCATGAATACTCGAAGCCGTCCAGGATGCGCCAACCCGATGTACCCGGCAGCCACGTCTCATCTGAAAGGTGCGTCTGCGCCACCATCGCGTCATCAACCAACGCGACCTTGACGCTCCACGATGCGCCCATTAGACCGGCACCCCCACCGCATGAGAGCCACGCGCAAGAATGCGTTCAATCTGCTTCGCCGTCGAAACCGGATCAACCGCGCCCTGAATGATGATCGTCACACCACTGCCACTCGAAGGGCGTACAGACGGAGCAGGGCCACCATACAGGGCACCAGCACCAGTCACAGCGATAGAACCCTCACCGCCAAATAAGCCACCAACCCAAGAACCTGCGTCCTTCATCCACTGGGGGGGCGACGGCCAGTTGATGTCCTTGATCTTATTGATGAGTTTGACGATCCAATCCCAGACCGCCTTGATGCCGTCCCGAATGCCGTTCCAAGTCATCTTGGCGACTTCCCACAAGCCCTTTAAAACGTTACGGAAAGTCTCGTTCTTCTTGTACAGAACCACCATTACGGCGATCAATGCTATGACCGCAGCGACAATCCACGTAATCGGGTTCGCCCATAATGCAGCAGCCATCGCCCACAGCCCCGTCGTCGTCGCCCACAATGCGATGTTCAGCACGACCAAGACGGCAGCGACGACACCCAACGCAATCGCGATAGCCTTGAATGCCGTCGGGTGCTTTTCTGCCCACTCCACAATCGCCGAAAGCATATTGACGAGCTTCTCCAAAGCGGGCAACAGTTGAGCACCCAAAGACTCTTTGAACTCGTCTGCAGCGACCTTCAAACGTTCGATCTTGCCTGCTGACGTTTCAGCAGCCGTAGCAGCCGATCCGCCCATCTTCTCAGACAGTTCTTGCGTGACCTTGCTCAAATCGCCCGACTTGATCGCAGCATCAGACAGCCCCGGAACAAGACGTTTCAACGAACCAAATTGACCACCAGCAGCCTTCGCAAGCGCATCAGTAACAGTCGATAAAGGCTTGCCCGATGCTGTCGCCACGTCCATACCTAGCGCCAATAACTCCTGCGCCTTGCCAACGTCCTCGGTCGCCGTGACGAGACGGCCCAATGCCGGACGCAGTTCATCGTCCGCGATACCTGTAGCACGCGCCTGCTTGTCGATCCAGTCTTCTGTCGCAGCGACCTGTCCACGCGTCGCACCAGTCGCATTCTCAAGCGTCTTCGCAAGGATCTTCTGCGCACGCTCATCCTCAGACGCTGCCTTCGCAGCAGCAACAGAACCAGCAGCAAGACCACCCAAAAATGCAGCAGCAGGGACAGCAGCCTTCTTTACCGAATTTTGAATACGCTGTGTGCGCTTCTCCACATCAGTCAGACCCTGAACAGCCTTCTTAGCGTCCGCGAGAATCTTGATAGACAGAATCGCCGTATTACTTGCCATACGCCTCACTCACTTCCTCTAAGAACACTAACGCTGTTGCGATCAGTTCACTATCCGCTTCCAGCCAGTAATCAGGCGATGTTCCCTTGAACTGGTACGCGAGAGCCAGCGCTAACCAATGCGCGGACTCCCTTGTGTAGGGTTTACCTCGTCGTTGTCTTCTTCCACGATTTCGATAAGAACAGCGTCTGTATCGCAGAAATCTGTGAACTCTTTCGTGTACAACCCTTGCGCTTTTGCCGAATGCCACGCAAGGAACGTCTGCCACATCACAGGCGAATCACCGGGGCTAGTTGGCCATCCGCGTTTAGCAGCAGTCCGCTCGTATGCCACCATCGACGGATTGCCGACAATTACCTCGAACTCGGTTTCGTCCAGCAACTGCACGGCCAATTTAAGACGCTTCATCATAATGTGGTTCCCTCAATCTTCGATAGAATCTTATCTACTTCCTGTAGATAATACTTCGTCCAAATCGGCTCGGTTGCTTGTGCAGCGTGAGACACGAACGGGTTTTTCTTCACGTTACGCGACGGCCAGCCCCAGTGAATCGGCATCGCATACGGCACGCGCTTATTGTTTCCGACCCTGACGATTGCTGCCGTCTGGGTGGCAGCAGGGCGAACCGACTTGCGCAACGCCCCAGTACGTACTGGGGCACGTCTTTTCGCCTCAGTTGCAACGACCGTCGCAATATGCTTGTGAATCGCAGTCATGTCCTTCAGGCTCAACTCCGCTTTCTTCATGCTTTTGCGGAGTTCACGCGCCCCGGTAACTGTGACCGCAGCGTTACTCATGGCGTAGCGTCACCCAAAACAGGCTCGCCTTGGAACGCATATTCAATGTCAGAAGTCGGCTTTGTCTTTGCATCTCCGCCTACGTCCATCGGGTTAATGACGACGCTGCCAGTAATCGACTTATCAGCAGCAGTCGACGGCACGAACTCCACAGGCTGCACAGTTCCCTTATTCGTCCACGTCCACGCAACAAACGAGTTCGTTTCGGCGAGGTCTTGAAACAAGGTCGCCTTCAACGTTGCCGAGTAGTCAGACGCACCAAACTCAGTTTCGCCACAAAGCAGATTCGTCTTATCGCCCTGTTCAACGTCCCACGAAACAACGCACGACGACACTTGACAAGATACTTCTTTCGTTGAGCCGGTCTCGCCAAACACAAGTTTGCCCGGCCCCACAGTGTAAGTCTTTGCAGGCATTTTATGATTCTCCTTCAAATAGGTTTTCTTGCCTTGATAAAAATGTGTCAAACCGTGGCGATTCGACAAGTGCCACGCGATCTAAATGTCCAGCGATAATCTCACGGCCGCACACAGTCACATTCGACAATTCAGGCGATACGCCCAACTTGTCTTCGTCCACGCCTGGCACGTCGACCTCAATCCACACGCCACCATCTTCATGACGAATCGCTGTGATCTTGCCCAACGCCGGGCCACCGTGACCGTTGAGAAGCGTCGGGGTACGCCGTGGGATAGTTACCGACCCTTCGCGAAACGACACGCGCCCAAAGCCAGACGCGTGACCCTTCACATTCGGGACGATAACAAAACCTTCGTAAGTGCTCATAGGTCAATTTGCTCCTCGTACCGACCCACATACGCAGGAAGCGAAAGGTCACCCAACTGATATGCGTCAGGCTCAAATCGAATCGTGTAATCCAACGTGTCCCAAACGTGTTGAACAAGATCCAGAAGTTTGCCCGTGTTGACGAGATTTGCTGGCTGTTTCGCGAGCACGACAATCGTCCACGACGCATCAGCAGAATCACATAAACCAGAGGGTGTCAGCGCCGGGGCAGGAACCACCAAAACACCCGGCACCGACGACCCGATCCTAGTGATATCACAGGTCGCCATCACGCCATCGACAGCGATCTGGTTAGCGATTTCTTCCGCCCTTGCGATCACGCCACTCACGACGACGCTCCAAACACGAAGCGACCGGCCCAACCGATACCGATCAGTTTCTGAATATCAGGGTCAAACCGCAATTGAGTCCCGCCCATGTCGCCGTATTCCGCGACACCCAACGGAGCCACGCCACGATCATACCAACGGCCCGTAAGCATCGCCGTGCCGAGAAGCACGTCATTAGTAGGGGTGAAGATCGTCCGGTCGTCGTTGAACAAGTCCGTGCGAATCGCCTCAACCTGCGCAACTGCTGCCGACAGAATCGCATCGAACCTGTCAGAGTCCACGTCCGACAGACCCCTACCCGTTAAGGTAAGGGCCTGCCCGGACGTGATCCAACTCATGTCAGTTCGACCTTGATCGCTGCCGAAGCGTCAAGCAACTTCGAAGCGAAGTAGCCACCGTATGCCAACTGCGTGCCGAAGACCTTAGGCTCAACCGCCTGCAAGAACCCGAAGCGGTCTTCGTAGGCTGCGAATCGGTTTGATGCGCCCACGATCATTGCCGTAGTTGTTGCATCAAGGTCAGGAACGTAGGTGTAACGACGGCCACCCATAGTCATCGACAGGTTGCCGAGGTCAGCAACTCCGCCACCATCGCCACCAGTCGTCGCACGGTACAGAACCGACTGCGCTTCGAGAACCTTCCATACAACAGAGTCAACCCACACGTCAGTCGCGTTCTGTCCCGAAGTGCTGCGGATAGTGAGAGCACGATCTGCAACGCCGGTGATGATTTCAGCGAACGTCGGAGCAGCAGGCGTAGCCACGTCAAGGTCCCCCGCAGTTGCCTGCGCGTTGAGGGCGGTAACGGCAGCAAGTTCGGTCTGCTTCGCGTAAACGGCCTCAAAGTTGGCAAGGAGTTCGTTCCAGATGTCAGGGCTAGTCCAGTCCATGACCTGCTTGGAAACGTTCGTCCAGCCACCATAGGTAGCCTTCGTCAGCGTCACCGAGGAAATCGTCAGACGGCCATCTTCAACTTCAGCCTTTTCAGCCGACTGCAAACCAACCTGCAAGTTCTCCGAAACGTAAGGAATCGAGAACGACGTGCCGGGAATGCCAGCGAGATTGCGAACGCCGACCGTGTTCAAGAATGGGCGGTTAGCGTCGATTTTGCGCATCACACCTTCAACGATGGTGGTTGGCAAAATGCCAGCAGCGTCGCCAGTTGTCGTGTGCGGAATGGCACGCTGAAGAACGCCGTTCTCAATCTTCAAACCAGCGGACTCGATGCGCGACATCGCCTGTTCATCGTTGTTCAGGACGGCGCGGAAACCGTCGGCCATGACCTCGCCAGCCGTGCGGTATTCGTGGCTTCGGTTATCTACACGAGCCGGTGCGTAACCAGCAGGCGTGGACGAGGCAGCAACGGCAGCAGCACGCTTCTGTTCGAAATCAACAAGCCCCTCGGTCTGCTTGTCAATCTGGTCGATGCGTTCGCGGATTGCTTCAAGATTCCGCGTCTCAGCATCAACAAGATCTCGTGACTCATTCTCAACCTGCGCGAGAATGCCGTCCATAAGTTCAATCTGGTTGGCGCGTTCTGCGACCAACCGATCCAATACGGGGTTCGACATTTTACTGTCCTTTCAAATACGAAAATGAATGATTTTTCGTGAGTGAAAGGCTCAGTGAACGAATCGGCTAAACCATCGGCTAACGAGTAGTTGCAATTAGGTTAGCGTGTCTGCCTTAGATTTTCTACAATCTCCGACCACGCTTCAAGTTTGCGTGTCGCGCGCGTGTTCTCGAACGAGCGAACGAGGGTCACGCGAGCGTCATCAAACGCTGGCGTAGGCGTGAGTGAGACTTCTACTAATTTCGATTCACTGCGAAAAATCGTGTCCACATACTCAGCCCCAAGACGCGGGTCAAACTTCTCAACACGCTTGATCGACCTGTTCTTGATCGGCTTGAAACCAATAGACATACCAGTAAGCATTCCGTCGGCAGCAAGTTTCGCAGCACGTTGAGCGTTCTCGCCAGAGTCCAACTTCCACACGCCATCAAGACCTGTCTCAGTATCCTCCCATTTGTCGATGCGACCAACAGGGAATTGCTTAGAGTCGTGGAATAGTAGCAACGGGAGGGCAGCAGCAGCCTCTCTAATCGTCTTCGCGAACGACCCCGGCAAATGCACCTCATTGAACGTACCGATGTATTCCGGGACGTTGTACGGGACGGCTCGACCATGCAGGAATGTGTAGCCGTTCACTTCCTCCGCGCGTGTTTCAAACCCACCAAATAGGCGTGTCTCGATATTCACATCCCTACCCTTTCGCGCCATTCTTCGACCGTGAACAAACCGGCAGTCACGCCAGCAACACCCGTAGTCACTTCCGTTGTGAAATCATCCACCAACAGGTCAAGTCGCCTAAACTTCCAGCCGTCCGCCAACGCACTCCACGTTTCTTCAAACGGGGCGATCACCGGGTTCAACGTCATCCGCAAAAACGCCGTGTACATCGTCCCCGGTGACTTGTAGGTATGCGACGAACTAGGAGCACCAAGCCAATACCCGTCCATGTTGAAGATATTTGCTACGTCGGTGAGTGCAAGCTTCTTCGACTCGGTGAGTTGCTGGTCTGTCGGATTCCACGCGAGCGTTTGAACAGTCGTGCCGTTGGGCAGAATCGCAGGTTTGCGCGTGGGGCCGTCGAACTTTTCCGCCCACGCCGATGCAGCCCTGTCCGCGTCGTCCTGCGTCAAGTCCTTCTGGGGGGCGATAACAGCAACAGACGGAACGCCAGCCTTAGAGAGCGATTCCTTTTCGTATTCAGATTGCAGGTCGATACGCTGAAAGTCACGCAAGTGCTGCTCAACGACACCCATACCGCGACGAGTATTGGCAGGATCCACACCTCTTTGCACGTGGATAACGTCCGATGCGCTTACTGGTCTTCCGTCAAGCGTGTAGCCCGTCGTGCCTGTATCGTCCGGCAGACCCCAACGATGTGCAGGAATGTATCGTACGGCTGCCGGGTTACTCTCCTCGTCTCGGTCAAGGACGAGACACGCGGTATTGCCATGCAACAGAAAATCGCGGATAGACGACGACACAAAGTTAGTGCGCGAAAGCAACGGGTCAGGCTTATCTACGATGCGCGAGCGCTCCGAGGACGTGACTGACATCTGCGCGATAGCACCAGTAATCACGCCCAGGGCGCGAGCAACGGCAGGCAGAGACTCCACACCCTGCGCCCCACGAACTCCCGTTTGAAGAATGTTCGGAATGACTGGAGGAGGCCAAATAATCGTCATAGGCTAATGCTAACCTTTCGCTCTTTCGACACATGGTAACCCAGATCACTAGAAAATTTGGAACGCTCCCAATTCTTCTTCCTTTTCTGGAATGTGGTCAGCACCCCATACTGCGAGGAATAGCGAGACGAGCGACGAAATAGGCGCATCGTCCACAGCAGCAGGCACACGAGTCTGAGCGACTACACGCCACCCGCCCTTCTCCACAGCCTCCAATAGTGGGCGCGATTCGATATGGCGGACGAGTGGCGTAGGCGTGCCTTCTTCGTCCTTGTGCATGATCTGGGTTTGCCAGCGATTCCACGCAGCAGCAAAGTCTTTTGTGCCCACGCGAGCCACCTGGAAGCCCGCAGCATCGAGCGCATCAGCAACGTCGCGAGTCACACCCGTATCGTTCACCTGCACCGGCAAGAACTCCGCCGTTCCGCGTTCGATCATGCCTGCCACAAACCCCGGCAACCAGAGTGTTCCCGGCCCCGTGCGTACGACCTCGGACAAGCACGTTCCCGAATCCGTACGGTACGCGACGGACACAGACGCTTCACGTCCAAGCGGATCAACGTCAACACCGATAGAGACAGGTACACCTTCAGGAATCAGTTCGTCAGTCTCGGCGTGTAGGAGCGATTCAAGGGGAATGATCGGGTCAATGTTCACCATCGGTTGAGTGTGGTTACCATACGCTCGCAACCAGTCAGCACGACCCGAACCACCGGGGCCTTGCGCACGCGTGAGTTCTTCTTCTAGAAACGTGCGCATGTCGATATCAGAACGCGGATGGTGTGAGATAACGAGGTCGATTAGCGTCTTATCCGTGAGCGATTCGACAGGTTTGCCCTTATGCGTTTCGGGCACAGACCACTCGAAATAAGCCTCACCTAGTTGAGAGTCCGCGAGCACGGCAGCGCGACCCTGGGCCCGAACGTTGTTGTAATACGCCGAGTCATTCGTGCCTGCCGTCGATTCGCGAATGAACTGCCCGTTATTTGTGAGGAATGTTGGGAAGATTGCCTGCTCGATTTCCGCGCCTTGCAGTGCCGACCATGACCAGATTTCAGTCGCGAGCGCCAGATCAGGCTCATCACCGTGACCTGCCGTCGCATTCGGTGGCTGTGGCTCAAACGTCGAACCCGAACGGATCCACGTCAAACGCTCACCACCCACAGAAGACTTCCGCTTCACGCGCGAACCCACATATGACGACATGATCACATCAGCCAAATCACCCCAACGTTTCACCGCAGCGATACGTGTCTGCGCGGTCATTACAAGGCGACCATTCTGCGTAATTTCCGCTCGATGCATTGTCATCGGCTGCAGCAGCGTTGTCTTCCCGGAGCGTCTAGGCATCGTGATCGTTGCCGTTCGATACGCCCACCAGCCCGGATTAGGATCACCAGCTTCTTCGCTTTGAACCTCCCCCAACACGTCCCAGATGTATTGCTGATGCTCTAGGCGTGTGAGTCCGAGAAGTTCAGCGACCTTGCCAATTTCGGGGCCATACGTCTTGCGCAGTGGGTTGCGCTTTGTGGCAAACCTCGGTGCCGGTACTTCCTCCCACATCATGCAGGTCCGGTCAGAAGTCCGTCGAAGATATCTGCTTCAGGTTCTGGGACGGGCTCGAGGCGCAGGTTACGCAGCACAGGGGTGAGGCGTGTCACTGCCGATAAGAATTCTTGATAATCGCCCATCGCCCACGCGTCATCCGCAAGCCGAGAAAGGCGACGACCCAACACAACCCATACCGCCTCAATGCCCGAAGCGTCTAACCCAACGGCATTAACCGACGCATCAAATCCGTCAGCGATGTTTTCAATCTGGTGGCTCATGTTTGGAGGATACCAAACAAAATTATCCAACCTGAATAATCCAAAACGCTCTAATTCGCCCCCTAACGGACGAACAGCCCCGCAAGTGTCCAACGCCTCGTTAAACCCCCTGAAAGCCCCACAGACTGCTAGTATGGGCCATACAGAGGGTACTGGGAGAAAAATGGGCGATGCTG
>CALMUY010000185.1 GCA_937873005.1 uncultured Aeromicrobium sp. | reverse complement strand
TTGACGTTCCTCTTCAGTTACTACATCGTGAACATCCTGTCGAGCGAGTTTGGCATCAACAGCATGCACACGTACGCGAAGTAATCACCAACTAAGAACGATTCGCACGAGCCGATGGGCTAGAGACCGCGCAAAAAATCAGGATCGTCGTCGGGGCCGATGGGGCCACGCGGGCCACCGGGGTTGCCCTTGCCGCGCAATAGGGGCGGTACCCCGTTGCGAAAGAACAGCCACAAGACTGGGCCAATAAACGGGACAAAAACCAGAATCGCCCAAAGAACCTTGGGCATGAAGCGAATCTCAGTCTTGGGCGTGACGATCACATCAAAAAAGGCGTACACCGTCAGGATTACCCCAAAAGCGATGAGAAGTACGCGAGCCATTTGCCAAGAGTACCGCCTACGTCCACGGTGATCGGCTCTCAGCAGTTGAACCGCGCCTCGGGACTAAGATGGTCCCCATGAAAGATTTCGTCTACTACACAGCCGCGCGACTTCTCGTGTTTTTTGGAACGTTCGCCGCAGTGTGGCTAGTCACCGGGTTCTTCCTCGAGTTCAACAATGTTGTGGTCTTGTGGGTCCTGTTGATCTCACTCCTCATCTCGTCGGCGATTTCCATTTTTGCGCTAGCTCCATTGCGCGACAAGCTCGCAATACGCCTGCAACACCGCGCTGAATCCTTGAAAGAGCGGGTCGAGGAGTCCCGTCGTGCCGAAGACGTCGACTGAGCTTCGCGCTTGGATCGCTGAAGCGGTTCGGTGCGTCGACGCGGACGCGAATCGAAGTGCGGACACGCACTTACATCGGTGTGAAGTGCCGGTCGAAGGCATTGATCTCTACCTCAAAGATGAGTCGGTGCATCCCACCGGCAGCCTCAAACACCGTCTTGCACGGTCGTTGTTTTTGTACGCCTTGTGCAACGGTTGGATCGGCCCCGACACGACCATCGTGGAGGCCTCAAGCGGCTCGACGGCCGTTTCTGAAGCATATTTCGCGCGACTTTTAGGGTTGCCGTTTGTTGCAGTCATGCCACGCAGCACCAGTGAAGAAAAAATCGCGCTGATCGAGTGGTACGGGGGACGCTGTCACTTCGTGGACAGCGCACCTGAAATGTATCCCGAGGCACAGCGGATCGCGGCCGAATGCAACGGCCACTACATGGATCAGTTCACCTACGCTGAACGAGCGACCGACTGGCGTGGAAACAACAACATCGCTGAGTCGATCTTCGACCAAATGTCTGCCGAGCCGCACCCCATCCCAACTTGGATCGTGGTCAGCGCGGGCACGGGTGGCACCTCAGCCACGGTCGGTCGTTTCCTTCGCTACCGCCGGTTCGATACCCGACTCATGGTCGCGGACCCAGAAGGCTCGGCGTTCCTTGAAGGCTGGGAATCAAACTCCTCAAACGTCACCACCAATGCGCGTCCCCGCATCGAAGGCATCGGCAGGCCCCGTATCGAACCGAGCTTCGTGGGTGGGGTCGTGGACGACATGATGCGTGTACCTGACGCCGCCTCGATCGCAACGATGCATTGGACGAGCAAGAAACTCGGACGACTCGTGGGCCCGTCAACCGGCACAAACATGTGGGCCGCACTCACGCTGGCCAGCAGCATGAGGGCCGCTGGCGAGCCTGGTTCGATCGTTTCACTCATTTGCGACGGCGGAGACCGCTACGAACATTCCTACTTCGACGACGAATGGGTCCAGAACGCTGGGTTTGACTTGGCGCCGTGGCTCGACGCGCTTGCAAAATTTGATGAGTCCGGCGTGCTCACGCCAGTAGAAGACCAACAGTGAGCCCGACAGCATAGACCAGTTCGGCGCGCCCCGTATCGCCCAAGACCGCGATGAGTGCTTCGCCCTCGACGCCTCCAGCCACTGCACGAGTCGAACGCCAAGCGAACGGTGCGGCCGCAAAGCCGAGCAGCGCCCACGGCGTGACCGGAACGAGCGCGAGCAGACAGCCGAATGCCACAACAATCAACGCCACAAACAGCCGACGAGAGTTGGTGTCACCGAGCACGACCGCAAGAGTGCGCTTGTTGACGAGTTCGTCCTTGGCGCGATCGCGAAGATTGTTAGCCACAAGAATGTTGCAGGCGAGCGAGCCAATGCCAATGGCGCCCGCAACCGACGCCAGATTGACGGTGCCAAGTTGCACGAACGTGGTGCCGAGCACCGCGACCAGGCCGAAAAATACGAAAACGCTCACTTCGCCGAGCGCACGATAGCCGTAAGGATTCTTACCTCCGGTGTATCCCCACGCGGCTGACAAAGCGGCCGCACCCACGAGCAGCAGCCACCAAGAACTCGTCGCGGCGAGGACAAACCCCAAGACCCCGCCAAGCGCAAGAAAGCCGAGTGCAGCGACTTTGACGTGTTTGGCCTGAACTAGTCCCGAACCAACGAGACGCAACGGTCCGACCCGGTCGTCGTCGGTGCCTTTGACTCCGTCGGAGTAATCGTTCGCATAATTGACGCCGATCTGTAACGCCAGCGAGACCCCGAGCGCGACGAGCGCCTTCCACACGACCATCCCGCCATCGAGGTGGGCCGCGCCAGTGCCAACCAATACGGGTGCCACGGCGGCAGGCAGTGTCTTGGGACGTGCGCCGGCAATCCACAGGCTCGGCATCGACGGTTGAGTCACCCGTAGAGTCTGCCAGTCGCAGGCTTCGTGCGTGGCCACTAGGGTGAACGTGTGTCTGGTCCTATTGCGTCACTCAATCCCGTCAGCGGGGGTTCGCGTGACTTGTGGGAACTGGTGCGCGAATGGGTTGACGAGGGCAGTGAACCGATCGGGATTCTCACCTCAGGGTCGACTGGTGAACCCAAAACCATCACGCTGACGCGTGCTGCCGTGCTCTCCTCCGCTCATGCTTCGATCGACAAACTCGGTGGGCCGGGCCGCTGGCTGCTGGCGATTCCGCCCACGAGCGCTGGCGGGTTCCAAGTACTCGTTCGCTCTGCGTTGGCCGGACGTGAACCGGTGTTTCTTGAAGAGTTCGCCGACCTTGATGCCGCCCTAGCGGCTCTCGGTGCGAGCACTGGGGAGCGAACCTACGCATCATTCGTCCCAACTCAACTGCACCGGCTAGCGGAACAAGGAAATCTCGGCTGCCTTGCGGGGCTCGATGCGGTGCTGCTCGGTGGCGGGCCAAGCCAGTCGAGCCTCCTCCTGGCTGCCGCGAATGCCGGAGTAAACATCGTGCGTACCTACGGGATGACTGAAACTGCCGGAGGCTGTGTCTACGACGGCGTCCCGCTTGCTGGTGTCGACATGCGTATTGAGCCTGACGGACGCATCGCCTTGTTCGGGCCCATGTTGTTTGACGGGGCGCCCGATTGGTGGGTTACGGAAGACCTCGGCCGGATCGGTGTCGACGGGACGCTTGAAGTATTGGGCCGAGTCGATGATGTGGCAATCAGTGGTGGAGTGAACATTTCACTGCCTGCAGTTGAACGAGTCTTGAGCGAATTGGACACCGTCCATGAAGTTGCCGTGGTGGCACGCGACGATGCCGAGTGGGGGCAAGCAGTCACGGCAGTCGTGCGTGGAGCGCTAACTCGAGACGAAGCTAAAGCCGCCCTAGTCGCGGCCGGTTATCCCGCCGCATGGACTCCGCGCCGCCTCGAGATTGTGACGCACTTCCCACTCCTCGCTACCGGAAAAATCGACAAGCGAACACTCGCGAGCATCGATTCGGGACGTTGGCCTGAATCCAGCGACCCGGCTCGGTAGTGTCGGCGTCGTGGACTTTCGCACATTTCAGATCCCGCTGCGGACGCCTTTTCGCGGGTTGACCGTCCGGCAAGGGATGCTTGCGCGCGGAACGGTTGGCTGGACAGAGTTCAGTCCTTTCGCCGAATACGACCACCAAGCCTGCGTGCCGTGGCTGCAGGCTGCCATGGAAGCAGCAAGCACCGAATGGCCAGAGCCCATTCGCGAAACTGTTCCGGTCAACGGCATCGTGCCTGCTTTCGGTCGTGGTTCGCACGCCGTCGCAATGGCTGCCCAAAGCGAATGCGACACGGTCAAAGTGAAGGTCGCGCAAACGGGGGAGACCCTCGCAAACGATATTGAGCGGGTCTCGGCGATCAGAGCCGAGTTTCCCGACATGAAGATCCGTATTGATGCGAATGGCGCATGGAGCGTGCGTGAAGCGCTCAAAGCGATCAGGCTGCTCGACGAAGCCGCTGAAGGGCTCGAGTATGTTGAACAGCCGTGCGAAGCGGTTGAAGAACTGGCCGAAGTGCGCAGCAAAGTTGACGTGCTGATCGCAGCAGACGAGTCAATCCGGCGGGCGTCTGATCCGTTCCAGGTACGTGATCTGGGGGCTGCAGACATCGCCGTGTTGAAAGTGCAGCCCCTCGGCGGCGTGCGCGCGTGCTTACGGATTGCCGAACAAATCGACATGCCTGTGGTTGTGTCGAGCGCCGTGGAAACCTCGATCGGCTTGACCGCAAGCATCGCGTTAGCAGCCGCGCTCCCCGAGTTGCCGTACGCATGTGGCATCGGCACCGGCCACTTGTTAGCAGCAGACGTTGTCGCTTCGCCGGTTCGCCCGAAAAACGGCGAGCTCCATGTGGGGCGAGTGGACCTCGACGAAGACCTCTTCAGGGCAGTGCAGGCCGATCCGGACATCGATGACCTCTGGCAAGCCAGGCTGAGCCACGTTCAGGATTTGTTATGAGTACGAGTTCGGCAATGCAGACGGCGCGTGACCTCATTGAGACGCTCCTTTCGCGCGGTGTCCGCGAAGCCGTACTGTCTCCGGGGTCGCGTTCGGGTCCGGTCGCTTTGGCGCTTGCCGAGGCAGATTCGCAAGGCCTCCTGCGGCTCCACGTCCGGATCGATGAACGGGAGGCTGCGTTCCTCGCACTCGGCATCGCTAAGCGATCGGGGCAACCCGTGGCGGTCTTGACCACGTCGGGAACGGCTGTAGCGAATCTTCATCCAGCGATGCTGGAGGCCTGGCACGCGCGGGTTCCAATCATCGCCGTCACCGCAGACCGGCCAGCGCGCTTGTGGGGGACTGGCGCGAATCAAACGACGCACCAAACTGGCCTGCTTGCACCGGTTGAAACGCTGTCGAGCGTCCGCGAGTTGGCTGAGTCGATGGCTAGGAGTTCGGGCCCAATCCATCTCAACCTAGAGCTCGACCAGCCCCTCATCACTTCCGACGAGTGGGTCTTTCGGCCACCAGCGCCGAACATGCGCGACACGGGCCCCGCTCCCGAGGCGCACACGCTGAGTTGCGTGCCGGCCACGATCATTGTCGCTGGCGATGGCGCCCCGGCCAGCATCGCAAAGATCGCCGACGAAGCCGGTTGGCCCATCATTGCCGAGCCGAGTTCGAATCTGCGGTCCGCGCCGACGGCACTCGCGTTGGGCAGGCTGCTGCTCACGGCCGAGCCGCTCGCCTCGCGTATCGAACGGGTCGTCAGCGTCGGCCACGCAACGATTTCGCGGCCGGTAACTGCGCTGCTTAGTAGGCGCGACATCGAGATCATCCACTGGGGCGACCAGAGCACGTTTCCAGTACCTGCTGGCGACAATGTCTCGTTTGTGCAGGCAATCAATCTGGCCGACCGGCCGGAAAGTGCAACGTGGGCAGCTGAGTGGATCGACGCAGACCAGCGTCTCGCTGAACGTCTCGAACGCGAGGACACGCTCGCCATCTCGACTGCGGTGTGTCAAGCGGCCGGTGCAGACTCGTTGCTTATGTTGGGGCCTTCGCAGGTTTTGCGCGACGTCGATCTCATGATGCCTGCACGCACGCCGGGACCGTACGTCATTTCGAACCGAGGGCTCGCCGGCATCGATGGGGTGCTCTCGACCGCGGTAGGTGCAGCGCTCGCACACCCCGGACCGTCGATCGCGTTTGTTGGCGACGTAACGTTCCTGCATGGCAGCAACGGCCTGCTCGCAGGGCCGCTCGAACCGAAACCTGATCTGACCATCGTGGTGCTCAACGATGACGGCGGCAGCATTTTCGCGTCACTTGAGCAGGGAGACCCAGAGTTTTCTGAGCACTTTGAGCGCGTGTATGCCACGGGCCAGAACGCGTCAATCGGGGCGCTCTGTCGCGGTATGAATGTCGCGCACGAACTCGTCACCGTCGCCGGACTCGCTGCGGCTTTAGCGACGCGACCAACGGGCGTGAGCGTTGTTGAAGTTCGTGTTTCGCGAGCGCATCGGAGGGCACTTTCGCAGTCGATCGCCCAAGCAGTTCAGGGCCTATTCTGACGTTTCCTTGTTTGCGGTCCCGTTCCTCACTAAATTAGGTGACAGAGTTCACAAGAACTTGTTGGTGCGACCGAAATTCCAGTCGGCTTGCGTCGGTGCTAGTTTGCGTTTCGGGACAAACACACTTAACCGTGCATGTGCTGGTTCCCGCGCCAATTTCGTACGAGGAGTGAGACATGACTGCCACGATCGAGAAGCCCGCAAAGGGCTCCGCCAAGAAGCCGAACAACTTCGACTCCATCAATCCCGCGACGGGCGAAGTGGTGGGAACGCATCCGATCAACACGCGCGAAGACGTGCTCGCGGCCGTGGAGCGCGCCCGCGAAGCCAGCGCGTGGTGGCAAGCGATCGGGTTTGATGGCCGCAAAGAGTACTTGCTTGCGTGGCGATCGATCCTCACGAAGCGACTCCCAGAACTCGCCGATTTGATTCACCGCGAAGGTGGCAAACCCTACGGTGATGCGTTGCTCGAAGCCGGACTCGCGATTGACCACCTTTCGTGGGCGGCGAAGCATGCGAAGAAAGTCCTCGGTCGCGCGCGCGTCAATTCGGGCTTGTTAATGACGAACCAGTTGGCCTATGTCGAATACAAGCCACTCGGCGTGATTGGTGTTATCGGCCCGTGGAACTACCCGATCTTCACGCCCATGGGGTCCATTGCGTACTCGCTTGCAGCAGGCAACACAATCGTGTTCAAGCCAAGCGAATACACGCCAACGGTAGGCAAGTTCCTCGCCGATACGTTCAGCGAAGCAGTGAACGGTCGGACCGTCTTTGAACTGATCACGGGCTTAGGCGAGACGGGTGCGGCACTCTCAACTTCTGGCGTCAACAAGATTGCCTTCACGGGCTCGACTGCTACCGGTAAGAAAGTGATGGCAGCCTGTGCCGAGACCCTCACGCCGGTTGTGATCGAAGCAGGCGGCAAAGACTCCCTCATTGTCGACGAAGACGCTGACTTGGGTGCTGCCGCTGAAGCCGCACTGTGGTGTGGCATGTCGAATGCTGGCCAGACCTGCATTGGCACGGAACGCGTGTACGTTCACGAAAAGGTCTACGACACGTTCCTCAACGAACTTCTCGACCGTGCACGTCAAGTTCGCCCCGGCTACGACGATGGTGGCTCGTACGGCCCGGCAACGATGCCCAGCCAACTCAAGATCATTCAGAGCCACATTGATGATGCCATCGCCAAGGGAGGCAAGGCTCTGCTCGGTGGCGAAGGCGCCGTAGGTGATCGTTTCGTGCAGCCGACGATTCTTGCGCACGTCCCCGAAGATTCACTCGCAGTGCAAGAGGAAACTTTCGGCCCGACTTTGGTGGTCAACAAGGTCGCCAACATGGACGAAGCCTTGCGGCTCACCAACGCGACAAAGTACGGTTTGGCCGGCTCGGTTTACGGAAAGCGCAATGCCCTCGACATCGCGTCCAAGGTTCGTTCGGGCATGACTTCGGTGAACTCGGTCATCACGTTCGCGGCCATTCCGGCGTTGCCGTTTGGCGGTGTTGGTGAATCGGGCTTCGGTCGTATTCACGGCGCAGACGGCCTGCGTGAGTTCACATACCCGAAGGCACTCGTGAAGCAGTTCATGCCACCCGCGCTGACGCTCATGACGTTCGAGCGCACCAAGAAGGCCGAACAGCTCTTCGAGCAGCTTATCTCCTCGGTGCATGGTGGCGTCACCAATATCCTCAAACGCTGATTGTGCGTTTGTTGGTATGCCGTAGCCTCGTGGGGTGAGTTTCAACCGGTATGTAGCACTTGGCGACTCTTTCACCGAAGGAGTTGGAGATCCTGACGCGCAAGCTCCCAACGGGGTGCGCGGTTGGGCGGATCGTTTCGCGGCCGAGATGGGGCGGATCAATCCTGATTTCCATTACGCTAACTTGGCGATCCGTGGGCGCAAGATGCGCCCGATCTTGGCTGAGCAAGTCGCACCGGCTTTGGTGCTGCGTCCAGATCTCGTGTCGATTTATGCGGGTGCAAATGACGTTCTGCGCCCATCAATCGACATCGACGCATTGATGCGCGACCTCGATCGTGCGATTGGCATGTTCAAGGCTGCTGGGACGCACGTGGTCATGTTCACGGCGTTTGATCCGGGCATTTCGAAAATCTTCGGCCAGGTTCGTGGCCGGTTTGCCATCTACTCGGAGTACGTACGTGAGATCGCCGAATCGCACCAGACGACGCTTGTTGATTTTTGGCGACTTCGGGACTACCACGATTCGCGGTTGTGGGCTCAAGACCGAATGCATATGTCTTCGGCGGGACACCAACGGATGGCGATTGCCGTTTTGGATGCGCTTGGCAAGAACCACAGCCTTGAGCCGCTCGAGTTAGTCGACGAACCAGTCTTGTCGCGTGCGGAACAGCGCCGCGCGAATGTCACCTGGGTGAGCGAATACGCGGGGCCTTGGGTGAAGCGTCGGCTGACGGGCGTGTCGAGTGGCGATTCTTTGTCGCCGCGGTGGCCGACCTTGCAGCGGCCGCCTGAGTTCGTCTGATGGCTCCGTCTGAGGGGAAAAAGTCCGCCAGGCTTACTGGCGCGGAGTAAGTGCCGTGCGAACGGGAACGAGTTTCGCTTCCGATTCGGCTAGTTCGTCGCTCGGTAGTGAATTGGCGACGATCCCGCAACCGGCATAGAGGCGAACGCGATCGCCGGAGTCGAGCACTTGCCCCGAACGCAGTCCGATGCCCCACTCGCCGTCTCCGGAAGCGCTGATCCAGCCGACGGGCCCGGCGTAGCGGCCACGTTCGAAGCCCTCGATTTCAGCGATGAGGGCGAGCGCGTCTGACGTGGGAGTACCGCCAACCGCCGCTGACGGGTGCAGCGATTCAACGAGTGATAGGAGCCCTGACCGATCCCGAAGGACTCCGGTGACGTCGGTGGCCAAGTGCATCACGTTGGGCAAATGCAAGACGAACGGAACTTCAGGAACGTTCATTGCCGTGCAATGCGAGGCGAGCGCGTCAGCGACCGACCTCACGGCGTATTCGTGTTCTTCCAGATCTTTTGATGAGTGGGCGAGCGTCCCTGCGAGCGCGAGGTCGCGTTCGGCGTCGCCGGTGCGGCGAATTGTGCCAGCCAGCACGCGCGAGGTGACGAGGCCACCATCGAGGCGGACGAGCATCTCAGGTGTTGAACCAAAAAAGCCGTCGACGAGGAAGGTCCAGCAACTGCGGTACTCCGTCGCGAGTTTCGATATGGGGGCGCGAACATCGAGCGCTGTGTCGAGTTGCGCTTCCACGGTGCGTGCGAGAACGACCTTGTCGAGTTGCCCTGCTTGGATTCGAGCGATGGCTGAAGCAACGATCCCTTGCCATTTCTGCGAGTCAACGGCCCCGTCTTCAAACGAAACGGCGGTTGGTTCGTTGATCGGCGTTGACACAAGGGGAGTGTCTCGGTTGAGTGCGGGGCGAATCGTGGTGAGCCAGCAGGCCCCGTCTTTGCGCCCAACGACAACTTCAGGAACAACGAGTGTCGAGCCTGGCTCGCCAGCAAAGGTGAACGTACCGAACGCGATCAGGCCGGTGCCTCGCTTGCCAACTTCGTCGCGCACGACGGCGCTTGCGATGATCTCTTGCCACCACTCTTGCGCTTGCGCAAACCTGTGAGGTCCGGCGGTGTCGAACGTGACGGCGGCACCCCACGCGACCATGCCGTCACCACCGTTGAGCCAAGCTAGTGCGTCAGGGGTGGTCGGCAACAGTTCGATGAGGTCGCCGGGGTCATCGATCGGGTGGGTCCTGACCACGAGGGGCCCAAGGGCCTCCACAGGCGCAGGGGTAGTCACAAGTAGCAACCCTACTCCGCAGGTTCTCCTCCGCATGGCAGAGTGGGGGTCGTGAGCCGAGCCGGACTAGATAAAGAACCCCACGAAGTCGCCGAAATGTTTGACACCGTGGCGGCCAAATACGACGTCATGAATTCGATCTTGTCTATGGGGCAAGATCGCCGCTGGCGCAAAGCCGTCGTGAAAAAGGTTGCCCCTAAGCCGGGCGAACTAATCTTGGATCTAGCGGCGGGTACCGGCACGTCGAGCGTTCCGTTCGCTGAAGCCGGCGCCACCGTTGTTCCCTGTGACTTCTCCATTGGCATGCTCGAAGTCGGCAAAGGAATGCGCCCCGAGCTCCCGTTCGCGGCTGGCGACGGCATGCGGTTACCGTTCGCTGACGACGTGTTCGATGCGGTCACAATCTCGTTTGGTTTGCGAAATATTCACGACCCGATCGCAGGCTTGGCCGAGATGAAGCGCGTCACCAAACCGGGTGGTCGAATCGTGGTCTGTGAGTTCAGTACTCCGACCTGGCGGCCGTTCGATCTCGTCTATTCGAACTACTTGATGCGGGCGTTGCCTCCGGTTGCCAAACGTGTTTCTTCGAACCCTGACTCGTATGTGTATTTGGCCGAATCGATTCGTTCGTGGCCGGACCAGCGCGGGCTCGCGATCCGGATGGCTGAAGCGGGCTGGGGCAAAGTCGAATGGCAGAACCTCAGTGCTGGAATTGTTGCAATGCACTACGCCGTCAAAAGTTGATTCAACAGGCAAAAATTGTCATCGTTACTTAGTCTGACCTAAGTACGTATGTGGCCCATGGGAAGCATAGGCTTGTACCTACATTCCTTGTGTACTTTTTCACAAGGTCGTAAATCGTGTGGATGGAGGTGCCGTGAACGAGTACATTCCAATCTTGATGTTGGGTGCATTGGCAGTCGCTTTTGCACTCTTCAGTGTGGGTATCGCGCCGTTCACCGGTCCAGCGCGTTACAACCGCGCAAAGATGGATCGCTACGAATCCGGTATTGAACCCAGCCCGCTGCCAGAAGGTGGCGGACGCGTTTCGATCAAGTACTTCTTCACAGCGATGATGTTCATCATCTTTGACATCGAAATTGTGTTCTTGTACCCCTTCGCAGTGGCGTTCGACCAACTCAGTTGGTTTGCGTTCTTCGCCGTCATGCTCTTCCTGCTGAACATCACGATCGCGTACGTCTATGAATGGCGTCGCGGAGGAATGGACTGGACCTGATGGGACTCGAAGAAAAACTCCCCAGTGGCGTCTTGCTCACGAGCGTTGAGGGACTCGCCGGATACTTCCGCAAGGCGTCGTTCTGGCCAGTCACTTTCGGCCTGGCGTGTTGCGCCATCGAAATGATGACGTTCGGTGCACCCCGATTCGACTCTTCGCGCTACGGCATGGAAGTTTTCCGTCCGTCGCCTCGCCAAGCCGACTTGATGATCGTGGCGGGCCGCGTGAGTCAAAAGATGGCTCCCGTTCTCCGCCAAATCTACGACCAAATGCCCGGCCCGAAATGGGTCATGGCGATGGGCGTCTGCGCCAGTTCTGGCGGCATGTTCAACAACTACGCGATCGTCCAGGGTGTCGACCATGTGGTGCCTGTCGACGTTTACCTGCCGGGTTGCCCACCGCGTCCAGAAATGCTGATCGATGCAGTGATCAAGCTTCACGTACAGATTCAAGCGTCCAAGTTGGGTGTTCATCGCCTGGATGAAATCGCCGAACTCGAACGCGAAGCACTGGCCGCAATCCCGACCCTTTCGCAGAAGGGACTCATGCGATGAGCGACGCGACCGAAGGCAAGACACCTGAAACAGAAGTTGTTCCTGCTTCCGCCACCGAACTCAATATCGTCTCGGTGCGTGAAGGCGCGTTCGGCGTGCACGGCACGGGTGACACGAGTGGCTACGGCACGGTCCGCCGTCCCGTTGTCATGCCGGGCGCATCGCGGCCACCGTTCGGCGGCTGGTTTGACGATGTCGCGGCCGGAATCAGTCAAGGCGAAGGCTTGAGCGACGCGATCGAAAAGACCGTCGTCGATCGAGGCGAGATCACCTTCTTCATCCGCCGCGAGAAAATCCTCGACGTTGCCACGCACTTGCGCAACGACCCGAAACTCCGCTTCGAGTTCTTCAGCGGCGTCAGCGGTGTGCACTACCCAGACGACAAGGGTCGCGAACTGCATGCCGTCTACCACTTGTTGTCGATGACTCACAATCGTCGAATCCGCCTCGAAGTCACGTGCGCCGAAGAAGACCCGCACATTCCAAGCGTTGTCTCGATCTACCCGACCGCAGACTGGCACGAGCGCGAAACCTGGGACATGTTCGGCATCCAATTCGATGGCCATCCAGCCCTCACCCGCATCCTCATGCCAGACGACTGGCCGGGACACCCCCAGCGCAAGGACTACCCCTTGGGCGGAATCAACGTTGAATTTAAGGGCGGATTCAACTCCGCGCCCGATCAGCGGAGGTCATACAACTGATGAGCGACACACTCCACAACGACCCGTACGCGGGCACATCCGAAACCATCGACGGCCAAGTATTTAACGTCACTGGTGGTGACTGGGACACGATCCAGCCCGATAGTTTGGCCGGTGACCGCGTCGTCATCAACATGGGTCCACAGCACCCCTCCACGCACGGTGTGCTCCGACTCATCCTTGAACTTGACGGTGAACAAGTACACGATGCGCGCGCCGGAATCGGTTATTTGCACACCGGCATCGAAAAGAACATGGAGTTCCGCACGTGGACTCAGGGCGTGACGTTCTGTACTCGCATGGACTACGTCGCCCCGTTCTCCACGGAAGCGGCCTATGTCGGCGCTGTTGAGCGTTTGCTGGGAATCGAAGACGACATCCCTGAACGCGCCAAAATCATCCGCGTGCTCTTGTTGGAACTGAACCGCATTTCTTCGCACCTCATCGCTATCGCAACCGGCGGCATGGAAATTGGTGCGCTCACGGTTATGACGTGTGGGTTCCGTGACCGTGAAGAAATCCTCAAGGTGTTCGAAGCGATCACCGGGCTCCGCATGAACCACGCTTTCTTCCGCCCTGGCGGCGTGCCACTCGATATTCCCGAGGGTGGCATCCAGCAATTCCGCGACACGGTTGCGCTCATGAAGAAGCGATTGCCCGAATACGCGGCCTTGTGTAACGAAAACCCGATCTTCAAAGCGCGTCTGCAAGGCATCGGCTACCTCAACCTTGCGGGCGCTATGGCGCTCGGCATCACGGGGCCGATTCTGCGCTCAACTGGCATGGACTGGGACTTACGCAAAAAGCAACCGTACTGGGATTACGAAACCTACGACTTCGACGTCATCACGCGTGATGAACCAGACGCTTATGGCCGTTTCCGCATTCGTCAAGACGAGATGTGGGAGTCGCTCAAGATCGTTGAGCAGTGCATCGACCGTCTCGAAAAGACTGCCGGACAACCCGTGATGATCGACGACAAGAAGATTGCTTGGCCGGCTCAATTGACCGTCGGCGCAGACGGTCAAGGCAACTCGCCTGAACACATCAAGCACATCATGGGCGAATCCATGGAAGCGCTCATTCACCACTTCAAGATCGTGACCGAGGGCTTCCGAGTTCCTGCCGGTCAGGCTTACTTCGCAGTCGAATCGCCCAAGGGCGAAATCGCTTGCCACGCGGTGTCGGACGGCGGGACGCGCCCTTACCGCGTGCACTTCAGAGAACCGTCCTTCGTGAATCTCCAAGGAGTGTCAGTTATGAGCGAAGGCTCAATGCTGTCGGACGTCATCGTGGCTGTAGCTTCGATTGACCCCGTGATGGGAGGTGTTGACCGATGAGCGACGAACTCTTGACCGACAAGACTGTCGAAGAACTGCGTGAACTCATGGCCCGTTACCCCGAGCCGCGCAGCGCCTTGTTGCCGATGCTGCACCTCGTGCAGTCGGCTCAGGGACGCGTTACGACCGAGGCGATCAACAAGTGCGCTGAACTCCTTGAGATCACGCCCGCTGAAGTTTCTGGCGTTGCGACGTTCTACACGATGTACAAGCGCAACCCGATGGGCAAGCACCATGTGGGTGTTTGCACCAATACTCTGTGTGCCGTCATGGGCGGCGACGAGATCTACGAAACGCTGTGTGATCGCCTGGGCGTCGGCAACGACGAGACCACCGAAGACGGCATGATCACGCTTGAGCGTGTCGAGTGCAACGCGGCGTGCGACTTCGCGCCAGTGATGATGGTCAACTGGGAATTCTTCGACAACCAGACCCCCGAGTCGGCTGCCGAAGTCACGGACAAACTCCGTGCCGGTGAGAAGGTCGTCTCGACTCGAGGCGCCGAAATCACCTCGTGGCGCGAAGCTGAACGCGTGATCGGTGGTTTCGAAGACGGACTCGCTGACCAAGGGCCGTCCGCAGGACCAGCATCCCTCGTTGGTCTCGAAATCGCTGAGGAACAAGGCTGGAAAGCACCGGCCGTTCCTGGTGCAAAAGCTCCAGTGAAGGAGACCGACGGTGACTGACACATTGACGCCGGTTCTCAGCGCAAACTGGAACCAAGAACGCTCGTGGACGCTCAAGGCGTATGAAGCGGGCGGCGGCTATCAGGCCCTACGCACGGCACTCACGATGGAGCCGGACGCGCTCATCTCGCTAGTCAAAGACGAAGGCTTACGTGGTCGCGGTGGTGCCGGATTCCCTACCGGTATGAAGTGGAGCTTCATCCCGCAAGACAACCCCAAGCCTAAGTACCTCGTGGTGAACGCCGACGAAGCCGAACCGGGTACCTGCAAAGACATTCCACTGATGATGGCGTCCCCGCACACGCTGGTCGAGGGCATCATCATTTCCTGTCGCGCGATTCGCGCCGAGAAGGCGTTCGTATACATCCGTGGTGAAGTTCTCCACGTGATTCGACGCTTGCGTGCAGCGGTGCGCGAAGCATACGAAGCCGGCCACCTCGGGCAGAACATTCATGGCAGCGGTCAGAACCTCGACCTTGTGATCCACGCCGGTGCCGGCGCTTACATTTGTGGTGAAGAAACAGCGCTGCTCGATTCGCTCGAAGGGCGTCGCGGTCAACCGCGTTTGCGTCCGCCGTTTCCGGCAGTCGAAGGCTTGTATGCCTCGCCGACTGTTGTGAACAACGTTGAATCCATCGCTTCGGTTCCGTCGATCATTTCGGGTGGAACGGGCTGGTTCAGTTCCATGGGAACCGACAAGAGCAAGGGCTACACGCTCTTTTCGCTTTCCGGCCACGTCGCCAAGCCAGGCCAATACGAAGCGCCTCTCGGCATTACGCTGCGCGAACTGCTCGAACTCGGCGGCGGAATGCGCGAAGGCAGCGAACTCAAGTTCTGGACCCCCGGTGGATCTTCGACGCCGCTGTTGACCGCTGAGCATCTCGATGTTCCGCTCGATTACGAATCAGTCGGCGCGGTCGGCTCGATGCTCGGAACTAAAGCGATCCAAGTGTTCGACCAAACCACGTCGGTGGTTCGAGCCGTCTTGCGCTGGACCGAGTTCTACAAGCATGAGTCCTGCGGCAAGTGCACGCCATGCCGCGAGGGAACCTGGTGGATGACTCAGACCCTCACCCGGATGAACGCAGGTCAAGGGCAAGAAGGCGATATAGAACTCTTGCTCGACCTGTGCGACAACCTCTTGGGCCGGTCGTTCTGTGCTCTCGGTGACGGCGCAACGAGCCCCGTCATGTCCGCTATCAAGTACTTCCGTGATGAGTTCGAAGCGTGCCTGACCACGCCGACTGCTGAACTTTTCCCACCATCGAAGTCCACCCTCTTCGCAAAGGAGGTTGCCCGATGAGCGCTGACGTTTCTGCATCACCAGCGGTCGCTGATGCCCAAGGTGAACCACCCGTTGAGTTGATCACTCTCACGATCGACGACGTCTCGGTATCGGTACCGAAGGGAACCCTGGTCATCAGGGCGACCGAACTCTTGGGTGTCGAAGTGCCACGGTTCTGTGATCACCCACTGCTCAAACCAGTTGGCGCCTGCCGCCAGTGCATGGTCGAAGTGCCCGACGCTGGTAACGGACGCCCCATGCCCAAGCCCCAGGCTTCCTGCACGCTTGAAGCAGCACCAGGCATGGTCGTACGTACGCAAGTCACCTCTGAGATGGCCGACAAGGCACAAAAGGGTCAACTTGAGTTCTTGCTTGCGAACCACCCGCTCGATTGCCCCACATGTGACAAGGGCGGCGAATGTCCACTGCAAAACCAGTCACTTTCGCATGGTGAAGCTGAGTCTCGTTTCGTTGAGACGAAGCGCTTGTTCCCCAAGCCACTCAACTTGTCGGCGCAGATTCTGCTCGACCGCGAACGGTGCGTTTTGTGTCAGCGTTGTACGCGATTCTCTGACGAGATCGCTGGCGATCGCTTCATCGGACTGCTTGAACGCGGTGCGAAGCAACAAATCGGTATCGCAGAGGGCGAACCATTCGGCTCGTACTTCTCTGGCAACACGATTCAGATCTGCCCGGTGGGTGCGTTGACGAGTGCGGACTACCGTTTCCGCTCGCGTCCGTTTGACCTTGTTTCGAGCCCATCGATTGCCGAACACGATTCGTGTGGCTCGGCCATCCGAATCGATCACCGTCGTGGCAAGGTCATGCGCCGCTTGGCTGGAGACGACCCACAGGTCAACGAAGAGTGGATCAGCGATAAGGACCGTTTCGCGTTCTACTGGCCAACACAAAGCGATCGCTTAACCACGCCTTTGGTGCGTAACAACGAGACCGGCGAACTTGAGCCGACGTCGTGGCCCGCCGCTCTGGCGTACGCGGCCCGCGGCTTGGCAGGAGCGAAGAACCCTGCAGTCTTGACTGGTGGACGATTGACGCTGGAAGACGCCTACGCCTACTCGAAGTTCGCACGAATCGCACTCGGCACGAACAACATCGATTTCCGCACGCGCACGTCAGCCAAGGAAGAGAACGAATTCTTGGCCGCGCACGTCGCAGGCACGCCGGTTGATGTCACCTTCGCAGGCCTCGAAAAGGCGAGTACCGTAGTGGTCGTTGGTCTCGATGTTGAAGATGAAGCTCCGGTCTTGTTCCTGCGTCTGCGAAAAGCGGCACGCAAGGGCGTCAAGATCATCGTGATTGCGAGCCACGAGACCCGCGGCTCACACAAGATGAACGCCGAACTCATCACGGTCGAACCAGGCACAGAGGTCGAAGCGATCGAGAACCTGAACCTCGACGCAGCCAGTGTCATCCTCGCTGGTGAACGGCTCGCAACAGTTGCTGGTGGGTTGTCAGCAGTGGTAGCCAAGGCCGAAGAATCGAGCGTGCGTTTCGCTTGGGTTCCTCGACGCGCTGGAGACCGAAGCGCGCTCGACGCAGGCTGCCTCTCGAATGTGCTTCCGGGCGGTCGCCCGAGCACGCGTGCTGAGGCGCGAGCCGACGTCGCTGCGGCGTGGGGAGTGGACTCCTTGCCTGCAGACGCCGGACTCGACACCGAAGGGATCATCGCTGCAGCGTCGAGCAAGCAAGTGGACGCGCTGGTCGTCGGCGGTGTAGAAATCGCCGATTTGCCCGACCCGGTTGCGGCGCGAGCTGCCCTCGATGCGGTCGGCTTCCTTGTGAGCCTAGAAGTCCGTGAAAGCGAAGTAACCGAGCGGGCTGACGTCGTTCTGCCCGTCGCGCCTCCGGTTGAGAAGGCCGGAACCTTCGTGAACTGGGAAGGACGTCATCGCGGATTCGACGCGGTATTGGGCTCCCCGAACGTGATCCCTGACTTGCGGGTACTGGCTGGCATCGCCGAAGAACTCGGACTGCCCATTGGCGTCCGCACGGTGCAGCAAGCCGCAGCAGAAATCGCCGAGCTTGGCGTGTGGGACGGAAAGCGTCCAGCGTTCCGAGCCCGTAAGGCTGGAAAGGTCACCGCGAAAGCCGGCACGGTCGCACTCGACACATGGCGGACGATGGTCGATGACGGTCTCGGGCAGCGTGGCGCTGACGACTACCTAGCGACGGCTCGTGACTTCGTTGTGAAGGCTTCAGCTGCAACCCTTGAAGCGCATGGACTTAGCGACGGCGCTCAAGCGACTGTGACCGGTCCGGCCGGAAGCATCACAGCGACTGCCGAAGCAGTCGCGATGGCCGATGGTGTGGTTTGGTTGCCACAAAACTCGGCAGGGAAGCGACTCAACGAGGTACTCGGCGCGGCAACCGCAGACCGTGTTCGTTTGACCGGAGGTGAAGCATGAATCTCGACGAACTCTTCGGAAACGATCCGTTCTGGGTGGTACTCCTCAAAGTTCTCCTAGTATTCGTGATTTTGGTCGTCTACACGCTCTTCAACATTTGGTTTGAACGTCGTGTCGTAGCCCGGATGCAGCACCGTGTTGGGCCGAACGTCAACGGTCCCTTCGGGTTGCTGCAAAGCCTCGCCGATGGCATCAAGCTCGCGCTGAAGGAAGAAATTTTCCCCAAAGCGGCAGACAAGATCGTCTACTTTGTAGCTCCGATCTTGGCCGTCGTGCCGGCTTTCTTGGCTTGGGCTGTCATTCCATTTGGGCCGAACGTACGCATCCCGTTCACTGATATCGAAACGCAACTTCAGGTCACTGACCTGGAGGTTGCCGTTTTGTACATTTTGGCCGTCACGTCGATCGGCGTCTACGGAATTGTGCTGGCAGGTTGGTCTTCTGGCTCGATCTATGCACTCTTGGGCGGCTTGCGCTCAAGCGCCCAAGTGATCTCCTACGAAGTGGCGATGGGTCTATCGCTCGTCGCGGTGTTCATTTACGCCGGTTCGATGTCGACGTCCCAAATCGTCGATGCGCAGAAAGATATCTGGTTCTTCTTGCCGCTCCTGCCGTCCTTCGTGATCTATGTGATCGCGATGGTTGGCGAAACGAACCGCGCACCTTTCGACCTCCCCGAAGCCGAAGGTGAACTCGTCGGTGGTTTCCACACGGAATACTCGTCGTTTAAGTTCGCAATGTTCTTCCTCGCCGAATACATCAACATGGTGACCGTTTCGGCTCTGGCCACCACGATGTTCCTCGGCGGATGGCGCGCGCCGTTCGGCATCGCCCAGTTCTGGCCTGGCGCAAACGAAGGCTACTGGCCGGTGTTGTGGTTCCTCGGCAAGACGCTCATGTTCGTCTTCATGTACATCTGGTTGCGCGGTACTTTGCCTCGTTTGCGTTACGACCAATTCATGCACTTCGGTTGGAAGGTTCTCATTCCGGCTTCGCTCGGTTGGATCGTCGTCTTGGCGTTCATCCGCAAGGCGCAACTCGAAGGCATTATCGACGCCAAGATGCTGCTCATCGCAGCAGCAGTACTCGCGCTCGCTCTCATTGTCAGCCTGTTTTGGCCTGGCCCCGCAGAAGAGGCTGTTCGATGCGTTTGCAGACGGATACCCCGTACCGCCGCTACCGCACCAGCGCTCCACTACCAACATCACGGAGGTGAACCGCTGATGGCAACGATCAAAGAATCTCTGTGGGATCCGATCGCCGGTTTCGGCGTCACATTTCGCACCATGTTCCGTAAGCCAGTCACGGAACAGTACCCCTTCGAGAAGGTGCCAACAGCTCCTCGTTTCCACGGTCGCCATCAGCTCAACCGGTGGCCCGACGGACTAGAGAAGTGCGTCGGTTGCGCATTGCGGGCGTGGGCCTGCCCGGCGGACTCACGATGACAAACGAGTACGAACTCGCCGACTACACGCGCGAGAGCCTCATTTACGAAAAGTCGGATCTTCTTGCTCCGCTGTTGCCGGGCATGGTTGAACCGCCGCACGAACAGATGCTGAGTGACAACTCGAAGGACTACTACCGCGAGCACAGCGCTGAGAGCACGAAGGGGACCGACGCATGATTACCTTCTGGGTTCTCTCACCGCTCATGGTGCTTGCTGCCCTCGGCCTGCTGTTCGCACGCAAAGCCGTACATGCGGCACTGTGTCTCGCCGTTGTCATGATCAGCCTCGCCATGCTTTACGCGGCGCAGGATGCAACATTCCTGTTCGCTGTGCAAATCATCGTGTACACCGGCGCCATCATGATGCTGTTCTTGTTCGTGCTCATGTTGGTTGGCGTGGAATCGCGCGAGTCGGTCGTCGAAGTGATTAAAGGTCAGCGTTTGGCAGCAGCTGTCCTGGGTCTCGTCTTTGCTGCGACCGTGGTCCTTGCGATCGGCCAAGCAGTCTCGTCCGCAGTGGTAGGACTTGAACTCGCAAACGAGCACGGAAACATTCACGGTCTGGCCGAGATCCTCTTCTCCGACTTCGTTGTCGCCTTCCAATTCACTGCAGCACTCATGATCGTTGCCGTATTGGGGGCGATGGTGCTCGCTCACCGCGAAATCTTGGTACAACCCAAGACGCAACGCGAGCGCGCCGACGAACGAATGCTCCTCTACGGAAGCGAAGGTCGCCATCCGGGCATGCCTCCCACACCTGGTGTTTACGCGCGTCACAACGCCGTCGATATGCCAGCGCTGTTGCCTGACGGCACGCCAGTGGAAGAGTCCGTCTCCTTGGTGATCCGCGCACGTCAGCAAGACCTCGAAACTCGTGGACGTCATGACGTTGAAGAAACACTGAGCCAAATCGAAGACGACGACCTTGGCGGAGCAACGCCGAAGAAACTAGCTTCGGGCGAAAACTCAGGAAAGGGAGAGGACGCATGACCAGTTACATCACGCTCTCGCTCATTCTGTTCTCGATTGGATCGGTCGGCGTGCTCGTGCGCCGCAACGCGATCATCGTGTTCATGTGCGTTGAACTCATGTTGAACTCAACGAACCTCGCATTCGTGAGCTTCGCTCGTCAACATGGCAATCTCGACGGCCAAGCCGCCGCCTTCTTTGTGATGGTCGTTGCGGCCGCAGAAGTCGTGATTGGCCTTGCCATCATCGTGTCCATTTACCGTACGCGTCGTTCTGTGAACGTCGACGATGCGAATCTACTGAAGGCCTGAGGGGAGGAACTTTTGTGTTAGACCTTTCCTGGTTGCTCATCGCCATTCCACTGGCTGGTGCTGCACTTCTGCTCACGTGGGGCAAAGAGTCAGACAAGTTCGGCCATCTCATTGCGACAACTGCATCAGCAGCCGCATTCGTTTTCGGTTCGATCTTGTTCGTTCAACTACTCGGACGCGAGGCTGGCGATCGTTCCGTAACAACAACACTTGGAACGTGGTTTGAAGCCGGAAACTACAGCGTAGATTTCGTCTTCACGTACGACTCCCTGTCGTCACTTTTCGTCCTGCTCATCACCGGCGTCGGCACGCTCATCCACGTGTATTCGATCGGATACATGGAACATGATCCGCGCCGCCGCCGCTTCTTCGCCTACTTGAACTTATTCATTGCAGCGATGCTCACCTTGGTGCTTGCCGGCGACTACGTCGTGCTCTTCCTCGGTTGGGAAGGCGTCGGCTTGGCGTCGTACCTGCTCATCGGTTTCTGGCAGCACAAGGAAAGCGCAGCGAAGGCTGGCACCAAGGCGTTCGTTATCAACCGCGTTGGCGACATCGGTATGGCACTGGCCTTGATGACGATGGTCGCGTTCTTCGGAACCACCTCGATCGCGGCGGTCAACCAAGCAATCGGCGGAGCCTCCGGCTCACTGGCCACGGGTCTTGGTTTGCTCCTGCTGCTCGGCGCCTGCGCCAAGTCCGCACAGTTCCCGCTACAAGCGTGGCTCCTTGACGCAATGGAAGGTCCGACTCCAGTGTCGGCCCTCATTCACGCGGCCACGATGGTGACCGCTGGCGTCTATTTGGTCGTCCGCTCGCACTACATCTTCGACGCTTCGCCAACCGCACGTAACGTCGTGATCGCAGTCGGTTTGATTACGCTGCTTGCTGGCGCTTGGATCGGTTGCACGAAGGACGACATCAAGAAGGCTTTGGCTGGCTCGACGATGAGTCAGATCGGCTACATGATGCTGGCTGCAGGCCTCGGACCTGCCGGTTATGCGTTCGCGATCTTCCACTTGCTCACCCACGGTGTGTTCAAGGCAAACATGTTCCTTGGCGCAGGTTCAGTCATGCACGGCATGAACGACGACGTCGACATGCGCCATTACGGTGGCCTCCGCAAAGCCATGCCGATTACGTTCTACACGTTCGGCATGGGTTACCTCGCGATCTTGGGCTTCCCTGGCACCTCGGGCTTCTTCAGTAAGGACAAGATCATTGAGGCCGCGCTCACCCACAACGTATGGGTCGGGATCGGCACGCTGATTGGTGCGGGCGTGACCGCCTTCTACATGACGCGCATGATGCTCATGACGTTCTATGGCGAAAAGCGTTGGCGCGACGGCGTGCATCCGCACGAATCGCCTTCAGTAATGACGACACCACTCGTAGTGCTCGCAGCACTGTCTGTCTTCGCTGGTCTGATTAGCCTCGGCCACTGGATCGAAGAGTGGCTTGAACCGGCAACCGGCCCGATCGCTCACCACGAGCCTCCGCTGCCAATCTGGGTCATCACCACGATCGTGTTGTTGGTCGTTGCAGCGGGCGTTGCTATCGCCTGGTTCAGTTACGGCAAGAAGGACGTGGCTGATGTTGCGCCAAGCGATCAAGACGTTTCCTTCCTGACGCGTGCGGGTCGCTCAGAACTCTACGGAAACCAGATCAACGATGTTCTTGTGGTCAAGCCGGTGACGGGCTTGACCAAGGTCCTCACTTGGGGCGACACCAACGTCGTTGATGGTGCTGTACGCGCCGTTTCGGGTGGCGTCAATGGGCTGTCCTCGTTCTTGCGTACCTGGCAGACCGGTTTTGTTCGTTCGTATGCATTGGCAATCTTCGGCGGCGCCACGTTCGTCGTTCTAGCACTCATGGTGGTGACGCTCGGATGATGCTCACATCCTTGATCTTGGTTCCGCTCCTCGGAGCGATCGCGGTCATGTTCGTTCCGCGCGGTGAAGACAACCGCAACGTCAAGGTGCTCGCATTTGGCGTGTCGCTCGTGACGTTGGCGATGTCTCTCGCGATGATCGCTGCGTTCGATATCAACTCTGGTGGAATTCAACTCGTTGAGAAGTATGAGTGGATCCCGTTCATCGGAGCGTGGTACGCGCTTGGCATCAACGGAACTGGACTTGTCCTGATCTTGCTCACGACGATCCTCACGCCAATCGTGATCCTCGCTTCGTGGCGAGATGATTTGCCCGACCCAAGCCGTACCCACGCGTACTTCGCATGGATGCTGGTTCTGCAGGCACTCGCGATCGGTGTGTTTGCCGCGACTGACGTCTTCTTGTTCTACGTCTTCTTCGAAGCGACTCTTGTTCCGTTGTACTTCCTCATCGGTGCGCACGGTGGAGCCAAGCGAAGCAAGGCGGCAGTTAAGTTCTTGATCTACAACCTGGTCGGCGGCTTGATCATGCTCGCCTCGATTATTGGCCTGTATGTGATCTCGACGCAGCAAGGCGGACCATCGTTCTTGCATGCTGATTTGGCTGCGCTTGACATTCCTAAGAACACTGAAAAGTGGCTCTTTGTCGGATTCTTCATCGCTTTCGCGATCAAGGCGCCCATGTTCCCGTTGCACACGTGGCTGCCAGACGCAGCTGAAGCGGCAAAGCCAGGCACCTCGGTCTTGATGGTGAGCGTGATCGACAAGATCGGCACGTTCGCGATGATTCGCTGGTGTCTGGAAATCTTCCCCAACGCCTCCGAATGGGCCAGTCCCGTCGTCATGGTGTTGGCAGTGGTTTCCATCATCTACGGTGCCTTGCTGGCCATGGGGCAAAGCGATATCCGTCGCCTCATCGCCTTTACTTCGGTGTCCCACTTTGGCTTCATCGTGCTGGGTATCTTCGCGTTCACATCGACGTCGATGGCCGGATCGATTCTCTACATGTTCAACCACGGCCTCTCCACAGCGGTGTTGTTCCTCGTGACCGGCATGATGGTTTCGCGCAGGGGTTCGGGTCTGATCAGCGACTTCGGTGGCGTTCAAAAGATCGCACCGGTCTTGTCGGGCATTTTCCTCGTTGGTGGTTTGTCGAGTTTGTCGCTGCCCGGTACTGCGCCGTTCGTGTCTGAATACTTGGTATTCGTTGGCACCTACGCTCGCTCGATCCCGTTGGCCGCAATCGCAGCCTCGGCGATGGTCTTGGCGGCTCTCTACATCTTGCTGACTTACCAGCGCACCATGAACGGGCCGCTAAACCCAGAGGCCGAAGGGGTTACCGATCTCACCTCGCGTGAGACTGCGGCCCTGACTCCGGCAGTGATTCTCATCATTGCGTTGGGTTTCATGCCTCAAATCCTGCTCAACGTCATCGATCCCGTTGTTGAACCTGTGCTCAGCCACGTCGGCGTTGAAGATCCAGCACCGCGCGCCACGATTAATCTCGACGCGCAAACGGAAGGAACTCACGAATGATCACCATCGATCGTGTGCTCGCCGTGGTGGACCGGCCAGATATTCCTGCGCCGACCATCGACTACGGACTGCTCATGCCGTTGATCGTTGTTTTCGCAGTAGCGATGCTTGGTCTCATCGTTGAGATCGTCGTACCTCGCGACAAGCGATTCGTTTCGCAAGTCGTGGTGGCTGTCGGCGGTTTGCTTGCTGGCTTGGCTTCCACGATCAAGCTCTACCTTGATTTGTCCGAAGCTGAGGGCTCGGTGCTCGCTCGTGGCCAAATTGGCGGCGTCGGTTCCGTCGCGGTCGACGGGCCGGGCGTTGTCACGTGGGGTCTCATCCTCGTTTTCTCCATCTTGAGCATGCTCTTGTTTGCTGAACGTAGTTACGAAGGCGGACTCAGTGCGTTCACCGGGCGCGCATCTGATGCTCCCGGTTCGAAAGACGAAGCGGAAGCGACTGCGGCCCGACTTGAGCACACAGAAGTTTTCCCGCTCGCGATCTTCGCCGTTGTCGGCATGATGTTATTCGCGGTTTCACACGACCTGATCACAATGTTCGTGGCACTCGAAGTGCTGTCACTGCCGTTGTATGTCTTGGCTGGCCTTGCTCGACGTAAGCGTCTCATAAGCCAAGAAGCGGCCCTCAAGTATTTCTTGCTTGGCGCATTCGCTTCAGCGTTCTTCCTTTATGGCGCTGCGCTCGCCTACGGATTCTCGGGAAGTTTGAACCTGACCGAGATCAATGCGGCCATTACCGCTCGTGATGACGCACAGCCATTGATTTTGGGCTCGATCGCGATGATCGCAGTAGGGCTCTTGTTCAAGATCGGTGCTGCCCCATTCCACAGTTGGACGCCTGACGTCTACCAGGGGGCCCCAACGCCCGTCACTGCGTTCATGGCTTCGGCAACCAAAGTGGCCGCGTTCATTGCGCTCATGCGGGTTTTCTTCGTAGGTTTCGGCGGTGCGTCGTGGGATTGGCGCCCAGTCGTGTGGGCTATCGCCATCGCCACGATGCTCATCGGCTCGGTCGTCGCCATTGCGCAAACGGACATCAAGCGCATGCTCGCCTACTCGTCCGTCGCGCACGCAGGCTTTGCCCTCGTGGGCTTCTCGGGTGCCTACATGGGAACCGAGGGCACTGAATCGGTCACGTCGATTTCGGCAGTCTTGTTCTACATGTTGGCGTACGGTCTCGCCACGATCGGTTCTTTTGCGGTGGTCATGGTGGTGCGCGATTCGTCAGGTGAAACAACGGAGCTTTCCAAGTGGGCAGGATTGGCGAAGCAGTCGCCGTGGCTTGCTGGTGCGGTGACTGTCTACATGCTTTCGTTCATGGGTATACCGCTGACCGCTGGTTTCATCGGCAAGTGGGCAGTATTCAGTGCCGCGTGGGCTGGAGGAACGCCGGCTTTGGTCGTGTTCGCCGTCCTGATGAGCGCCGTCGCGGCGGTCTTCTACTTGCGCGTCATTGTGCTCATGTACTTCGCCGAGCCAGTTGGCGAAGGGCCGACGGTCGCCTTGCCGGGCGTCTTGACTACCGTAGTGATTGCGTTGACCGTGATCGGAACGATCGCTTTCGGTGTATTCCCGGGCGTTGTGATCGATCTCGTGCAGCATGCGGGCGCATTCGTCCGCTAACTGACCGACTAAAGGAGCTTGCTGGTGACCACCGAAGCAGACAGCGGGCTTGACCAGCTTCAAGTTCGGGTCGAATCCGGTGTTGAACGCATCGAGAGCCTGTTGGTGGAGCGCACTCGAAGCGATGACGGCATGGTCACCGAGGCGGCCCGTCATTTGCTTGAAGCCGGCGGCAAGCGTTTCCGTCCGCTCTTAACCGTGTTGGCGGCGCAGTTTGGCGATCCAGAGCATGAGGACGTCATTAAGGCCGGCGTCGTTGTCGAATTGACTCACTTGGCGACGCTTTACCACGATGACGTCATGGACGAAGCACCTCGTCGCAGGGGCGCTCCGAGTGCGAATTCGCGGTGGGACAATTCGGTGGCAATCCTCGTTGGGGATTTCTTGTTCGCGCGAGCCTCAGCGCTTGTTGCGGACTTGGGTACCGAAGCTGTGCGGATTCAAGCTGAAACCTTTGCCCGTTTGGTGCACGGACAAATCAAAGAAACAGTCGGTCCGAAGGATGGCGAGAACCTCCTCGATCACTATCTCCAAGTCGTGGCCGACAAGACTGGTTCGTTAATTGCAGCGTCAGCGCTTTTGGGTGCGAAGATGTCTGGCGCCAACGCTGAGGTGCAAGAGACGCTGCTGGCATTCGGCGAACGTATCGGTGTCGCATTCCAGCTCGCTGATGACATTATCGATATTGCGAGCGAATCCGAAGACTCCGGCAAGACGCCGGGAACTGATCTTCGCGAGGGTGTGCCCACGCTCCCAACGCTGTACATCTTGACTAGCGACGATCCGGCTGAAGCAGAACTGAAGCAGCGGCTGTCCGCCCCGATCACTGATGAAGTGCTCGTCGCAAAGACTCTCGAAGAACTACGCGGACACACCGCGTTGAAGCAGGCGAGGGATTACGTGTTGGGTGAGGCCGAAGCCGCTCGGGCGCTGTTGGCCGACTTGCCAACAGGTGCCGCACGCGATGCGCTAGATGCGCTGTGCGACAGAGTCGTTAACCGCATTGCCTGACTTTTACTGGGTGCGTCTTAAAGAACCGTGGGTTCAGCGGCGGTCTCTGCCGAGCGTCGTTGTGCTCGAATCGCATCAAACGTAAAGACGCACAACGCCATCCACACCAGAGCGAACCCCGCCCAGCGGCTTGGCGGCATCTGTTCGTTGAAGATCGTCAAACCAATCACAAACTGGACAACTGGCCCAACGTACTGCAGCAGGCCGAGGCTCGTGAGCGAGATGCGGGTTGCGGCCGCCCCGAACATGAGCAAGGGGAATGCGGTGACGGCTCCGGTGCCGACCAGGAGCCACGTGTTGAGATTGCCGGAGTGACCGAACGCGAGCGACCCTTGCGCGCCGAGCCAGAGCAAGTACCCTAGCGCGATAGGAAACGCGAGAAGCGTCTCCACCGATAGAGACTCGATCGTGCCAAGATCAGCTTTCTTCTTGATCAACCCGTAGGCTGCGAACGAACAGGCGAGCGCCAAGGCGAGCCACGGCGGGCGGCCAAGCCCGACGGTCATCACAATGACGGCGAACGTGGCTGTGCTGATGGCAAGCCATTGCAACGGACGCAGTTTCTCGCCAAGGACGAGCACTCCCAGCGCAACGGTGATGAGTGGATTGATGAAATAGCCGAGGGCGGCTTCGAGCACGTAGCCGTGTGTGACACCCCAAATGAAGCCACCCCAGTTCACGGCAATGACAGCAGTTGCTGCAGCCATGAGTGCAAGCTTCTTGGGGGACCGCAGCACTGCTAGGAATTGTGGCCAGAGTTTGGCTGCAGTGAGCAATATGAGGCAAAAAGCCAACGACCAGACGAACCGGTGCGCCAAGACTTCATCGGATTCCGCCGGCGCCAAGAGCGGCCAATACAGTGGGAAAAACCCCCACGACAAATACGCGATGAACCCATATACGTATCCGCTGCGTGTCTCGGTCACGAAATGAGCGTACGCCTCGCGCGTTGTGGCAAAGACATAGCGCCACGGTCGCGCGTGCCAGACTCTGTCCCATGGGTCGAAAGCGTGTGGCATTCCATTGGAGCGGCGGCAAAGACTCGGCTCATGCTGTGCACCGTTTGTTGGCGGACGAAAGCTTCGAATTGGCGTGTTTGGTCACAAACGTCTACGGTCCCAATTCGCTCTCAACGGTGCATGCGGTACCAGAACTGCTGCTGCGGGCCCAAGCGGATGCGCTGGGAGTTCCGTTGGTGACGGTCAAACTAGAGTCTCCTGAGCTTCAAGATTACGAAGCAGCCATGCGTGCATGCGCGACCCGAATGCGTGCTGAGGGGATCGACGCTTTCGGATTCGGCGACTTGGACCATTCGGGGACGCGACATCACCGTATTGCGCTCTGTGATTCCGCTGGCCTTGAGTTGGTGACACCGTTGGAAGGCTTGACTGCGACAGAATGCGCGGACGCGTATCTCGCGTCAGGAATCCAGGGCGTGGTTGTCGTGGTCAACGCGGCGGTGTTGGGCGAAGATGCGCTCGGCGCGACGATCGACCGCGAGTTCGTGGCGGGACTCCCTGCTGGTTGCGATCCGTGTGGGGAGTTTGGCGAGTTCCATTCATTCGCGTGGAGTTCGCCCGATTATCGGGTGCCGATCGATTTCGTTCGACACAGCGTAGAGCACGTCCAGCACACGATCGGCACAGAGTCAGGGCCGACCGAGTTCGCCTATTGGCGCCTCAACCTTCGCTGAAGGTTCAGCGGTAGTTGGTGAACTGTACTGCAAAGTCCAGATCGGCGCCCTTGACGAGCGCGATCACGGCTTGGAGATCGTCACGCTTCTTGCTCGTGACGCGAAGTTCGTCGCCTTGGATCTGAACTTTGACGCCCTTGGGGCCTTCATCGCGAATGAGTTTGCTGAGCTTCTTTGCTTGCTCGGTGCTGATGCCTTGCCCAAAGCTTGCGGAGATCTTGGTGTCTTTGCCCGATTGGCGGGGTTCGTCTGCGTCGAGAGTCTTCAGCGAGATGTCGCGCTTGATGAGTTTTTCTTTGAAAACTTCGAGTACTGCGAGGGCGCGCTCATCTGCGTTCGCGGTAATTTCGATGCCCCATTCGCCACTCCAGTCGATGGCAGCGCCGGTGTTCTTGAAGTCGTAGCGGGTGGCGATTTCGCGTTGCGCCTGGTTCAAGGCGTTGTCTGCTTCTTGGCGATCGATCTTGCTGACGATGTCGAAGGATGAATCAGCCATGGCTTCTCCTTGGCAGTGGTCTGGGACTGGTGAAGACCACCTTACGGCGGTGAGGTAATCTTGCGAGTCGTCCCCCCTTTGCGGGAGACAATGGCCGGGTGCCCCAGCGGGCAAAGGGAGCTGACTTTAAATCAACCGTCATCGACTTCAGAGGATCGAATCCTCTACCTGCCACAGCAGAGGGGCCCAGCGCATGCGCGCTGGGCCCCTCGCCGTTGGCAGCCATGAGCGCCGACCCTGCGGTCAGAATGCCATGCCGAAACAAAGGCTCCGGTGACGTTATTGGCGCCGGATATCTCTTGTGGAATTCGCACGAAATCGTCGATTCGAGGGCTTAATGCGCCTCGGCGGGTGCCGTAGTGGGTGCTTGCGTGGGTGCTTGTGCTGGTGAACCATGTCTCTCATATCCGACAACCGACTAGGTGGGTGGGCGGCCTAGGGATTTCGGACAGTGGGCCCTCTTAAACTGAGGGTTCTATTG
>CALMUY010000184.1 GCA_937873005.1 uncultured Aeromicrobium sp. | reverse complement strand
GCGCGAGGTGTAGGTCTTCGTGGCGAAGCACGCCGACGCACAGAGCGTTGACGAGCGGGTTCCCGATGTAGGTGTCGTCGAAGACAACTTCGCCACCGATGTTCGGCAAACCTAGACAGTTGCCGTATCCCCCAATACCGGCCACCGCACTCGGCAAGACACGTTTCGTGTCAGGCGCGTCGAGAGGGCCAAAACGCAAAGGATCCATCACCGCGACAGGACGCGCGCCCATCGCAAGAATGTCGCGAACGATACCGCCGATGCCGGTTGCGGCACCTTGATACGGCTCGACGTAACTGGGGTGATTGTGTGACTCGACCTTGAATGTCACGGCATAGCCGTCACCGACGTCGATCACACCAGCGTTCTCACCAATGCCGGCAAGGGTTTTACCCAAGGGGGTCTCTTGCGGAAGTTCACCGAACTTCTTGAGGTGCACCTTGCTCGACTTGTAGGAGCAGTGCTCGCTCCACATGACTGAATACATCGCAAGTTCAGCGCTCGTAGGACGGCGCCCCAAGATACTGCGGATTTCTTGGTATTCGTCTTCTTTGAGGCCCAACTCAGCCCACGGCTGTTCGTTATCGGGCGTATCGGCGGCGAGGTCAACGGTATCGAGCGTCACCCTCTAAGCCTACGCGACGCGACCAGTGGCTCGTCTCCCTGATCTGACAGGCAGAAATTCCTTCACCGTGGTGCAAGAATGAAGTCGTGGGCGACGCGATTGAGGTACGCGAACTCGATGTCACTCGAGGGGGTTCACGCGTGCTCAATGGCCTGAGCCTCATGATCGATTCAGGCGCTATTACGGGAATTATTGGCCCGAGCGGTTCAGGAAAATCAACCCTCATTCGCTCTATCGCGGGTGTTCAGGTCACCGCTGGCGGCAGTGTCAGCGTGCTTGGCACACCAGCCGACTCGAAAAGCAACCGCTCGCGAGTCGCTTACCTGACCCAAGGCGGTTCGATCTACCCCGACCTCACGGCTGCCCAAAACGTTCGACATTTCGCGACGCTTTCGCGAAGGCCTACGGCAGACGTCGATGAAGCGCTGGCCCGTGTCGACCTCAGCGGACAAGCCCACCAACTTGTCAGCACGATGTCCGGCGGTCAACGGGCGCGTGTCGGCCTTGCTTCGGTTCTCGTTACAGGTGCGGATGTCTTACTCCTCGACGAGCCGACCGTTGGCCTAGATCCGGTCTTACGGGCGGACTTGTGGTCACTCTTCGCGCGACTCGCCCACGAGGGAAAAACTTTGATCGTCTCGAGTCACGTCATGGACGAGGCCGCTCAATGCGATCGGGTTGTGTTGCTTCGCGACGGCGCAATTCTGGCCGACGGAACGCCCGAACAATTGCGCGCACAGGCCGGAACCTCCGATCTTGATGAGGCGTTCGTGCGGCTCGCGCAAGGGAGCGTCTCATGAAACGCACACTCGCTGTAGCACTGCGCGTGGCACAGCAGTTGTCTCACGACCACCGCAGTATGGCGCTCATCGTGGTGATGCCGGCTTTACTACTCAGTGTCTTCTACTGGGTATACGAATCTCGGCCCGATATTTTCAACCACATCGGCCCCGCGTTGATTGGGCTCTTTCCCTTCACGATCTTCTTCCTCATCACCTCTGTCACGATGGTTCGCGAGCGAACTTCAGGCACACTCGAACGCCTCATGACGACACCGATCAGGCGCGGTGAACTGATCGCTGGATACACGCTCGCGCTCAGCATTGCCTCATTTGTCCAGGCCGTGATCACTACCGCCGTGGGCGTATGGCTGCTCGGGCTGGACCTTGCGCAACCGTGGGGGGTTCTGTTTCTCGCCGTAGTGAGTTCGATTGTCGGAACCGCGCTCGGTCTGCTCGCTTCAGCTTTTGCACGAACCGAGTTCCAAGCGGTCCAATTCATGCCTTTAGCGATCATTCCGCAGTTTCTCTTGTGCGGATTGCTGGTACCACGCGATCAGATGGTCGCGCCGCTGTACTGGCTGTCAGAAATGCTGCCTTTGAGTCACTTGATCGACGCGTTCGACACTGTCACCACTGAGTCGGACGTCTCAAGCGAGCTTCTCGTCAAAGTCGGCGTTCAAGTGATTTTCGCCTTGGGATTCCTCACGCTTGCGTCACTGACGCTGCCTCGCAAGACCGCCTAGCCGGTTAATTGGCGATTGCTGCAACGAAAAGCAAGAATCCCACAACGGCGGAAACCGGCCCGAGCCACAGCATCGCCACCGCCATCAGCGCGGGGTGTCCGATCGTGGGCGGAAAAAACCACCGCGCTCGATCCAAGTCGCCGACGGTGCGAATCCACACAACGTCTGGGTCCTTCCTAGACCACATTGCGCGAAGGCGGGACATGAGTTTCACGCCACCTTGTTTCGCCAAGCTCGTGAGTTCGCCTGCGATTTCGGCCGGCCGCCCGCTCATCTGTGCAGCCACCCCGATTTGAGTCGCAAGGTCTTCAGGATCCTCAATCGCACGCAGGATCTGAAGCCTGCGCCAAGAAAACGCCCCCCACACGATCACCTCCACGGCCAGCACAATCGCTGCAATTGTTGCTACCGGACCGTCGCTCACCCACGCAATGAGGCCCGTTGCGATCAGGATCGGTGCGGTGATGACCAGCAGGAAAAGCGTTGGCCAGCGCAAGACTCGAACAGCAAGAACGAGCGCGCCAGTGGCGTCTCGTGCCGCCAGCCCAGTGGGGCCGTCCACCTTCGACGCCCACGCATTTACCGTCTCGTTGGTCCGGGAACCCCACTGGAGAAATGCCATGTATCAAGCCTAATTCCGCTCTCCAAACGCACTCGCTTTTGAGCCTTTTTCAATCGAGGACTTTGCGCATTCGATAACTCACGAGCATGACGCCTTGCCTCACGTTTTCTTGCTTTTCCTCAACGACGAAGCCTTGGCTTTCGAAGAACGGAAGTGCGGTAATGCTCGCGTTCACAGTGAGGCTCGTCGCGCGAGTTCCCCTCGCTCGCCTTTCAGCTTCGCGCATAAGAAGAAACGCAACTCCTTTTCGCTGGTGCTTGGGGGCCACGAAAAGCATGTCGACATGACCGTGATCGTCGACATCGGAGAAGCCCGCTACTTCGCCATTCACGGTCGCGACAAAACTGTTGCGCTTGTGCAAGGCAAGGTGCCACGCCACTGCTTCATGCTTTCCGGGGCGGGCCCAAGCTTCAATTTGCTCTGGCGAGTAGTCGGCAGTGGCGGTTTCGGTGATCGCGTTCGTAAAAATCGCCAAAGCCGCCTTAGCGTCACCGGCTGCATACGGCCGGATTTTGACGCGCTGTGGACCTATGCTCATGCCTTAATTATTCCTTGCGTCTGGGACCTCGCCGGACAGTTCCCCCTGCTGCGGTTCCGGCTCCGACCTAGGGGCTCGGGGTCCAACCGAGCCCGGGCGCAACATGCTTCGCAAACGATTCCAAAACGTGCGCGCAGTAATCGACACCCAACTGGTTCGGAATCGTCAACAAGAGCGAGTCGGCCGCTTGAATGGCCTCGTCCTTCGCCAATTGTTCGACCAGTTTGTCTGGCTCCTCAGCGTAGGTACGACCAAAGGTGGCCTTTCCACCGTCGATGAATCCAACCTGATCGCGATTCTCGCGGTTGACTCCAAAGTACGCACGGTCGCGGTCATCCATGAGCGGGAAAATCGAACGACTCACCGAGACACGCGGTTCGAACGTGTGGCCCGCTTGCTGCCACGCTTCGCGATATAAGCGGATCTGTTCTGCCTGCAAGACATGGAACGGGACGCCGGCATCTTCTGTGACCAGCGTCGAACTCATCATGTTCATCCCCATCTGAGCAGCCCACTCTGCAGTTGGCCGCGAACCTGCGCCCCACCAGATGCGATCTCGCAAACCATCCGAGTACGGTTCGAGG
>CALMUY010000183.1 GCA_937873005.1 uncultured Aeromicrobium sp. | reverse complement strand
CCAGCACCCGTGTCTCCCGCGCGGCAAGGGGGCCCGGGGGGGTTGCGGGGGGCCTGGGCGGCCGCTGGGGGGGGGTCGCCGGTAGGGAGGGGGGGGTCGCCCCCGCCGGCAGGCTTTAGACTTTCCCCATGTTCGGAATGGGGTTCGGAGAAATCACCGCGATTGTCATCATCGCGGTGATTGTCTTTGGGCCCGACAAACTCCCTGCCCTAGCGAAACAAGCGGCCGGGTTTGTCAAAATGATGCGCAAAATGACAACCGACGCAAAAGCCGAACTGCGTAAAGAACTCGGCGATGACTTCAACGATCTGGGTTTGAATGATTTGCGTTCACTCGACCCGCGGCAAATGGTGCGCGACGCGTTAGCCGACGACCCCACCCCTGCACCAGCCGTGGCACCCATCACCGAGAACACCTACCTCGCTGACGGCACAAAGGCACCTTACGACGACGAAGCGACCTGAGCCGGCCCACCCACGCGCGTGCGGCCGTCTTTGGGCGCACGGTGTGCAAGTTCCTTACGCAACTGCACGCGCCCGCGGTGGACTCGCGTTCGTACCGTCGCGACTTTGATGCCGAGCGCCGCGCTGATCTCTTCGGCGCTCAACTGTTCAACATCACTCAAAATCACGGCAATACGCATGTTGTGAGGGATCGCGGCGAGTGCTGCTTCAATATCGGGATCGAACGCCGCATCGTGAACGAACGAATCAGGCAACGGCTCACGACTGACGAGGAAGTCGTGGTGTTCACCGATCAGCGTCTCGGGGCGGCGCTTTTTGCGGCGCACGCCGTCGAGGAAAAGGTTCGTGGTGACGCGGTGAATCCAACCGGCGGTTGAGCCAGACATGTCGGCCGGGCGGGTGTTGAGCAGTTTCAAGAACACCTCCTGGGCGAGATCTTCAGCGTCGCTACGGTTCGCGGTCAAACGCAACGACAAGCGAAAGACCTGAGGGAAATACTGTTCATACAGTTCCTCAGGTGAGGGCCAGGTGGATTCCACTTCGGCAGTCATACCGGCAGTCTTTCGTGACTTCCTGAGAAAAAGCCCAGAAGAACCTGACTTTGTGCCGAGAGAATCCGCGCTCGCACCCACGCAACCAGTAACTCGAGAAAGCCTACGAGTTTGTCCCCAATCCGGTGCCCTTTTGCCGTTAGTCTGGACTCGCACACTCGAAACTTTCTTGAAGGACAACGATGGCCACCTCAGACAGCTTGTCTTACGCCGAGAACCATTCCCCTGAAGACGACCACCTCGCGTTAGCCCGCCGCAACGCCCAAACCGTAGGCGTCGTCCCTGTTCTTCCCGGAGCGCGCGCTGCGCTCGAGTTCTTCGCCGCCGCGATCGGCGCGAAAGCGGTCGCAGAAATCGGCACCGGCACGGGTGTGTCCGGGTTGGCGTTCTTGCGCGGCATGGGCACTGAAGGCGTCCTCACCTCAGTCGATTTCGAGGCCGAAAACCAGCGCCTCGCACGTGAAGCGTTCCAAGCAGCCGGCATCCCGGCAACACGCTTCCGCCTCATCACCGGCTCGGCCCTCGAAGTGTTGCCCCGTCTGATCGACAGCGGCTACGACATCGTGTTCGTCGATGGCGAAAAAACCGAATACAGCGAGTTCTTCAACGAAGCCTTGCGGTTGACGCGTCCTGGCGGATTGATCATTTTCGACAACGCTCTCTGGCACGATCGCGTAGCTGATCCCTCGCAACGCGACCCAGAAACGACGTCGATTCGCGAACTCATCGAACGCATCAGCGCAGACGAAACACTCACGAGTGTCGTTTTGCCCGTCGGCGATGGGTTGCTGGCTGTGCGTACGGCCGGCTGAGCAGCCGACTCGATTCAAGACAGTTCAAGACAAGCCCCAGCCAGCACTGTGAGTGCGGCTTAAGTGCGGGGGGTCAGGCCTCGAAGCGAGGGGCCGCGCGGAAACCTTCCGGCCCCTCAACGAGCGCCAAAATCTCGAACGGTTCAATGTTGAACGGCTCAGAGCCAATCAGAATCGAGACTTTGCTTTGACCCACGCGTGGCGTGAAGTCGACTTGGAACGCGGCACGCGCCTCACTCGAGGTGAACACATAGATGCCTTCGAAGTATTCGCCCGGAATCATGCGCCAAGTCTTTTGATGCAAGTTCGCTAGTTGAGCGAAGTTCGCATACGACTCGTTCGCGACATAGTCGCGCAAGTCTTGTTCGGTCTGAGGCGAAGCGCCTTCAAGGGACCAGCGAACTGCTAGGCCAAACATCAGGCTGATTCAGACTGCTTGAAGCAGGCCGCCGAGTTCGGCAGCTTCTTGAGCATTCATTTCGATGACGAGGCGACCGCCGCCTTCAAGGGGTACACGCATAACGATGCTGCGTCCCTCTTTGGTGACCTCCATGGGTCCGTCGCCACTACGAGGCTTCTGAGCCGCCATCACAATCCCTCTCGTCACGGAACTCACAGAGAATGTGAGCCTTGTCTATTATCCCCCACACGCGTGGAGCGAAGTCGTTTGGGTCAGATTAGGCGTTTGGGCCGAATTAGGCGCTACGCAAATGCTCGATGACTTCGGCATCAACATGAACCGAAGGCGAAACGATCTCAGGATCGATCTCAGGACGCAAGCCGAACAGGGCGGTGAGTTCTTGCTCGGTGGCGAGACGCTCTTCGAGCACATCGATCTGAGCGTTGCCCGCGATGAGATCTTCGCGAAGTTGCTCGATTTCGGCCTGGTTGGCGCGCAGTCGCTGGCTGACGGCCTGTCGGAACGACTCCTCAGCGCGAAGAATTTCGCTCTGGCGATCCGCAGCCTTACGCGCATCAACAACACGATCGTGGGCCCACCGACGACGCAAGTCACGAATCTCTTCGGACATGAGCGTGATGATGCCGAAACATGACAAAAGCGCGATGACTGCACCAACAAGCAGGGCAGTGACCGTACCGATGGCAATGGACGTGACCACAGCGAGTGTGGCGACAGCGAGCACGATGGCAGCGGAGGTAACGCGCAGCGATCGGGGAAGAGTGCGGCTGGACATGCGGTCAGAATATGAGGATTTCGCGCGGTTCCCAGCGAGACACGCCGAAACCATCAGGCGGAACTTGAGACTTTACTGCGATGCCTGGTCGCGTTTCGCGACTACACGGCGTCACGTTCGACTCCGTGGTAACGTTGACTTACTGGGTTGGCGGAAACGTCTAGACCCACATGGCGGCGGGGGTAATCCCCCGCCATTCCATTTTCACGGGGGGAACGTGGCGGAACTTAGCATCTTTATCGACGAGTCAGGCCACTTTGATTCCTCCCAGTCGGGATACTACGTGCTTTCGCTAGTTTTCCATGAGCAGCGGCACAGTATTGCCGCCGAGGTCGCTGACCTAGATGACTCTCTAGTGGGCCTCGACCTTGGCGACGGGCATGTCGTGCACTCGGGAGCGGCCATCCGCGGCGAGGAAAGCTACCGTGGAATGCAAATTGCGGAACGAAAGGCCATATTCACCCGGTTTATGGCCTTCACGTGGAAGGCCAAGATCACCTACCGGCATTTCGCGTTCAGGAAGAAAGAGTTTGGCGATGCACTCAAACTCGAGGGTGCTTTGGCTCGCCAACTGGGGCTGTTCCTGCGCGAAAACGCTGATTACTTCCTGTCTTTCGAGAAAGTAATCGTCTACTACGACAACGGCCAGACGGAAGTTACACGCACACTCAACTCAGTGTTTAACGCCTTCTTCTTTGATGTCGACGTCCGTAACGTGAAGCCACAGGACTACCGACTTTTTCAAGCCGCTGATCTTTTCTGCACACTTGAATTGCTCCGAGCCAAGGCCGAAGACAACGCTCTTTCGCGGTCTGATCTGTTCTTTTTTCGAACTAAGCAGGCGCTTCAGAAGGACTACCTACGCAAGATCATTAAAAAGCGGTTTGGCCCCTGACACTGCAGGCCAGGGGCGGCCATAACGATCTTGAGTATTTTTCTCGCGCGAACTGGAACTTGAGACTTTACTGCGATGCCTGGTCGCGTTGGTCGACAAACACCTGGACGGCGTAGTCGATATCGTCGGTGATGATGAGTCGATCGACGTCTTCGGGATCGATCATCGCGGCAGACTCCACGGAGTTACGCAACCACTCCACTAGCGGAGTCCAATACTCAACACCAAACAAGACGAGCGGGAAACTCTTGATCTTGCCGGTTTGACTCAACGTGAGCGCCTCGAACAGTTCATCAAAGGTGCCGAACCCGCCGGGGAACACCACATACCCCTGCGAGTACTTGATGAACATCGTTTTGCGTACGAAAAAGTAGCGGAAGTTGATACCCAAATCGACCCAATCGTTTAGGCCCTGCTCTTTCGGCAGTTCGATACCCAACCCGATCGAGGTGCCGCCGCATTCGCTCGCACCGCGATTCGCAGCCTCCATGATGCCCGGGCCACCACCGGTGATCACCCCGAAACCCGCGGCACAAAACTTCGAACTGAGCCGCCGCGCCGACCGATACATCGGATCGTCTTCGCTCGTGCGTGCCGAGCCGAACACCGAAATACACGGCCCGAGTTTCGCCAGACCGCCGAAACCTTCCACAAACTCCGACTGAATCCGCATGATGCGCCACGGATCACTGTGGATCCAATCGGGATCTTCCGTTGAGGAGAAAAGTTGCTCGTCGTACGTTTGGAAATGTGCTTGGCCGCGTCGCAAACGCATCGCGCCACGGTCCCGTTGGATGTATTCGTGGTCGCTCATGCCGTTAACCACCCTTCGAGAGCTTCATGCGCATGCGTCAACTGGGCGACAGGAACATGCTCGTCCGCGTGGTGCGCGAACGAAGGATCGCCCGGCCCGAAGTTCACGGCAGGAATCCCGAGCAGCGTGAACTTGGCGACGTCAGTCCAGCCGTATTTCGGGGCCACTTCCCCCCCTGTGGCAGCCACGAAACCGGCAACCGCCGCACGTTCAAGACCCGGCAAAGCACCCGGAGCCGAATCAACCACATCAACATCGAACCCAGCGAACACCTCGCGCACATGCGCGACGGCGTCGTCCTCAGTGCGGTTCGGCGCAAACCGAAAGTTCACTGTCAGTACTGCTTCATCGGGGATGACATTGCCGGCGATGCCGCCACTGATGCCGACCGCGTTGAGTCCTTCGCGATAGACCAAGCCGCTGATGTCGACGTTGGCTGGTTGGTAGGCGGAGAGCGCAGCCAGCGCCGGTGCCAAATCGTGAATGGCATTGTGGCCCATCCAAGCGCGCGCCGAATGCGCACGTTCGCCGCGTGTGCGAATCTCGCACCGGATCGTGCCCTGACATCCTGCCTCAACCTTGGCGTTCGACGGTTCCATCAAGATCGCGAAATCAGCCGCCAAAAGTTCGGGGCGTTCGCGGGCGATACGGCCCAGTCCATTATGGATTGCAGCGATTTCTTCGGCCTCATAAAACACCCACGTGACGTCACGGGTGGGCTCGGCAATCGCCACCGCGAGCGCCAACGCGATCGCGACCCCGCCCTTCATGTCACACGTGCCTAAACCAAACAACAGGTCGCCGTCGAGACGGGCGGGCAGGTTGGAGTTCTCGGGGACCGTATCGAGGTGACCTGCGATGGTGACGCGCTCGGCGCGTCCGAGATTCGTCTTGGCGATGATCGTGTGCCCATCGCGCACCACCTCAAGATGCGCGCACGCCCGTAATACGCGTTCAACTTCGTCGGCGATCTCGGCCTCGTTGAGGCTTTCCGATTCAATATCAACGAGCGCGCGCGTAAGTTCGACAATGGAGACAGTGGGATCGAGCGAGTTCACGCTTTGATCCTAGCCCCGAGCCGCAGGCACGTCAGGCGAGCGCGTCAGGCACGTGCTTCAGGCAAGTGCTTCAGGCAAGTGCTTCGGCCATGACCGTCGCGATCTGCCGTAAGGCGTGACCGCGGTGGCTGATCGCATCTTTCTCTTCAGCCGACAACTCAGCTGAGGAAACGTCTTTGCCGTCGGGTCGAAAGAGTGGGTCGTAACCGAAACCACCCACCCCGGATTCCGCGTGCAAGATCACGCCAGGCATCGTGCCGACAGCGAGATGTTCGTCGCCTTCGGGTGTCACGAACGCCATCACGCACTCGAAATGGGCGGTGCGGCGTTCATCGGGGGTGTCGGACAGTTGTGCCAACACGAGGCGGTTGTTGGCCGCGTCGGCGCCGTCGGCTTTGCTCACGCCGGCCCAGCGTGCCGACAACACCCCCGGCATGCCGTTGAGTTCGTCGATACAAATACCCGAGTCGTCGGCGAGGCTCGGCAAGCCGGTTGCCGCCACGCACGCACGCGCTTTGAGCAACGCATTCCCAGCGAATGTGGGCTCGGTTTCAGCAGGTTCAGGGTAGGCGGGAAAGTCACCAAGACCCAACACCTCGATACCCGGCACGAGCGGCTCAAGGATGCGCCGCAATTCGACAAGCTTCTTCGCGTTGTTCGACGCCAAGACGACAGTCGTCATCGTGCAAGAGCCTCGACCTGGAGGCGCGTCAAATCAGCACACCCCTTCGTTGCGAGGTCGAGCAGAACATCGAGTTCAGCCTTGTTGAACGGTGCGCCTTCAGCCGTGCCCTGAACTTCTACGAACTCGCCTGTGCCCGTCATGACGACGTTCATGTCGGTGTCGGCGTTGACGTCTTCGACGTACGGCAAATCGAGAATCGGGCTGCCGTTGACGACCCCGCCCCCCCCCGCCGCAACCGATCCGGTCAACGGTTCCCCACGCAGCGCACCAGCTTCACGCAAATGTGCGACGGCGTCGGCGAGCGCCACATACGCACCCGTGATCGCGGCCGTGCGAGTACCACCGTCAGCCTGCAGTACGTCGCAGTCGATTGCGATCGTGTTCTCGCCGAGTGCCGAATAGTCGATCACTGCGCGGAGCGAACGGCCGATGAGTCGACTGATCTCGTGCGTGCGCCCACCGATTTTGCCTTTGACCGATTCGCGTGAAGAACGCTCATGAGTGGCCTGCGGGAGCATCGCGTACTCGGCGGTCACCCAGCCGAGGCCCGAGCCTTTACGCCAGCGCGGAACCCCCTCGGTTGCGCTAGCCGCACACAGCACCTTGGTGCGGCCAAACTCGATCAGGCAGGAACCTTGAGCGTGGTCGAGCCAATTGCGAGTGATGGTGATCTTGCGGAGTTCGTCGGGGTTGCGTCCGTCAACACGAGTCATGGGCCCAACGCTATCGGGCCGAAGCGTTCGTGGCTACGGGGCATAGCTTGAAATGACATGCCCGCCATGCGCTAGATGCATGCGCCTCAGATGTCGAACGAATCGCCTTGCGAAACGAGAACCGACTCACCGGAGAACGTCGACTCGACATCGCGTTGCACTTCAGCGCGGTCAGTCCACGACGGGATATGAGTAACAAGCAAGAGCGGGACGTCGGCGTCTCGGGCGATCGCGCCTGCCTCCGCGCCGGTTAAGTGCAAATGCGGTGGGTTCTCGGCTGACTCGACGAAAGACGCTTCGCACAAGAACGCATCAGTGCCGCGCACGAAGTCAGCGAGTGAATCCATCGGACCGGTGTCCCCCGAATAGACGAGCGAAGCATCAGCGGTGGAGATCTTCACTGCGAATGTTGGGACCGGGTGCGATACGAGTTTCGATTCGATCGCGAACGGGCCGAGGGTGGTGGTTTGGCCGTCGATGTGGTGAAGGAAGTTGAACGGAAGGGTCATGCCGTTGGGGGCGGTAGTGCCATACGCGTTGGAGAGATGCCAGTCAGCTCCCTCGGGTGCGAGCACCGGGATTTGTGGCAACTGTCCAGACGGGTGGTACTTGCGGAAAACGTAATGGCCGCTGATATCGAAACAGTGGTCTGGGTGCAGGTGCGAGATGCTGATCGCGTCGATAAGAACCGGATCAACGTGACGCTGCAACGCACCGAACGAGCCGCTGCCCACATCGAGTAAGAGTCGGAAGGTGCCGCCCTCGAAGGGCGCTTCAACGAGGTAGGAACTCGCCGGTGAATCAGGGCCGGCGAACGAGCCAGCACAACCAATAACGGTGATCTTCACTGCTGTCTCCTTTCCGCCTCGGCACGCGTCGTGCGTGAAATCTGAGCCACGCATCCAACCGAGCCTAATGATTTTGCGCCAATTCCACACCTTCAGATCGTGTGATACTCGTCGCCGTCGTTCACTACGCGCGAGAGCTGAGACTCACATCACAATAGGTGAGGCATGATGTTCACATGAGCAACAGTGACAACATCGCAGCCCTCGCCGGAAAGTTCGGCCCCGACTTCGTATGGGGCGTCTCCACCGCCTCCTACCAAATCGAAGGAGCCGTCGACGAAGACGGTCGCGGCCGGTCCGTGTGGGACGACTTCTGCGACAAACCCGGCGCAGTCCTCAACGGTGAATCCGGAGCTGTCGCGTGCGACCACTACCACCGATTCCGCGACGACGTTCAACTCATGAGCGAACTTGGCATCGACGCCTACCGCTTCTCCATTTCATGGCCACGAATTCAACCCGACGGAAGCCGCATCGAACAACGCGGACTCGACTTTTATGACCGTCTTGTGGACGCGCTGCTCGAGAAGGGCATCCAACCCAGCCCGACCCTCTTCCACTGGGATTCCCCCGCCGTATTCGAAAGCAACGGCGGCTGGCAAAACCGCGCCATCACCGACCGATTCGCCGAATACGCCCACATCGTTTCCCAGAAACTGGGCGACCGTGTCACCCGCTGGATGACGATCAACGAAACCAACATCTTCACCCTGCTCGGCCACGCCATCGGCGAACACGCACCCGGCAAAGAACTGGGCTTCGACGCACTCAACGTGGCATGGAATCTGATGCTCGCGCACGGTAAAGCGACGCAGGCGATGCGAGCCAACGGCATCAAAAACATTGGCATCGCTAACAACCATGCGCCCATTTGGCCTGTGGGCGGCCGTCAAGAAGATATCGATGCGGCCGGCCTCTACGACATCATCTACAACAAGGTGTTCCTTGATCCGATCCTGCGCGGCACGTGGCCGCTCGCCGGACTCATCGACCCCGAAGTAGCCGAAGCCGGCGACCTCGCAATCATGCGCCAACCGCTCGACTTCTTGGGCATCAACCACTACAACCCGCAAGGCATCTCGGCCCCCTCTGAAGGTGCGCCGTTCCCGTTCGACCTC